>JAJFIO010000278.1 GCA_021774915.1 Alphaproteobacteria bacterium
TCAACCCCAAGCTGGGCCAACAAGCTGGCAAGCTGCGTAATATCGGCCAGGTGCGGAATGTTGAGGAGCTTCAACGGTTCATCACTGAGCAGACATGCCACCATCAGAGGCAGGGCCGCGTTTTTCGCGCCGCTGATCCGAATCTCCCCCTCCAGCGGCCTGCCGCCTCGAATACGAATACGATCCATGGGTTCGGGCTGCTTTATGAGTGTGGTGTGCGCTGATCAGCGCTTGATTTGCGTGCGCGCTGCTGCGCCTTTCGGCGTTGCAGGTTTTGACGCAATGCTTGCGACAGCCGCTCTTGTTTGGTTGGCTGCGTCCGCGCCGTTTCTCCCGCCTTGGGCTTTGCCCCTGGTGTACTGGTTGTCATATGCGCTGGCGCCTTTTTGTGTTCGATCCCTTTGCCTAGATGGCTTTTTATATGGCTGAGAGATTCTCAGGCCATCGTAAGGATCGCGCCTGCCCGGTCAAGGTTCGTGATCCTTAAGCCCATTCTATGGACCTTTTGCGGCGATTTCATGGTCTCAACCATGATACCTGGCCACCCGAGCACCTTTTTCTGCCTCTTCCCAATAGCGAACGCTTGCGCTATAGAGCCTCAGGTTTACCTGCGCCGCCGTAGCTCAGTGGTAGAGCGCGCCCTTGGTAAGGGCGAGGCCGAAAGTTCAATTCTTTCCGGCGGCACCATTTTTCCTTCTTCCACATTCTGGCCGTGAGGCATTTCTGTTCCCGGCGGACAGAATGTTTTATGCTACACATGTCTGTTTTATTTTAATAACGATACAGGAACAACGAGCCCATGGTTCCCCATCACAGCCGTAGCATTGAGACTTCGAGCGGCCCCACCGATTTTACCGTGATTGCGAAGCTCCTCCCCTATTTGTGGCCCAAGGATCAGCCGTCACTCCGAGCCCGCGTTGTGATCGCGCTCGCCTTTGTTCTGTGCGCCAAGATCGCCACGGTCACCGTACCTCTGCTCTATAAGGAAGCCGTGGACCGGTTATCCAATGACGTCACCACTTTGATCCTGGTTCCGGTTGGACTGATTCTCGCTTATGGCGGTGTGCGGATCATCCAGGTCGCGTTTACCCAGTTTCAGGACGCTATTATCTCGCGGGTGATTGAACGGGCCGTGCGGCAATTGCAAGTAAAGGTGTTCGATCATTTACAAGATCAAAGTCTGCAATTCCATCTTGATCGCCAAACCGGCGCACTCAGCCGCATGATCGAGCGGGGGGCCCGGGCCATCGATATGCTGCTGACCATGGTGGTGTTACGCACCATGCCGGCCGTCATCGAATTTCTGTTCGTGTGCTCAATCCTCTGGTTCCTGTTCGGCTGGACTTATGCTCTCGTGACCTTCATCAGCACCGCTGCCTATGTGATCTACACGCTGTCCGTCACTAATTGGCGAGTAAAATTCCGCCGAGAGATGAACATGTCCGACGGCGATGCACACACCAAGCTCATCGACGCGCTGATCAATTATGAAACCGTGAAATATTTCGGCAACGAACGACGCGAAGTCAGCCGGCTTGACCGCTCACTCACCCATTATGAGGACGCCGCCGTGCGCTCCAAATCCTCTCTCGCCCTTCTCAATACCGGCCAAGGCGTTATCATCACCCTCGGGGCCAGTGTGGTCATGTTGATGGCGGCCTTTGACGTACAAGCGGGCACGATGACACTCGGCGGGTTTGTCGCAGTTAATACGTATATGCTGCAACTCTTCATCCCCTTAAGTTTTCTGGGCATGCTCTACCGGGAGGTCAAGCAGTCTCTCATTGACCTGGAACAGGTGTTCAGCCTGCTGGGCAAAGCCCCGGATGTGCTGGATAAGCCAGAGGCGCGAAACCTCAACCAGCCCAAAGGCCAAGTGACCTTTGATCATGTACGGTTTTCTTACGATAAAGATCGCGCCATTTTGGATGATGTCAGCTTTACAGTGAAGCCGGGCGAACGGGTGGCCATTGTCGGCTCAACCGGATCGGGAAAATCCACGATTGTGCGCCTGCTGTTTCGGTTTTTTGACGTTACGGATGGCCAGATCCGCATTGATGATCAGGACATCCGCAATCTTAGCCAACACTCGCTGCGTCAGGCCATCGCCGTGGTGCCGCAAGATACCGTGCTGTTCAATGACACCATTTATTATAACATCGCCTATGGAAGGCTGGACGCAAGCAAACAGGAAGTGCAGGAGGCCATTGACCAGGCACACCTGACAGAATTCATTACTAAACTCCCCAAAGGATTGGATACATCCGTCGGCGAACGGGGCTTGAAATTATCGGGCGGGGAAAAACAGAGGGTTGGCATCGCCCGCGCCATTGTCAAACAACCTAAAGTCATGGTCTTCGACGAGGCGACCAGCTCTCTCGATATGGTCACGGAAAAAAGCATCCTGACAGCCATGAAAGAGGTTTCGCGCGGACGCGCCACCATTGTGATCGCCCACCGCCTATCGACCATCACCGACGCCGATAAAATTCTCGTTCTGGATAATGGCGCAGTCGCCCAGCAGGGCACCCATGCTCAACTGCTGGAGCAAGGCGGACTTTATGCACGTCTCTGGGAAGCCCAGCAGCGTGAGACGCAAGAGGCGCCAGCGCTTGACTTGGTTTAGCAA
>JAJFIO010000279.1 GCA_021774915.1 Alphaproteobacteria bacterium
CCAGGAAATCGAATTGATGGCAGATGCCGGCGTGTCCGTGGCGCATTGCCCCACAACAGCGCTAAAAGTGAGCTACGGCATTACCCAGGTTGGCAAATTTCCGGAGATGGTCGAGAAAGGCATCAATGTGTCGATCGGCACTGACGGCAACAATGCATCCAATTATTCCGATCTGATGCGCGCTACGTATCTAGTGGCCGGATTGTTCAAGGACGCCCGCACGGACCCCCAGATGTTCCCTGCCGAGACCGCTTTTGAAATGGCGACGCTGGGCGGCGCCCGCACTTTATTGTTGGAAGATCAAATCGGAACTTTGGAAGCGGGCAAGAAGGCCGATATCGTGCTGCACGATACCGACAGGCCGGAATGGCGCCCCTTGCTCAACGTCATAAATCAATTGGTCTGGTCCGCAGATGGGCGGGGCGTACACACCGTGATCGTCGACGGCGCGGTGGTTGTCGAAAACGGGCATTGCGTCACGCTGGATGAAGACCGGCTGTGGTCGCAAGCGCAAGCCATGGGCGAGTCCATCACCGCGCGTTCAGGGCTGCCTGACAAGGCAAAATTTCCCATGCTGTGAGCAAGGCAATACTTATAATCGAAACTTCATCGTTTCCATCCAGGATCGCACAATGAGATCTCAACTGATCCCTATTCTCGATATTTCCAGATTTAGTTCGAATATTGATGATGCGAGTCGCGCCATCGCGCGTGACGTTGATTGCGCGTGTCGCGAGATCGGATTTCTGGTCATCACGGGCCATGGTATTGCTTCGAAAATAACGGATGATTTAGATGAGATGGGGCGGCGTTTCTTCGATTTACCCGAAAGTATAAAGCTCAAATATACAGCCAAAGGAGAGACTTATTACGGCTATAACCCCATGGAATCGTCCAGCCTGGCTTATAGCCTGGACAAGCATGAAGCAGCGCCCGATTTGCGCGAGGCATTCGCCTCTTGTCGGCCGGATATTGAAACCGGAGACAGTTTCTTTAGGAGAGAAGCGGTCAAAGACCTGGGTTACCAGATAAATTTTCCGACTGAGATCGAAGCGTTCCGTCAAGTTTGGACAACTTATTATTACGCCATGTCCGCACTGGGGGCTCGGATGATGCAGATTTTTGCTGTGGCATTGGAATTGCCAATAGATTTTTTCGAACCGGTGCTGTCACACCATGCGAGCAATCTCGCTCTTTTTAATTATCCCGACCAGCTGAAAAAACCAAAACAGGGACAATTGCGAGGTGGGGAACACACGGATTTTGGCAGCCTGACCATCGTTCACTCCGATTGGGCTGCGCCCGGCGGGCTTCAAGTTAAAACCGCCGCGCAGAAATGGGTGGAAGTTGACGCCCCGGCAGACGCCTTCGTCATCAACATAGGTGACATGATGGCGAGATGGACGAATGACCGATGGACTTCCACATTACACAGAGTTGCAAATCCCGAAACCTCTACCGATCAAACCACCCGCCGACAGTCCGCTGTATTCTTTCACACTCCCAATCAAGACGCCCGCGTCGAATGTTTTCCATCGTGCCGGGATGCCAACACGCCTCCCAAATACAAACCAATCACAGTGGGCGAACACCATCTGATGAAAATGGGAAAAATGTATGAAGAGGCACAGTAAGGATCACCATAATCTTATGAGACAGCCTTGTCGCCCCAAACTTCTTTGGCTTTTTCATAAACACCCTGATCGAAAGAGAATTCAATAGTATTGCCATCGGGGTCTTTAATGAAACAGATATAACCGACAGGCGCCGGTCGTTCCATGGGACCCAATGCAAGGCAGCCCTCTTCCTTCGCCGCCGCCGCTATGTCATCAATCATATGGCGCTCGGTGACCTCTATTCCAATATGATTGAAGGGAGCAAGAATGGGGTGCTCCACCGGCGCGAAGGGATCCTTGCCTTCAAGAAACTGGGCGAGCACCAATATGAAAGGATCATGAACCAGCGAGCTGTCCCCCAACCAGGCGGCACGGGAATCTTCATCTTCCCTTCGATCCAGAATGTTAAAATGCGTATGCTTCAAATACCAGTCAACGGATTTATCTATATCATTGACGTGTAGCGCAAGGTGAGTCCAGCGCTGCTTTTCGGGATGGACTTTATATTTTCTTTCAGAGTCAGTCATGAATTGAACTTCTCACAAATCTGAAGGGAATCTTGACCAACACTTGCTTGTCAGCCTAAGCATAATTTTCAATCATACATCAAGATTTTGTACAATTCTCTTTAAAACCATAAACTTGTACTATCATTCAAGTCTTTAACGAGCGCGCACGCGCACTTGCTCATGATGCAGCAATATATTCTATAGGCAAGTACTTTTATACACTGAGGAATTAAACATTATGAGTGACATAGACGCCAGAGAATTCCGCAACGCCATGGGCGCTTTTGCTACCGGCATTACTGTGGTCACGACGATAGACCGCCAAAGCAAACCCATCGCCTTGACCGTGAACAGTTTTGCTTCAGTGTCCTTGGACCCGCCTTTGGTCCTGTGGAGTGTGAATCGCGCTCACGACATCGCGGAGGATTTCGTTGAATCCGATCATTTTGCTGTCCACATCTTGCAACACGATCAAAAAAACTTCTCACAGCATTTTTCCGGCGACAGACCAGATAAATTTGAGGGCATCGACTATGACACAGGCATTGGCAAGCTGCCTTTGCTCCGTGAATATTGCGCGCGTTTTCAATGCAAGGTCGAACACCGCTATGAAGGCGGCGACCATGTGATTTTGGTAGGACGGGTACTCGATATGGATTACCGGTCGGTGGATCCAATAATTTTCCATGCCGGTAAATACAGAAGGCTCGCTTGAAGTTGTTGTTCAGGCTTTCTGATACTGGGGGGGGCGCATCAATACGGCAACAACAATCATAGCTAAAAGGATGACAGCATAGCCCTGAAATACCGGGGCAAAACTACCCAGTTTATCCGCAATAAATCCACCCAGCATTGGTCCGATCATTGCCAGAGTCGCCACTGTGTGCATCGTTCCCAAAATGATTGGCGCCTCGCCCTTACCGAAATAATTCACCATTAAAACTGTCGTGGCGAAAAGGCACATGCCAAAACCAAAACCTTCTCCAAATGCAAACAGCGCAATGGCGATCGAATTATCTGCAACCACAAGCGCAAGTGACCCCAGGACCTCTGATATGAGAGCCGCCACCAGCAGCCATTTAGGGTCAATACGTGTTGACAGCATGCCGCCTAAAGCGCGTGAGAAAGAGTTGACCGCTGCATGGGCGCTCAGCGCCCCAGCTGCAATAACGGCGGACACCCCCAGCGTCCCCATATGCGTCACCGCCCAAGAGTTGACGGTCAACCCAACCAGCATGGTCATGGTGAACGCGGACACTATGATATAGAATTGCGGTGTACGCACGGCCTCGCGAAAACGCCATTCAATTTCTGTTTTAAAAACACGTGCGGAACTTTTTTCCTCTTCTGGCTTGGCATCCCGAAGAACAACTCCGCTCGCTCCGGATTTATCTCTCACCAGCACAATTGCGAGCAGCATGAGCACTGTGATCGTTCCCGCCATCACCCACCAATGCATACGCCACGAATCCGCTACGGCGACAATACTGGTGACGATGAGAGGGCCAGCCACACCCCCTAAGCCCCCAATGGTCAAATAGGCGCCAATGGCAACTGATCGCTTTTCAGGCATCCAGCTTGAAATAATATGAACACCCGGCACGATGGCGCACAGCGAATACCCAATTCCGAGCAAAGCAGTTCCAATGAAATATTGATCAAGATCTGCGGTAAGGGCGAGAAAAACAAACCCAACCGTCATAAGCGCCCCCCCAATAGCAAAGGTGGCTGCGATGCCGAATTTCTTTATCGTCCAGGCCGGCACTGCCCCGAAAAGACCGACCATCAATGCCAGAAGAGAAAATCCGAACCCGGCCTCAGACCAGTTCCAGGATAACTCCTCAATCATGAAGGGAAGAACCACTCCAAAAGACGTGAACGTTGACCCGGTGATAAAAAAGAAAAAGGCGCTGACCAGTGCAAACTGCGTCCATCCCCGCCATGCGTCAGTGATCATCCCACAACGTTCCCCACACGCACCAGATTTGCACATAATTGACCATGCGCGTTTTGTCTGTCGAAATGCTATTATTACTATCGATACAATGAAGCATTTACCCCATATCGTCAACGTGACGTAAAGAGCGCTCCTGATCCACAGCTTAAGACTTAGTGGCCTACATATTTATCTTGAAATGGTCAGTCCGCCGTCAACGGCCAAAGTCTGACCGGTGATCCAAGAAGCAGCGGGAGAGGTGAGAAACAAGACGGCGGCCGCCACATCAACCGGCTGCCCAATTCTGGCGAGTGGGATTTTTGCTACTGTAGCATCGACAGAATCTCGATAAGTCGCTGTTAGATTGGTATCCACAAGTCCTGGTGAGACAGCATTGGCCCTGATCCCATGTTTTGCCCACGTGACCCCATAGGATTTGGTGAGCTGGATCATGGCCGCTTTGGCCGCACTATACCCAGGCGCCGGTTCATAACCGGCATAAGCCGAACTCGACGCGATGCTAATTGTGCTAGCACCGCCGGGAAAATCACTTTCCCTTAACTTACCGAGCGCTTCGTGATTGATATGAAAAACGCTCGAAAGATTGACGGCATACGCCCCGTCAAATCCTGAAGGATCCCATTCACTTTCATGAATATACTGGTGACCACCTGCATTGTTGATCACAATATCAAGTTGTTTTAAAGCCCCCAGCACATCAGTAATCTGAGCATGATTTGTGACATCCAATTGTCTATAATCGAGTCCGGTCAGATCATGATCATAATCCTGTGCTGAAGACCGCTGCCCGGTAATCACAACATGCGCGCCCGCATCCCGATAACCTTCTGCAATGGCGCGGCCAATGCCATTCGAGCCACCGGTCACAAAAATATGCGCCCCCTCATAGTGAAAATCTATGCCTTTAATCATAATGATCTCCGGACCTTTCTGATGTGCAAGAAAATGACAAAATGACTATTCATCAGTCGTATGCTGACGGCGGTACTCACGGGGTGATATGCCATATTGGTCACGAAAAGTGCGACTGAAGTGAGCCGAACCATTAAACCCCCAACGAAAACAGATTTCTGACAAAGACAGTTGTGCATAAAGCGGACTGACCAGATCTGCTCTGCAGCGCTCAAGCCTGCGTATTCGCACATAGTTGGTGAACGTTTTCCCGGCCACTGTGAAAAGTTTTTGCAAATACCGCTGTGACACGCCATGCTCTTCGGCGATCCGGCCAGGATTGAGATCAGGATCGCCAAGCCGGGTTTCGATGGTTTGGCATATTCTATGAAGATGAGCTTCACGGGCGCCGGCAGCCCCACCAAGAGAAAAAGCATTCCTCTCACTTGCCAGACTAGTGATCAGAAATTCGGTAAACGCCAACTCTATTGGCCGAAGTTGCTCAGCCGTAATATTATTAAGAACGTCGGCCAATGAGCGCAACATCCCCGACAAGACATGATCGATTCCCTTTTGCCCTGACAGGTAACCCAGCTCCAGGGACAGCGGAAAAATCAGCCGCGGATTAAGCGCCAGACGGGGCGCCTTGATATAGATCTGACGAAAGTTCGATGAAAACCTGAGAGTCGCTTCCACCCCCGTGGGACCATAGATCATGTCGCCCGGAATCAGTTTAACTTGCCGGTCGCCATCGGTCAGCAACGCATCGCCCTCCAGAAGCAGGACGAGCCAAATGGCCGCGGGCTGATCGAGATAGCGGCCAGAAATCTCCTGCGCGCCCCCCTCAATGAGAGCAAACTCGATACCGAGAGGAGAAATCAGGCAGGAGAGACTTCCATAGAATTCCTCTTCGCCGATCTCGCCGATAGGCAAACACAAACGCCGCATGGCATCGCGCCACACCTCGCGGCGTTCCTCTTGCCGAAACGATTCCGTTGATAATTGCCAAGCTTTCATAAAGCGCGCACCGTCACCCGGTCCTTAAAGATCTTGTAAAGCACAAATGTTCTACGACACTTCGGCAATCATGTCACAGGCTGTTTGTAGCCTAGGGTTCAGATTAAAGGGAAACGAGGTGGCGAAAAAATCAAGCCGGGGGGCGGCTATCAAGAGTAACGCTCACCATGCTGAGCGACTTATACTGAATAAAATCAGGATCAAACATGACGCGGTCGTCATCATGGCGTGCACCCAGAACATAAAATAACGGCCAATAGTGTTCCGGGCCTTGTATAGAAAGCACGGCATCTTGCCCCAGGGCCTGAAAATCAAAGAGACTTTGAGGATCATTGCGGACGATGGCGTCTTTGACCAAGTCATTGAAACGAATGGCCCAATCGTAAGGCTTAGAGCGGGGATCCCAGTCCATCATTTCCAGACTATGAACGATATTGCCTGACCCCATAATGAGCACACCTTCATCGCGGAGCAACCGCAGACGCCGGCCCACGTCAAAATGCCAGGAAGTCGGCTTAGAGGCATCCATGGAAAGTTGCACCACGGGAATATCAGCTTGCGGATAGGCTTTGTACAATATCGCCCAGGTACCATGATCCAGCCCCCATGACTGATCACGCTGAACCGGCATGGGAGCCAACACGTTGCTGATCCGCTCAACCAGGGCTGGAGATCCCGGTGCTGGATATTGAAGATCGAACATCTCAGCAGGAAGAGAACGGCCGAAATCATGTATAGTGCGTGGGTTATCCATGGCGGTAATCGCCGTGCCGTTGGTGCACCAATGGGCGGTGATGCTTAAAATGGCCTTGGGCTTGCCAACGTTTTGGGCGATACGGGCCCACGCTTGTGTCGACACATTGTCTTCAAGCACATTAGTCGGGCTGCCATGGCCAAAAAAGACCACGGGCATTCTTGGATCAGCGCTCACCCGTCTGCTCCCACTCTAATTTTTGCTTTTGTTTAACTGATCCCAACAGGCGCGATAGCGGGGAACCAGCCAACTGTTCAGCTCTTGCTGTGCGCCTTCTTGCCAGGAATAACGCCCGCGCGTGGCAAAGCGCGATCTCAATCCCACCTGCACCAACTCATCCACATGCCAGTCCTGGTCGACAATATTGCCCACCGCCGCATCACACATCGCCAGTTTGAGATCAAAGCCAGGCTCCTCCATGGCCCCTGGCGCATAAAGGCTGCCAAAGTCCATTTCCAGCGTCTCTGGACCATCAGCGCGTAAAATCAGATAAATCACCGAATCAGTGGTCATCACAAGGGACAGGGTCGGCGGCATATTGGCAAAAAGAACCTGCTTGCGACCCTCATCCGTCAGTTTAGGGAAAATCGGAAAGACGGCCTTCTGAGTGGGATTGAAAGCGGCATCAGGATGCAGTGTAGCGTTGGTGCGGTAATAGCCTGCTGTGTCGGCAGGCAGATCAGTGGGGAAAGCCGCCAGACCGCTGGGAACAAAATCATGCAGGGGCCCGCCGTGCAAACGGCTGGCGTGATACCCGTCATTGTTGTTCTCGAACATCACCTTCCAGTTCCATTGATATTGCTCAGAGGGTTCCGGCCGCGGTCCAGTCGCAGTGGCGATGTCATAGGGCTCCAGCAAATCGGCAATGACCTCAAGCCGCGGCGCCAGAGGCGCCGCATCGTGATCAAAATTGATAAACACAAACCCAAGCCACACTTCGAGTTTTAGCTCTGGAAGACTGAAGCGGCTCTTGTCGAAATTACAGGTCTTCGACATCGCCGGCGCGCCCACCAGCTTGCCGTCAAGCGAATAAGACCAGTGGTGATAGGGGCATACAAAGCCGCGCGTGTTCCCGCTGCCTTCCGCCACGAGCATGGCACGGTGCTGGCAAACCGACGACAGAGCCTTTAATACACCATCACTGTTACGGACCACCACGATGGGTTCGCCGATGATTGATGAAGTGAAGTAGTCTCCTGGATTTTTTGCCCACTCCTCCCGGCCAAGACACAACCATTCGTGATTGAAGATGGCTTCCTTTTCGAATTCATAGAAATCCGCATCTGTGTAACATTCCGGTGGCAACGTTTCGGCCTCTTCTACAGGAAGAATGGAACTTTCAAATCCTTTGAAGAATGCGTCGTTGAGAACTGAGTTTTTCATTGTAGCCCTTTGAATCACTTAAATGCTTGTCATACGGAAAAAGGGGATCAAACCTTTGACCAGATTCAT
>JAJFIO010000280.1 GCA_021774915.1 Alphaproteobacteria bacterium
CACCACATTAGGGCCGCGGCGCAACTGAACCGCCGCCCAGATTTTCCGGTCCGCCAGCAATAAAAAAGCCAGCGCCACCAGAAGAACGATCACCAGCACGAGAATATGCGCGAGCTTATCCCAAAAGAATGCCCACTCCACAGATAGGGTGACATGAAAAAAATAATCGAGGAGTGCTGATATCATTGATTCACTCCGCCGCCTGTGGTTTTACATCGCCGGTCAGACACAGTGCGCTGCATTCCGCCATGGTTTTCGACGCCCGGGCGATGGGATTGGTGAAATAAAAGTTCTTGACCGCGTACTCAAACGGCGCATCCGACAAGGCACCCGGAATACCGATATTAGCCCAAGTGACAGAAGACACGTTGTCACCGCCGGGGGCATAATCCACAGTGCCCAGTTCCGGCGCCGCAGCGCGCATGACGCTGCGCAGCTCTGTCAAATTTTTATAGGGCAGGCTTAAACCCAGAACATCCGACAGCGCCCGTACAATAGTCCAATCCTCCCGCGCCTCTCCCGGTGGAAAAATCGCCCGCTCCCCAAGCTGAACCCGACCTTCAGTGTTGACCCAGATGGCGCTCTTTTCGGTATAAGCCGCGCCCGGCAGTATTACATCCGCCCGATGTGCGCCTTGGTCCCCATGGCTGCCCTGATAAATCACGAAAGCCTTGCCCAGATCGCTTGTCGGCAGTTCATCCGCCCCTAAAAGATAGAGCACATCCATGTCGCCGGCCTCAGCGCCTGCGATCATTCCGGCAACATCGCGCCCCTTGGGCCCAGGCATGAACCCAAGATCAAGGCCCGCCACCCGCGCGGCGGCAGTGTGTAGAACATTAAATCCGTTCCACCCTTCTTCTTGCTCGCCGGAAGCGGCAACCGCCAGCCCCATGTCGCGCGCAATATGCGCGGCGGCGGCTAGAACGGCCGCTCCATCCTCGCGGGTGAGCGCCCCCATGCCGACAATCAACATCGGTCGCTTGGCACCCCGCAGCACTTTGGCGAAAGCATGCGTGCCGTCGGCAATTTCCGACAAGGTTTGCGGCCCGGCCCCCAGCCAGTCCACGTCATAGGTGAGATCCACATGCGGCCCGACGGCGCCGATGCTGACCCCGCCGCGCACAAAGCGTTTGCGGATGCGCGTATTCACGAGAGAGGCTTCCCAGCGCGGATTGGTTCCGATCAGGAGAATTGCGTCCGCGTCTTCTATCCCGGCGATAGTGGTGTTGAAGAGATAACCTTCGCGCGGTCCATATCCAATTTTGGCACCATCCTGGCGGCAATCGAGATTCGGACTGCCCAAAGCAGCCATCAAATCTTTCAACGCTTTCATGGATTCCGCACAGGCCAGATCTCCGGCGATAGCGCCGATACGCTCCGGCTTCGTTGCCTTTATTTTATCAGCAATAGCGGCGAAAGCTTCAGCCCAAGTCGCGGCATGCAATTTGCCATCTTTTCTGACATAGGGCGTATCCAGACGCTGCGTGCGCAGACCATCCCAGATAAACCGCGTCTTGTCGGAAATCCATTCTTCGTTCACATCTTCATTGAGGCGCGGCAGAATGCGCATCACTTCGCGGCCACGGGAATCGACACGAATACTAGATCCCACGGCGTCCATCACGTCCACGCTTTCGGTCTTGTTCAACTCCCAGGAACGCGCCGTGAACGCATAAGGTTTGGATGTCAACGCCCCAACCGGACACAGATCAATGACGTTGCCCGAAAGTTCCGAGCGCATGGACTGTTCCAGATAGGTGGTGATTTCAACATCTTCGCCCCGGCCAATAAGACCAAGATCCGTCACCCCCGCCACTTCCGTGATGAAGCGTACGCAGCGCGTACATTGGATGCAGCGCGTCATCACCGTGGCGACCAGCGGCCCCATATATTTGTCTTCGACAGCACGTTTGTTTTCCGCATAGCGCGTGCGATCACCGCCATAAGCCATGGCCTGATCCTGAAGATCGCACTCCCCGCCCTGATCGCAAATCGGGCAATCCAGCGGGTGATTGATCAGCAGGAATTCCATCACCCCTTCGCGCGCCTTTTTCACCAGCGCAGTGTTGGTGAAGATATTCATGCCGTCCGCCGCTGGCATGGCGCAAGAAGCGATGGGCTTGGGCGCCTTTTCCATTTCCACCAGGCACATGCGGCAATTGCCTGCAATCGACAGGCGTTCGTGGTAGCAGAAGCGCGGAATTTCAGACCCCGCCTGCTCGCACGCCTGCAACACCGTGGCGCCGGGCTCGATCTCAACTTCAATTCCATCAACGGTGAGTTTAGGCATTCTTTTGCTTACTCCGCTGCCGTGCTGACCGGGACCGGTCTGCTTTTGCGGTATGAATTGATCCGTTCTTCAATTTCAGGGCGGAAGTGGCGGATGAGCCCCTGCACCGGCCAGGCAGCTGCATCGCCCAGCGCGCAAATGGTGTGGCCTTCAATCTGATAAGAGACTTCCAGCAAAGTATCGATTTCAGACAGTTCAGCTTCACCCCGCACCATGCGCTCCATCACCCGCCACATCCAACCCGTGCCCTCGCGACAAGGCGTGCACTGGCCGCACGATTCATGACGATAAAAATATGAAAGGCGCGCGATGGCCTTAATCATATCAGTGGACTTGTCCATGACGATGACCGCCGCCGTGCCCAGCCCCGATTGCACCTCTTTCAGGGCGTCGAAATCCATCAACACATTGTCGCAGATCTCTTTCGGAATCACCGGCACTGACGAGCCGCCGGGAATGACCGCTTTGAGATTATCCCACCCCCCGCGCACACCCCCCGCATGGGTGTCGATCAAGGTACGCAAAGGAATGCTCATTTCCTCTTCGACATTGCACGGACGGTTGACGTGACCGGAAATGCAGAACAACTTTGTGCCGGCATTGTTCGGCCGCCCCAGACCGGCGAACCAGACAGCGCCCCGGCGGATAATGGTCGGCGCCACGGCGATGCTTTCCACATTATTGACTGTGGTCGGCGCTCCATAGAGACCCACATTCGCCGGAAAGGGCGGCTTTAACCGCGGCTGGCCTTTTTTGCCTTCCAGACTTTCCAGCAGAGCGGTTTCTTCCCCGCAGATATAGGCGCCTGCCCCGTGGTGAACGATGATATCGAAATCCCAGTCCGTGCCGCACGCCTTGGGCCCCACAAGCCCGTCAGCATAGGCTTCGTCAATGGCAGCCTGCAAGCGGTTGCGCTCGGCGATATATTCGCCGCGCACATAGATGTAACAGGTGTGCGCCCGCATGGCGGCGCTAGCCACCAGACAACCTTCAATAAACAGATGTGGATCGTGGCGCATGATCTCACGGTCTTTGCAGGTGCCAGGCTCCGACTCATCAGCATTGACCACAAGATAATGCGGGCGTTCGCCGATTTCTTTTGGCATGAATGACCATTTCAGACCGGTGGGAAACCCCGCCCCACCCCGGCCCCGCAGGCCCGACGCCTTAACTTGTTCGACAATCCATTCAGGTCCCATACGGATGATATCGGCCGTGCCGTTCCAGGCACCGCGCGCTTTTGCCGCTTCCAAGCGCCAATCCTGAAGGCCATAAAGATTCGTGAAGATGCGGTCTTTATCTGCAAGCATTACTTCTCCCCCGATTCTGGGGCGGGCGTTGGCGTAAAGGTGACCGGGACCGCCGCAACGGCTGGGTCATAAAGCCCGGGTTCGGTGAGTGATGTCGGATCGCCTTCAGGTTCCGAAGAGGTGCGCCCACGGGCTGAACCCAGTTTCGGCTGCCGTCCGTCGCGCAGGTGGCTCAGAATTTCCTCAAAAGACTTTGCGTTTAAATCTTCAAAATAATCGTCATTGATCTGCACCATAGGCGCATTCACACACGCGCCAAGACATTCCACTTCGCTCCAGGTAAACAGGCCATCTTCGGATGTCTGCCCTTTAGGCCCAATCACTTTGTCGCAAACATTCTTCAGAGCGTCTGCCCCGCGCAGCCAACAGGGGGTTGTGCCGCACAATTGAACATGAAACTTACCCACAGGTTTGAGATTGAACATGGTGTAGAAGGTGGCAACCTCATAAACACGGATTAAAGCCATATCCAGTAGATCCGCCAGATACCGCATGGCCGGTTCGCTGACCCAACCATCATTTTGCTTTTGCGCCAACCACATCAACGGAATGACAGCACTTTGCGCCTTGCCCGCCGGATATTTGGCGATCCGCTGTTTTGCCACCTCAAGGTTTTCAAGTGTGAAGGCAAAGTTCTCGGGCTGCTCTTTGGCCATGCGACGCACACTCATCGGTCAATCTCCCCGAATACGACATCCAGCGAACCGATGATGGCGGCTACATCGGCCAGCATATGACCTTTCGCCATAAATTCCATGGCCGCCAGATGTGGAAAGCCCGGCGCGCGAATCTTGCACCGATAGGGTTTGTTGCTGCCGTCTGACACCAGATAAACGCCAAACTCGCCCTTGGGGGCTTCAACGGCGGCGTAAACCTCGCCTTCCGGCACATGAAACCCTTCTGTGTACAGCTTAAAATGATGGATCAGCGCTTCCATAGACGTTTTCATTTCACCGCGCCGTGGCGGCGTGATTTTATGATCGGTGCTGACCACCGGGCCGCCGGGCATTTTATCGAGACATTGCTTGATGATGCTCACACTTTGCAGCATCTCTTCAATGCGCACCAGATAACGGTCATAGCAATCGCCGTGCTTGCCGATAGGAATGTCGAATTCCAGATCGCTGTAGACTTCATAGGGCTGCGCGCGGCGCAAATCCCAGGCCACGCCCGACCCGCGGACCATGACGCCGGTAAAGCCGAGCTCAAATGCCTCTTGAGCACTGACCACGCCGATATCCACATTACGTTGCTTGAAAATGCGGTTGTCAGTGATGAGCTGTTCGATGTCAGCGAGGACTGAGGGAAAGGTTTCGCAAAACTGATATATATCTTCAGCCAGACCGGCGGGCAGATCCTGATGAACCCCGCCGGGGCGAAAATAGGCGGCATGCATGCGCGAGCCCGACGCCCGTTCATAGAACACCATGAGCTTTTCCCGCTCTTCAAAGCCCCAGAGGGGCGGCGTCAAGGCGCCGACATCCATCGCCTGAGTGGTAACATTCAGTAGATGCGACAAGAGCCGCCCGATTTCGCAAAAAAGTACACGGATATATTGTCCGCGCGGCGGCACTTCGAGACCCAATAGTTTTTCGATTGCGAGCGTGAACGCGTGCTCCTGATTCATCGGCGCGACATAATCCAGCCGATCGAAATAGGGTATCGCCTGCAAATAGGTCTTGTGTTCAATCAGCTTTTCCGTACCGCGATGAAGCAGGCCGACATGAGAATCCACCCGCTCGACCACTTCCCCGTCAAGCTCCAGCACCATGCGCAAAACCCCATGGGCCGCAGGATGTTGCGGACCGAAATTAAGGGTCAAATTGCGGGTCTGACTCATCTCCATTTAGCCCTAACTCTCCTTGCCCGTATCGTCGGCTTTTTCATCGCCCTGAAGAATATAGTCAGCGCCCTCCCAGGGACTCATGAAATCGAAAGTTCGAAACTCCTGCGTGAGCGAGACCGGCTCATACACGACACGTTTCAGCTCATCGTCATAACGTAACTCGACATGGCCGGTGAGCGGGAAATCCTTGCGCAACGGGTGCCCGTCAAATCCGTAATCGGTGAGGAGCCGCCGCAGATCCGGATGATCAGAAAACAGGATGCCGTAAAGATCAAAGGCTTCTCGTTCGTACCAGTTCGCCGCCGCATAAACTTCCACGACAGACGGCACCTGGGTTTCTTCATCGGTGGAAACCTTCACCCGAACCCGCTGATTTTGGTGAAGACTAAGCAAGTGATAAACGACATCGAACCGCTGTGAGCGGGCCGGATAATCGACCCCGCATAGGTCAATCAGTGTGGAGAAATTGCAGGTTGCATCGCGCTTCATAAAGTTGAGGACGGACACGATCTGATCCGCCCTGGCTTCGACAGTCAATTCGCCATAGCTGATGTGAAAGCCGGAAACCTCCTGCTCCAGTGACGAGACTATGTGCTCGCCCAGTTCGATCAGCGCTTCATTCTCCATCAGCCCAGACCCTTAGCGCTCAATATTGCCCGTTCGTCGGATTTTCTTCTGCAATTGCAACACACCATAGACCAAAGCTTCCGCCGTGGGCGGACAGCCCGGCACGTAGATATCTACCGGCACGATGCGATCGCAACCCCGAACCACAGCATAAGAATAGTGGTAATAACCGCCGCCATTAGCACACGATCCCATAGAGATGACGTAACGCGGCTCCGGCATCTGATCATAGACCTTACGCAGAGCCGGCGCCATTTTATTGGTAAGTGTACCCGCGACAATCATGACATCAGACTGACGCGGAGAGGCGCGCGGGGCAAAACCGAACCGTTCCAAATCGTAACGCGGCATGGCCGCCTGCATCATTTCAACCGCGCAGCATGCCAGTCCGAAAGTCATCCACATCAAAGATCCGGTGCGCGCCCAGGTGATGAGATCGTCGGCTTGGGCAACCAGAAACCCCTTATCAGCCAATTCATCAGACAAGGCGCTATAAAAGGGATCATCAGGAACCGGCCCTCCGGCCGCGCCAAGGGGAAGATCCGGTTTTGGCGTTACTCCCATTCCAGAGCCCCCTTCTTCCACTCATAAACGAAGCCGATGGTTAAAATGCCCAGGAACACCATCATCGACCAGAAGCCGAAGACACCCAAAGCCCCGAGCGAGACGGCCCAGGGAAACAGAAATGCTACTTCAAGGTCAAAAATGATGAAGAGAATGGCCACCAAATAGAACCGCACATCAAATTTAAGGCGGGCGTCATCAAAAGCATTAAACCCGCACTCATAGGCCGACACTTTTTCGGAATCGGGATTACTGGGCGCTATAGCCCAAGCAAGGACGAGAAAGGCCAGTCCCATGGCAACGGCGATACCAAAGAAGATGATGATTGGCAGATAGTCGAGCAGATAGGGCTGCCATTCGACGATCACATCGCTCATACCTTCAAGCCTTCGAATCAGAGTGCAATATAATAGGGTACCCCAGCTTAACGCCGGAATCAGTGCCTTTGAATCCGCCGCAAACCTATGACGGGCAGACTACTGGTGCAATGCAAAAAGAGAAGTAAAGTGTCAAAAAATAGATTTAGCGTGCAAATTGGTGAAGCGGGATGGCTTAAGCCCAACCAAAGGAAAAACCCTTTAGGCTGTCGTTTTAAGCCAGGCCTCCAGCGCTTCGCCAATTTCCTTGGGCGAGACTTCCTGCACAAAATGGCCGCCTTCCACCGTCACATGGGTCTGATTCTTAAAACTGAGGGCGAAGTCCAGGATCGGACCACGCATGATGGCGCCAGGGGTCGCCTGAATGAAGAGTTTGGGAAAATCAGTCTGCGGCAGCCAGGCTGAATACTCACTGATCGCGTTCCACGTTGTCTCTGGTTCCCCGCCGAACGGCACCATCTGTGGCCAGGTCAGGGTCGGCCGCCTGTCTTCGCCAGGATTGAGGTACGGCTTGCGATAAGCCGCTTTGTCAGCTTCAGTCAGATAACCCTCCGCGCCGCCAATGAGCATCTGTTCGACAAACATATTGTCTTCCAAAACACCTTTGATCCCTTTTTCTTCAAAAAAGATCTGGAAGAAGGGGGAGCGCTCCGTCACTTGCTCCTGAGACTCCGGCGGGAATAAGAGAGATTCCATATAGACGATCCCCTTGATGACGTCCCGATGACGGTTGGCCCAGTCCAACCCCAAGCCCGACCCCCAGTCATGGACCACAAGGGTGACATTCTCTTTGACGTCTAGCTGATCAAGCAGCGCATCCAGAAACTCCCGGTGCTCTTCATAATTGTAGCGGCCCGGACCACTGTCTTTCAGTTTATCGGAATCGCCCATTCCAATCAAATCGGGGGCAATACACCGGCCATAAGGCTCGGCATAGGGAATGACGTTGCGCCACAGATAAGATGAAGTGGGATTGCCATGCAAAAAGACGATGGGATCGCCTTTGCCCGCTTCCACATAGGCCATGTGATAACCATTCACTTTCGCCAATTTTTTGGAATAAGGCCCGACTTTTGTCAAAACGCGCTCTGGCGCTGTGGCGCAGCCCGGAAGCGCGCCTACCAGCACCCCTGCACCCACGCCTGCAATCACGTTCCGACGGCTGAAATGCGCGTTTGTCATGATGATCACCCCCTCAATATTTTGTTTAGTGTTATTATTTCAAATATAAACTTATGGACTGCGCGCCGACCCCGTCAAATCACATTGCCGGGATATCAAATCCTTTTGCCATTTTCTCAAGTCACAGTGCATGAAGAGGAAGGATCATAATACCAAGCAAGCCCTCTTGTGCTAGAGAGCGGCACATTGCCGCCAAGTGAAAAACAGCTCTTCGGCAATTTTCGTTGACGCCCCACCATGGGGTGAAATCTGATAAAATTATATTGGGATTTCATGCAATTATCAGTATACTTCACATTAGGATTCCATCTCCTCCTAAGAGATGGCGCATTGAAGGGAAGGTCTATGCTTATCAATACGTGGTATGTGGTTGCGGCATCTTCTGATCTGCGCTCCGAACCAAAAGGCGTTCACGCTTTGGGGCAAGACCTTGTGCTCTTTAGAGACAAAGTCGGTAAGGCTCATTGCTGCACCAATATCTGCATTCACCGCGGCGGTTCTCTCTGCGACGGCAAAGTCGTTGAGGGAACTCTTCAGTGCCCTTATCATGGGTGGTGTTTTGACGGTGCGGGGACGTGCGTCGAAATTCCGTCAATCCATCCAGAAGCTAAAATTCCAAAACGGGGACGCACAGATTCCTACCCGGTAAAAGAACAATGGGGGTGGATCTTTGCCTTTTTGGGAGAGCTACCCAGTGAAGCTCAGCCGGAAATTCCGGATACTGATTTATTTCCTGAATATTATGCTCACCAAAAGGGCAGTGACGCTTATGCCTTCGTGAGCGGCGTCTTTTTGTTCGAAGCCAATTGGGTGCGGGCGATCGATAATGTCCTCGACCCGGCCCATGCCTTTCACGTCCATTCGGCCTTTGGGAGTCAGGACAGTCAGTTCGTTCCTCCCTATAAAGTCGATGTGGGCTCAGGGCACACACTTTCCCGGCATAGTTTCAAACCCGTCACCAAGTCAGGTAAATGGCGCGAGGACATTCCCGATGACCGTGGGGATGCGGATAATCAAATCCAGTTTCATTTCCCCGGCATGATCTTCCGCAACGATATGTACCCCAGACCAGGTATGCATCATTTCGTCGTTTCGTCCTACACGCCGCTCAATGAACACCAAACGCTCAGCTATTTCATTCATGGGCGCAATTTCGCCAAAGAAGACGAACATAATGAAGACGGCCTCAAGCGCGTGGTGAATGTGATGGAAGAAGACCAGGTGGTGCTCAAAAAAGTAAAACCGCTTCAGATGCCAACAAGCACAACGGAAGAACTTCTGATCGAAGCCGATTCCCATCTGGTCGAATTCAGGAAAAAGGTTAAAGAGTGCGAGGCGCGCGGCTGGCGTATCGATTCCGCGCAAATCGAGGGGGATGAGGAGCACGCCTGGGTCATCCCCTCACCGGCACGCGGCGCCGATCCGAAAAACTGGGTACTCAAACCCTTGCCCATGCGGCCGGGAAAAGCCAGCACGGCGGAAGCTGCGGAATAGAAGAAAAATATCTCCTTAAGCAAACCCGATTCTCAACCTTCTTTCCAGACCTTCACCGACTTTTCGACTGAACGCCCCACGACATAACCACCCAAACCGGTGGTCAGTAGGGTCCACATTTGTGGTGGAATGGCCTTCCAGGCTTCGAGCACCGGAATTTGAGATCCAGTGAAGGCTGTGATTAGAGGCACGACAACGCCATTCCAGACGAGCAACGCCATGATGAGGTACATCAGATGGGGCCGCCAATTGCGCTGCGCCGCGCTTTCCCCTTTAGCCTCGGCAACGATTATTGCACTCGCCGCCTTCATAAACTCAGTGTCTTGACCCAGCGCCGCTTGCTCCAGATTATACTTTAATTCATCACGCAGAGTTTTGTCGGGCACCACTTTATCGATAATTTTCGAAATGGGGCCGTTGACGAGCGACAGTATGGCGCCAATCATGACAAGGCTCCGGCAAACAGCAGCCCCAAAGCGGCGCCGAACAGATATTCAGCGCGCACAATCTGCCGCGTGGTGCTGATCGAAAAGGCGTAGGCCCCGGCTAAAGCCAGCGCCAGAGCAGGCCATACAAGAAAAACCCACCATCCGTAAAAGTAAATGATGAAGGACAACCATCGCCAGGAGACCAGCGCCATGCCCGTGAAGTCACGCCAATATCCCGGCGCCATGGGGCGGATCAGAAGATCGATGAGGGGATCTTCTTTTTCTTCAAGGTCTTTGTTCCAGCTTCCCATGTCCATATAGGCGCCCCACCCGATCATACCGTAAAGCGCAAAAGACAGGCTCGTCACGAGCGCCGCCTCAATGCCATAAAA
>JAJFIO010000029.1 GCA_021774915.1 Alphaproteobacteria bacterium
CCAGCCCCCACCGTGCGGACATCAACCGAGGAGGCGCGCACGGTGACGTCATGAACCGTTGTTTCGCGGCGGGTGAGGGCTTCGCCATTTTCCACCAGGCAGACATCGGTTGACGTGCCGCCCATATCAAAGGTGATGAGATCTTTATATCCGGCCTGGTCAGCAATCCACAGCGCGCCGGACACGCCCCCCGCAGGGCCGCTCATCAGCAGGTTGACAGGATATTCCGCAGCCGCATCGGCAGTGGACAGGCCGCCGTCCGAACGCAGGATATCAAGGCTGGTATCGCCCACGCGATTTGTAATTTCTGTTTTTAAATTCTTGATATAATTTTCCACCCGGGGACGCACATATGAATTCGCCACTGTGGTGATCGTGCGTTCATATTCCTGCATTTCCGGGATGACATCCGATGAGATCGAAACGGGGATGCCGGGAAGAACCTCTTCGGCAATTTCTTTGAGACGTTGCTCGTGCGCAGGGTTTGCAAAAGAATTGATGAGGCAAATTGTCAGCGCTTCAATATTCCGGTCTTTGAGTTTGGCGATCTCCCCATAAGCTTTGTCTTCATCGATCGGCCGCACCACTTCGCCTTTGGCGCCCATGCGCTCAGGCACTTCAACGGTCAATTCCAGCGGCGCCAGATTGTCGGACTTGTTGTAAAAAATCCATCCGCCAAGACCACCCGGAACATAAGAGCGTGCGATTTGAAGAACGTCACGATAGCCATCTGTTGTCACGAGACCGACTTTGGCGCCCGTTCCCGTTAAGATAGTGTTTGTGGCGACTGTGGTGCCATGCATGACGCTGGAGATATTCTGAGGGTCAACGCCTGCGGTGGCGCAGACTTTTTCCAAGCCGTTGAGCACGCCGATGGAGGAATCTTCCGGTGTGGAGGGAACTTTGGCCGTATGGGTGTTGCCGGTGGATTCGTCGATCAGCAGAAGATCCGTGAAGGTTCCTCCGACATCGACCCCTAAACGATATGACATGTGATCGCTTCCCTTAAAGTGTCCAGTGTTTGCGCAAACAGTGCAGCAACAAAACAGGTTTGCTTGATGCTGTTCCACCAAGTGGTCATAGCCTGAGACAGCCATCTGCTGAAACAGTCCGATGCTTTATCTTTGCGATTACAGGCCCTCTTGCCTTGAGTCAAGAAACCCCGCCCAAGGTCAGGCTTATGGTCCAAGTAGTGGTCTTTAAGGCCTTGTTAAGGCTGCAAAGGACAACTCTGTTGAAGGGAATGCCGCCATTACGAGATTCCTGTGTTTCACTCACTGTGTCAGAGGAGACCGTTATGCACACGCTCAACCGTAAGAGTTTGTTGCTGCTTGCCTCGGTAACGCTAACCGGGGGGTGCGATGATGCAACGGAACCCGCGAGTTCTACAGCGGTCCCGCAAGAGCTGCCTATGTACAAGATCCCTAACTTGCCTGAGAACGGCGAGGCCTATTACGCCCCCGACGGCGTGCACCTGATTGCCCAGGTCAAGGACCGGGACGCCCAGGACCCAGGTGCGGGCAAGGTAGGCGGCGCGCTGACCTATACCTTTACGGATACAGGCGAGGATATCCGCCGTATCAATGACCGCGGTATGGATGCCTGCTCTTACTTTTATCCGGACGGCAAGAAGCTGCTCTGGACGTCTACCCGTGATCATCTTGACGATATGCCGCCCGGCAATTGGTCTGATGATTCCGATTATCCGCAAGGCGCCGAGCTCTATACATCAGATCTGGATGGCGGAAATATCCAGCGCCTGACCACCAACGCATGGTACGACGCGGAAGCTACCGTTTCCCCTGACGGGAACTGGATTGTGTTCGGCCGCCAGATCGATGGCAATGCAGATCTCTGGCGCATGAGAGCGGACGGGACGGAGCAGACGCAGCTCACCTTTACCAAGGACTGGCAGGAAGGCGAGGCTTACTTCCTGCCCGACAGCCAAACGGTCATCTTCAGGGCCTGGAAAGAAAGTGAAAAAAAGCGGCTGGAGGAACAGGACAGGCAAAACGGAACACATACCCAATTGCCGATGAATATTTTTTCGTTGAAGATTCTTGGATCAACCCGTGACGTACAGCCACGCACCTTCACTCAGGATACGAACTGGGCGCCATTCCCTGCGCCGGACGGGCGGCACTTTTTGGTCGTGCGTATTCTGGAAGGGAATAATTGGGAGCTGTTTCTTGCCGATATGGCCGGTGGCGAGCCGGTGCGTCTGACTTATAATCCTGGTTGGGACGGCATGGGCGCTTTTTCCCCGGACGGCAAGAAAATGGTCTTTACACGTAGCGAACCGGGAAGCCGCGCGCTCTATTCCTATGTCATGGATGTCTCTTCGCTGAACCTCGGTCCGGAAAACTATACGGGCGTGCCGCCAAAGGCCAAGCCGCCGGCCGGCTGGCAGGCGGACCCCGACTATGACGCCTGGCAGTGATCAGTGTTGATACATTATTTGAGTACTCACAGTGGAGGTCGCCATTCGACCTGGTGTAAGGAGAAAGCCCATGAATTTATCGCGTTTGGCTAGCCTGCTGATTGGCGTTTCCACTCTTGTCTGGGTGTATCCTGTTGCCGCAGGCGAGAAGCCGCCGACCTCAATGCCCGATACTCAAGAATTGCCATCTTATATGGTGCCCATCGATCCCGACGCAGCGGAAGCCTATTGGGCGCCCGATTCCAAGCACCTCATCGCTCAAACTCGTGACCCCGATGCCGTGCCGACGGCCCGTGGCACCAGTGGCGCCCTGACATACATCTTTACCGACGACGGCTCTGAAATATGGCGGGTTAACGACAGAGGCCAGGACGCCTGTTCGTACTTTTTCCCTGACCAGAAAAAGGTCGTATGGACCTCAACCCGCGACAACATCGACATGCCTGTGGGCAATTGGTCGGACACCGATAATTATCCCCAAGGGGCCGAACTTTATTCGTCCGATCTTGATGGCAAGAATGTGAAGCGCCTCACTAACAACAAATACTACGAAGCGGAAGTGTCAGTATCACCCGACGGCGAATGGATCACGTTCGGCCGTCAGATCGACGGGAATATGGACATTTGGGTGATGCGCTCCGATGGAACGGAAGAGCGCCGGGTGACGAACACCAAGGATTGGCAGGAGGGCGCGCCCTTCTTCATGCAGGACAACGAGCATATTATTTTCCGTGGTTGGCGGGCTGAAGATTATGGCACTGTCACGCCGACGCCCATGACCATATTCACCATAAACAAAGATGGCAGCGATTGGCGCCGTCATACTTTTGATCGCGGCATGAATTGGCATCCCCATCCGGCGCCGGACGGGCGGCACTATGTCTACGTCAAGGCGGTCATGCCCGAGAATAATTGGGAGATCTACCTAGGCGATCTCGCGGGCGGGGAACACCGGCGCCTGACCTACAGCGATAAGCTCGATATTCTGGCGTCCATCTCTCCCGACGGTAAAAAGATGAACTGGGGCCGCGCCACTGGCGAAGGCTTTACAGGTATCCGCACTTTCATCATGGATGTGACATCGCTTGATGTGGGGCCTGAAAACTACACCCCGTTCGACCCCACTTGGGGCGAGCCGATGCCAGACAGTCCTTAAGCGGCGGCTTTAGGAAAAAGCCCTGCTTTTGAGACCATGGCCGGTACGGTGTGACCCAGAACAGTTTCTAGCCAGTGGGCGGTTTCGATCATTTTCGACAGGCCGATACCGGTTTGAAAGCCTGCCCGTCCGAGCATGAAAGCCAGATCTTCTGTTGCGATGTTTCCCGTTGCCCCTGGGGCAAAGGGGCAGCCGCCAATGCCGCCGCAGCTGGAATCCAGAATGCGCACGCCGGCATCGATGGCGGCCGCCGCGTTGGCCATCCCGGTATTGCGGGTGTTATGGAAATGGCAGCGCAGGGGAATATCGCCGATGGCTTTTTGGACGGCCTCCACCCGGCGCTTCACCTCCCATGGGTCAGCGACGCCGATGCTGTCGGCAATGCCGATCTCGCTGGCGCCCAGATGGGCCGCGCGCTCGGCAATCCGGACAACCCGGTCCATGGGCACTTCGCCTTCAAACGGACATCCCCAGACAGCGCCGATGGTGATGGAACACGGTGTGCCTGCAGCTTTGGCAGTGCCCATCATGTTCTCAAAGACTTCCAGTGATTGCGCGGGCGTGGCGTTTTGGTTGCGCAGGCCGAATGTGTCTGAGGCCACAACGACGAAGTTAACCTCGTCGCATTTGGCCGCCAAGGCGCGCTCCATACCTTTGTCGTTCAGCGCCAGGCCGATATAGGTGACGCCCTTGTCGCGTGGCACACGGGCCATAATATCCGCTGAATCGGCCATTTGCGGCACGCGTTTGGGGTTCACAAATGAGGCGACTTCCATCCGTCTCACACCGGCGCCGATCAACCGGTCGATGAATTCGAGCTTGCCGTCAGTGTTCATCATGGCCGGGTCGTTCTGCAGTCCATCACGCAGACCGACCTCGACAATTTCGATGTTGATATCACGCATATCTTTCCTCAAGCTTTTAGTGGAACGGACTTAAGATGATCGCCCAAGTGTTTCAAGTGGCGGTCCGTTGCTTTTATCGGGCTTTGACTCAAGTTATACCTTATATACCGTGGTCAGCAAACTGCGGTGATACAAGCCATTGCGGCAGTAAAATCCCATGACCCATGAGAGAAATAAATGACCGAAACAAAAATTGAGAATACTGGGCCTTTGAAAGACATCAAGGTTATTGAACTGGGTGTTTTGCTGGCGGGCCCTTTTTGTGGTCAATTACTTGGCGATTATGGAGCCGAGGTCATTAAAGTCGAACAGCCCGGTGTCGGAGATCCGATGCGCGAATGGGGTCAAACCAAAGTGGCGGGGCGCTCGCTGTGGTGGCCGATTGTGGCGCGCAACAAAAAATCGATCACGCTCAATCTGCGCACCCCGGAGGGGCAGGAAATTCTCAAAAGTCTGATCGGGGAAGCGGATGTAGTGCTGGAAAATTTCCGGCCGGGCACCATGGAAAAATGGGGGCTTGGTTATGATGTGTTGTCAAAAATCAACCCCCGTCTGATTATGGCGCGGGTCAGCGGTTATGGCCAAACCGGCCCCTATGCCAAACGCGCCGGTTACGCCTCTGTCGGAGAGGCCATGGGGGGCTTGCGTTATGTCATGGGTTATCCCGACCGGGTGCCCAGCCGGGCCGGCATCTCGCTCGGGGATACGCTGGCGGCGACCTATGCCTGTCTTGGCATCATGGCGGCGCTTCACTCTCGCGATAGCACGGGGCGCGGGCAAGTGGTCGACAGCGCAATTTACGAAGCCGTTTTTGCGATGATGGAAAGTCTAGTCACTGAGTACCAAGTGGGGGGATATATTCGCGAGCGTACCGGCGCTATTTTACCGAAAGTCGCGCCGTCTAATATTTATCCGACGACTGATGGTATGGTGATCATAGGAGCAAACCAGGACACGGTGTTTACGCGATTATGCAAAGCAATGGAGCGCGTGGAATTGGCAACAGACCCCAAATACGCCACTCACAATGCGCGCGGCGAGAATCAAGAGGAGCTTGATAATCTCATCGCCGAATGGACAAAGACCCTAACAGCCGAGGAAGTGTTGCAGATCTGCGGCGAGCATGGCGTGCCGTCAGGCAATCTCTACCGGGCGCCGGAAATGCTTAGCGATCCTCATTTTGCCGCGCGTGAGGCCATTGTGGAGGTTCCGTTTCCGGAGGTCGGTCATCTCAAGATGCAGAATGTCTTCCCCAAATTTTCCGAAACCCCGGGAAGTGTGCGTTGGGCGGGCCCTGAATTGGGAGAGCACAATGAAGAAATTTACAAAGAGAGACTGGGCTTCAGTGACGGTAAATTTAATACTTTGCTCAAAGCCGGTGACATATAGATGCCTCAGGATCTTGATCAGAACTATCAGGGCGCCTTTGACGGCCATCTGACATTCGGTAAGGCATCAGCGCTGATCATTATTGATATGGTGGGGGCTTATCTTGAAAAAGGGTCGCCGCTCTATGCTGGGATCGAAGATGCTTTGGCTTCATGCGGCCGCCTTTTAGACGCTGCGCGCCAGGCGGGGGTTCCCATTTTTCATACCAATGTCGAATTCGTGAAAGGCGGTTTCGATGGGGGTGTTTTCTATAAAAAAATTCCCTCACTGAAGGTGTTTGAAAAGGGGTCTCCGCTCGGCGCCTTCCCCGCCCTTTTAGCGCCACGCGATACTGAAATGGTGATCACCAAACAATATGCCAGCGCCTTTTTTGGAACCTCTCTCGCGTCGTCTTTAACGGCGAACGGCGTGGATACGCTGATCATCACTGGCGTCAGCACATCAGGCTGTATCCGCGCTACATCCATCGACGCCATTTCGCACGGGTTTATTCCGATCATCGTGCGTGAGGCCGTGGGGGATCGCCATAAACAGGTGCATGAAGCAAATCTTTTTGATATTCAGGCCAAATATGGCGAAGTGAAATCCGAATCGGAAACGCTGGCGCATCTGGCGGGGCGCTAAAGCTCAACTCCGATCGTGTGTGATGCGATGAATCCCCCTCACCCTGCCCTCTCCCCAATGGGGGAGAGGGATGAGAAGGCTTATGTGAGCGTTAGCGAACTTAGCCGGAACTGGGTGAGGGGGGTGAGTCACGCGAGTCTTGATCTACATGCAGGTCTTCCGGTGTTGCGCGGAACATCAACCAGAAAGCCCGCCTGAGGGTGAGACTGGATTTATCTGGATTGGGTGAGTGCGGGGAGCCGGTTGATAATTTGAAACACTCGAACCATCCTTGCCTTGGCTGCTCGATGATTGCCCAATGCACCACCACCACGGTGAGCGTCATAAACAGGCCCGCAAACAGCACATCACTCAAAAAATGAGCGCCTTGAACCACGCGCGCTGCGCCGATGGTTATTCCAAATAGAAGTGCAGCGCCGATGGGAATGAGGCGGCGCTTGGGAAGAATGAGAGCCACAGCCAGAAAGGTGAAAGCGAGCGAGGCGTCTCCCGAGACAAATGAACAATTGCTCGCGCATTGGTCGGAAAAGAGAACTGGGGGTGAGAAATCTAAAGCGCCGCCAAATTGGGTGATATCGCGTGGCCGCGCCCGGCCCCAATTGTCTTTCAGCAGAGTATTGGCGATGAGGCCAGGGCCGATACCAAAGGACAATGCCAAAAACCACAACTGCCTTATGCTCAAGGTCAGGAAGGACCGCCTCCCAATATAGGAGACCAACAGACCGATCACAATAATGCCCGCCATCGCCCATGCCAATGCCGGCACCAATTCATTCGCGAATCGCAACAGTGTGAATTGCGCCATGGGAAAGCCTTCCCCGTCCGCCGCTGTAAATTGGGAAGAAACGATCAAATCTATGTGAGGAAAAGTAATAAACAGAAGGGCAGCCAGATAAGAGGCTGTCACCAGAGCGCCCGACCACTGCACCGGCGCCGTGCAGGCAGGGTCCGGCGCGTGGTTGCGTGATTTATCGGCCATGAAATCCATCAAGTTTATAAAGGGTGAGCACGCGTTCCTTGTCAACACCGGTTCGAGTGCGCAGTGTTTCCAGCATCTCCACATGATCAAAGGCGCTGAGGATATTGTTAGGGATGGGCGCGCGCGCCGTCAGCAGAATAGGCCCCTGGGCGCCGGGACCAAAAGCGGCGCCCATCTCGTAATGATTTTGCGGGATGTTATCGTGATCCCATATCAAGATGGTTTGGCGCCGTGGCCGGGCGTAATAGAGAAGTTCCGCCATAATTAAGCGATCATCGGTCAGGATGGTGCGATAGCCCCCTCGGTCTGCAATGCCGGTGACGGACAAGCCGATTTCTTCCCAGCCCCGCACGCGTTTAAAAGCATTGCTGAAGCCCGTCGCTTCGATAAGGGGGAGATTGGCGCTGAGTACTGCAAGGCCGATGCCGACGGCCGTGTGCAGGCCGAGCGAAACAGGGATGATCCATTTTGCCGGGCGCTTCATGAGCCAGCCGACAATGAAAATGGTAGCGCTGACATAGGCGGTTGCCGCCCAATTGGCATTGGCTCTTGAAATAAAGCT
>JAJFIO010000281.1 GCA_021774915.1 Alphaproteobacteria bacterium
CACTTCGGCGACAGTCAATTTCGCCCTGGAGCGGGCCGATGTCGAGGCCCTGCCCGGCGCGATTGATCTGCCCGGCCTGGCAAAAGCCGTCGAGCGCACGGGCTTTGAAGCGCGCATTACATCAGAGGCCGAATCCCAAGCCGAGGCCGACGCCGAACATGACCAAAAGGCTAAAGCCGATTTGCAGCGCACTTTATATATGCTGATCGCATCCGCCGCGATGGCCTCGCCTCTGGTGGGGCAAATGTTCGCCCACTGGACCGGTCTCGGGTTTCACTTGCAACCCTGGCAGGAATTGCTTTTTGCCGCCCCCATTCAAATTTTTGTCGGCAAACGTTTCTATGAAGGCGCTTACAAATCCTTGCGCGCGGGCGCGGGCAATATGGATGTTCTTGTGGTCATGGGCACCAGTGCAGCCTTTCTCTATAGCCTTTATCTCATGGCGACATTGGGGGCAGCCGCGCAAGGGCAGCTTTATTTTGAAGCCGCCGCCGTCATCATGACCCTGGTGCTGATGGGTAAATATCTTGAAGCCCGCGCCAAACGCGGCACCACCGCCGCCATCCGCCAGCTCATGGACCTGCGCCCCGAGCGCGCGCGGGTGGAGCGGGACGGCGAGGAGATCGAGGTGCCGGTGTCGCAAGTCAATACAGGCGATATCGTCATTATACGCCCCGGCGAACGGGTGCCTGTGGACGGCGAAGTGGCCGAAGGGGTCAGCGAACTTGATGAAGCGCTGATTACCGGCGAGAGCCTACCCGTACTGAAAAACCCAGGCGATCACGTCACCGGCGGGGCGATCAACGGTACGGGACTGCTGAAAGTTTCAGCCACGGCGGTAGGGGAAGATTCCACCCTGTCGAAAATCATTCGCCTTGTGGAGAACGCCCAATCCGGCAAAGCGCCGGTGCAACGCCTGGTGGATCGCATCAGTGAAATCTTCGTGCCCATCGTGGTCGGCATTGCCGCGCTGACCTTCGCGGTATGGATGTTTATCGGCGGCGAATTTGAACCGGCGCTGATTGCCGCCGTCTCGGTCCTGGTGATCGCGTGTCCTTGCGCGTTGGGCCTGGCGACGCCGACCGCCATCGTGACCGGCACTGGCGCCGCGGCGCGGGCGGGCATCCTCATCAAGGATATTGAATCCCTGGAGCGCGCGCACAGGATCAACGCCGTGATTTTCGACAAGACCGGGACGCTGACCGAAGGCAAGCCGAAGATTATCTCCATGCATGGCTTGAATATGCCGGAAAAAGAAATGCTGCGCTTCGTCGCCTCGGTGCAATACGCCAGTGAGCACCCTCTGGCGCGGGCGGTCACTGAACGGGCCGAAGAAGAGGGCATTGAGCTTGCGCCTGTTACTGAATTTCGCAGCCATACCGGCCTCGGCGTGATGGGAGTTGTCGAAGGCAAGCAGGTCATTATCGGCAATCGCACGTTCATCAAAGCCCATGATGTGAACACGGATGCGGAGATTGAGCGCGCTGATGGTTATGAAGCGGACGGCAAGACGGCGACCTGGATTGCTATTGACGGCCAGCTTGCCGGACTGTTGGCGATCGCCGATCCAGTGCGCGTAGAAGCGAAAATTGCGATCCGCGATCTGAAGAAAATGAAGGTCAAAACCCTCATGCTGACCGGCGACAGCAAACTGGTGGCGCAAGCGGTGGCGCGGCAAGTGGGCATCGATGAAGCCCGGGGACCCGTCCGCCCCGAAGACAAATCAGCCGAGGTGGAGCGCCTCACCGCTGAAGGTTATGCGGTCGGCATGCTGGGCGACGGCATTAATGACGCGCCCGCTCTGGCCGCGGCGGATGTCGGCATCGCCATGGGCACGGGCACCGATGTCGCCATGGAAACCGCCGGCATCACGCTTATGCGGCCCGATCCGCGCCTGGTGGCTTCCGCCATCTCGATCAGCCGGGCCACGTGGAACAAGATCTGGCAAAATCTGTTCTGGGCCTTCATTTACAACATTATCGGCATTCCGCTGGCGGCAATGGGCATGCTGAGCCCAGCCATCGCCGGGGCGGCTATGGCGTTCAGCAGCGTCAGCGTGGTCATCAATTCGCTGTTGCTGAAAAGGTGGCGGGCTAATCTTAAACCCATAGAAGCAGACTAATTCATCTTTACACAAACCAAAGACGAGGAGCAATAAAATGGAAAAGATTGATATCAAAGTAGACGGCATGACCTGTGGCGGCTGCGTAAGCTCCATTCAAAAGGCCCTGACGGCGCGCGATGGCGTGAAAGATGTTGCGGGATCGGTCGCAGACAAGACCGTCACCGTCGATTTTGATCCGGTCGTCATCAATCAGATGAAACTGGAAGAAGCCATCGAGCAAGCCGGTTTCGACGTCGTCAAATAAAGATTCAGGCGGCGCTGTCAATCAACGTTAGGGCGGGAGGTTGCGCGCGCGCCGTCACCCGCCCGATGATCCGTGCGCTCTCATACCCAGCGGCGTGAAGACGCTCGAGACATGTTCCGGCAGAAGAGTACGGCACGGAGCCAAGCAACCCGCCGGCGGTCTGCGGATCGAACAACAGTTCATATTTTGCATGTCCGGCCAGAGCATCGGCGTTGGCAATATGCGCCGCCGCCTTGGCGTTTTCGGGATGAAGGGTACTGGCAATCCCGCCGGCAAGACATGTCAAAGCGCCGTCCATCACTGACACAGCGCCAAGATCAATCTCGGCGCCGAGACCCGACGCCTGCATCATTTCCGCTATGTGTCCGGCCAAGCCAAAGCCGGTGATGTCGGTGCAGGCATGAGCTTGCGAGCGGAGAAATATTTCAGCCGCTTTTGCTTGTGTTTGCGTCATAAGTTTCAAGCCTGCGTCAATCCAGCGGCCCTTGACTTTCCCGCGCATATTCGCCGCCATCAATGCGCCGGCGCCCAGCGGCTTGGTGAGGATGAGCGCATCACCCTCCCGCATGCCGCCTTTGGTGAGAGCCGCGCCCTTTGCCGCCACACCATTGACGGCAAAACCCAGCGCCAGCGCCTCGCCTTCCGCGCTGTGCCCGCCAATTAACGCCGTGCCGGTTTGCTCAAAAACCGCCATCGCTCCTGCCAGCATAAGATAGAGATCCTCTTCCATCTCCGCCATGCCGCCATAGGGCACAACGGCAAGGGCCTGCGCACTCAGGGGCGCCGCGCCCATGGCGTAAATGTCACCCAATGCATGGTTCGCGGCGATCCGTCCAAAGACAAAAGGGTCGTCGATAAAAGCGCGGAAGAAATCAACCGATTGCCAGAGTTCTTGGCCCGGCGGCACGGACACTGACGCCGCGTCATCAAGGGCTTGGGGCAAAACCAGAGACGCCTCACCCGCCTCGGCGCGCAAACGCGCCAGTACGCGGGTCAGCAAAGCGGGGGAGATTTTAGCGCCGCACCCGCCGCAGCGCATGGCATCAAGCCCGTGCGCATCATCGTCGTCGAGGCGAGGCGTTTCAAGCGTCATCTCCGGCAGATCGCCGAATTTGGTCATGAAGCGGCGATCGATCCAGTCTTTCCAGCGCCACATCATGACCCCTTCAGCCGCAAAACGGCCCCATGACGCCACCGCCCTTCCGTCACCAGTGGAGATCAGGCTCAACCATTTGCTCTGCGGGCGGAATTTTTTAAGCGGTTGACCGGCAAGCGCCCGGCGCAGATTGCGCGCCAGGGGGGGGCCGTGCCGCACCGCCATGACGCCCGCCTTTTCCCGTGGATGATTGACCATGGTGGCGACGTCGCCCGCCGCAAAAACCGTCTCGTGCGACGTGGACTGCAAAAAGTCATTCACCTTAATGAATCCGTCTTCAGTCAAGTCGAGGCCAGTTTCTCCTAACCATTCGGGCGCGCGGGCGGCAATGGTCCATAACACCGCATCAAGTGGATATGCTTCACCGTTTGCGGTGGTCAGCATGGTGTCGGTGACGTGGCTCACCCGCTCTCCCAGATGCAGCAAGATGCCGCGCGCCACTATCGAGCGCAGCAAATGCCTTTGCGCCGCCGTGCCATGAGTGGGTAGGATTGCCGTGTTTTGCGAGAACAGATGCAGCTCGGGCATGACCGCGGAACTGCCGTGCGACCGGGTGCGAAAGGCGCGCTCCATGGCCAGGGTCAATTCAACCCCCGCCGCCCCCGCGCCGACAACGCCGATGCGAAGCGGGCGCGGTGACGCCGCCACGCGATCTTGAAGGCTGCGCCAATGATCGAGGAAACCTGAGATGGGTTTCACCGGAATACCGGCCTCGGCCGCGCCGGGCACTTCAGCGATGCCGGGCGCCGAACCGATATTGATCGAACACAGATCGTAAGGCACGGGCGGGCGGTTTTTACACAGGATCTTTTGGGTGTCGAAATTGATCCCGGTAACCTCATCACCGTAAAAGCGCGCCCCGGCGAACCCGGCCAACCGCCTCAAATCGATATGCACGTCATCATAGGTGTAACGACCTGCGATGAGGCCCGGCAGCATGCCCGAATAAGGCGTGTGGGTGTCGCGGCAGATGAGAATCAACCGCACGCCAGGTAGGGGGGCCATGCCGAATTGTTTGAGCACGTCCACATGGGAATGCCCGCCGCCGATGAGAACCAGTGTGGTCATGTTACGGGGGTGATACCCCGGCGGGCGCACCCCTGTCCAATGTCAAATGCGCGCGCAGTGGCTTTTAACCGACGCTCAAACGCGCCTTTATTCCTTGGGGTTTTTCAACACATCCACCATAGATTCGATCGAAAACGGAAACACAATGGTGTTGGTGCGGTCATTGGCGATTTCCTGCAAAGCGGAGAGATAGCGCAAGCGCATGGCGTTGTCCTCACGCGATAAAATCTTCGCGGCTTCCGCCAGTTTCTCCGCAGCTTGCTGTTCGCCTTCGGCGTTGATAACCTTGGCCCGCCGTTCACGCTCGGCCTCGGCCTGTTTGGCTATCGCCCGGACCATGCTCTGGTCGAGATCGACATGCTTGATCTCGACATTCGCCACCTTGATGCCCCAGGCTTCGGTCTGTTGGTCGAGAATCACTTGCAGATCCCTGTTGAGCGTGTCGCGTTCGGCCAGCATTTCGTCCAGTTCATGCTTTCCCAGAACGGAGCGCAATGTGGTCTGCGCCAATTGACTGGTAGCTAGCATAAAGTTCTCCACCTGATTGATGGCGAGATTGGCGTCGACCACCCTGTAATAGATGACCGCATTGACTTTGACCGAAACATTGTCTTTTGAAATGACGTCCTGAGTGGGAACGTCATGCACAAGGACGCGCAGATCCACACGCACCATCTGTTGCACAAAAGGGATCAGGATAATCAAACCGGGCCCCTTCACGCCGGTGAACCGGCCCAGTGTGTACACGACGCCGCGTTCATATTCGCGCAAAATCTTGATGGCGGCGCTTAAAAACGCGACCGCCAGAAAACCAAAAAAGAAAAGGGAGAAATAATCATCAACCATGGGAATGGTCCTTTTTATTCATGCGCCATCACACCGGCGCTACGGTGAGTATCAGGCCGTCAATGGCAATAATCGCCACGTTTTGATTGGGGACGAGGTTTGCCGGGCACGTCGCGCGCCA
>JAJFIO010000282.1 GCA_021774915.1 Alphaproteobacteria bacterium
CCCCCGGCCATCAGGCTGGCGGTGTAGGAGCGCGCCGCGTCCCCGCCTTTGCGCGCGGCGATGGTTTTGTAAAGCGCGTCAAGCACCGTGCCGGTCTTTGTCATGCCCTGTCTCCTCGTGTGCATTTAGGAAAAGTGTATGCGGTTTTCCGTAAAATGCGCACAAAACAAAGTGTGCATTTAGGAAAAGTGTATGCGGTTTTCCGTAAAAATGCGCACAAAACAAAAAACCTAGACCACGTTCGAAGAGTCGGTGAATTGTGAACGTGGTCTGAAGATCAGTAACAAAGCCGCTCCGGCTGCAAAAAGGCAAGCTTTATTTTGTTGCGGGCCAAGGCCGCCGAGCGCAAGATTCGGGTGGCGGAAGTAGGCATGGCTCGCTAGGGTTGGATTTATGAACGTACAAGCGACAAATGCTGAACTCCATGAAAGCCCCTTGCCGGATCACGAATACCAGCGGGTGGCCAAAGCCATTGCGTTTTTGGAAGACCGTGCAGAGATGCAGCCCTCGCTAGGCGAGCTGAGCGCGTATATGGATCTTAGCCCTTCTCATGCCCAACGCCTCTTTCGCCGCTGGGCGGGGGTGAGTCCAAAGCAATTTATCCGTGCCGTGACATTCAGCAGTGCGCGGGATTTGTTGCAAAACAGGGTGAGCGTTCTGGACGCGGCCCACAGTGTCGGTCTGTCTGGCCCCAGTCGGCTGCACGATCTCAGCTTACGCTTCGAGGCGATGACGCCAGGTGAAATCGCGCGGCGCGGCGCAGGGCTCACATTGTCCACCGGTTTTCATGCCTCGCCTTTTGGTCTTGCGCTGTTCGTTATAAATGAGCGGGGTCTGTGCGCCTTGGGGTTTGCCGATGAAGCGGGAGGCGGCAGGCAAGCGGCCCTAGCGGACATGCAAGCGCGGTGGCCGGCGGCGCATTTTGTTGCCGATCCTGCCGTCACAGAACCCTATGCACGCAAGATATTTGAAACGAGAACCGGCGAGCTTAAACTCAGCCCATTGGGGACGGAATTTCAAATTCAGGTCTGGCAGGCTTTGTTGCGGATTGAGCCTGGCTGTGTCGTCACTTATTCTGGACTGGCGGATCATTTGAACACGCCACGCGCCACGCGCGCCGTGGCCAGCGCGGTCGGGCGCAATCCCATTTCATATGTGATTCCGTGCCACCGGGTTTTACGCAAAAGCGGCGCGCTCGGCGGCTATCATTGGGGCTTGACGCGCAAACGGGTGATGCTGGCTTTTGAATCGGCGCAAAGCGCAGTGGAATAATAAAAATCTAGAATCCCAAAACGTCCGCCATGGAATAAAGACCGGGAGGTTTGTCTGCGGCCCATAGCGCGGCGCGCAGGGCGCCCTGGGCAAACAGACCCCGGTCGCCAGCCTTGTGGGTGAGTTCGATGCGCTCAGACTCTGAAGCAAAGATCACCGTGTGATCGCCCACCACGCCGCCGCCGCGCAGCACCGCAAAACCGATATCGCCTTTGTTGCGCGCGCCGGTATGCCCGTCCCGGCCGTGCTGCGCAACAGCGCTCAACTCCACGCCCCGCCCTTTAGCCGCCGCCTCGCCCAGCAGAAGCGCCGTGCCCGAAGGCGCGTCGACTTTATGCCGATGGTGCATGTCCAAAATTTCGATATCGAAATCATCGCTTAAAATCTGCGCGGCTTGGGCCGTGAGATGGGCCAGCAGATTGACGCCCAAACTCATATTGCCCGATTTAACGATGGTGGCGTGTTCGGCAGCTTTTGCAATCTCAGTTTCTTGGGCTGGCGTGAAGCCGGTGGTGCCGATCACGTGAATGAGGCCGCGCTGGGCAGTCTGAGTCAGGTGCGCAAGCGTGGCAGCCGGGGTGGTGAAGTCGATCGCGGCGTCAGCATGGGCCAGCACGATATTAAGATCATCTGTGAGACCGACGCCGATCTCGCCAAGTCCAGCACTGACACCGATGTCCTGGCCCAGCGCGTTGTGGTCCGGCGCTTCGCTGGCGCCGGTGAGACGGCATCCGGGCCGTGCGTGAATATCCCGCACCAGTGTCAGTCCCATGCGCCCCGCGGCGCCCATCACTGCGATTCGAAGATCGTTCATAGGGGAGTCTATAGCAAGGCGGGTAAGACCCTGTAAATGCTAGGAGCGTCGTGCGGACCGAAGGATGCTCAAGCGGCAGACGGCGCGCACAGCAGTCCTTCGACATAGGTGGCCAGGTTGATAATGTGGTCGGGTTCGGGGCCGGAGGCTTTGTCCAGCCCGTTTTGCGAGACCATGGCGAAGGCGCGGGGTTTGTGATTGCCGCCGCGCCCCGTTCCGATATGGCCTGTAAAAGTGCCGTATTTATCGGACACGACTTCGTCCACCGGGGGCATTTCCTTCCAGGTGACGATCATGTCGGGCAATTCATCGCGCCGTGGGCCCTGGCAGTAATCATCCATCATCGTGATCTCGCTGAACACGGTCGTGTCTGTGCCGGGCAGTTTGAGGGAGGTGAAGCAATCTTTCAGCATGGCTAAGTAACGCTGATAATCCGCGCCGCCGGGCTCCAGAATGCCTCTCGCTTCGCGTCCTTTAAGATTAAAGCGGATAAAGCCCTGGCCGCCCGACAACATTTGAAAGCCCGGCGCGCGGCTCCAGTCAACGCCGCCGCAAAACTGGCGATCCACCACCCAGTCGCGCACGCTTTGGGGCACCTGGCGGGCGAGCCCCAGTTGAATCTGCGCGGGCACTTTTGCACGCAAGGTATGCATGAGGCCGTGATTGGATTTGGCGCTTTCCACCACACTTTGTCCATGCCCGAGAAAACGGGCATTGACGCGATCGAGGATGTCGTCGACGAAATGAGCCTGGGAATTGTTCGGCCCCATGCCGTGCACCGCAAAGACGATGACCGTGGTGTTGTCCATGTCCAGACCGTCCAGCATTACACCAATCGCTTCGTCAGCTGCCTTGTAAAGCTCGCGCAGGGCATGGTCCGGGATATTTGCGGTTATATGCGCATCCGGGTCCGGCGCCAGATTGTGACCACCGCGGTGAATTTCGGAAAATCCAGCAATGAAGAGCTGCCATGGGGTATTCTCCATCTGCCAGCGCGCCAGCGCCCCGCGTTTGCGGGCTGAGGAGATGAGGTCATCGCGCAAGGCCGCCAATTGCGCCCGCGTTTTGTCGGCGGGAATATCAAAGCCTAAGGGGCTGGGGCCGAAGCGGTTTTTGATCTCACGCGCCAGTTCCGGTGAGCTGGTGTGGAACTCGTTGAAGTTCTCCTGGGTGTTCCAGTGTACTTCGCTCAAATTCTCCACGCCCTCGCTGGGGAAAACCATGGGAATGTCGAGCAACGACACGGGAATGCCGTTTCGGGCCAAGCCGTTCCAAAACGGGTCACAGGGCAGCGATTGCGGGGTCAGCCGATACATGTGCATGGTTTTGGGATTAAACTGCATGGGAAAGAAAATGCCATGATCAGCGGGCAGCGATTTGGTGTAAAATGATGGCCACACAGAGCCGTCCATCATTTGTGAGGTGGTGCCCAGGTTAAACGTGGTTCCGTCCTGATAAAGCCGCTTTAAATTGGGCAGATGGTCCAAATAATCCCGGATATAAATCATATCGGCTGCATCCAGGCCGATCATGAGGACTTTGTGCGGGGAGAGACTTGCCACTTTTTATGAACCCTTTGCTATTTGTCCGCTGGACCTTGAGTATGCGGGTTTTAAGACGCGGGGGGGGTGTCCAGTGTTGACTCTAATTCATGCTTTGGGTGTTTGTCAGCAAGTCTAGTGCCAGAACACACGTAAAAAACGGTAAGGGAACTGAGTTCCGCTCAGTCCTTGAGTTCGCCCCAGAACTCTTTAACCCTGGCGAAAAATCCTGCAGATTCCGGATTGTTCTTATCGCTGCTGGCTGCTTCGAATTGACGCATCAGATCCTTTTGGCGGCGGCTCAGTTTAACCGGCGTTTCGATGACGCTCTGCACATACAGATCACCTTTGCCCTGTCCGCGCAGTCCGGGCATGCCTTTGCCGCGCAGACGGAACTGACGGCCTGACTGCGTGCCCTCCGGAATAGCGATGCGGGCCCGGGCGCCGCCCACTGTCGGAACTTCGATCTGCCCCCCCAATGATGCCGTCACAAGTGAAATCGGGACGCGGCAAAACAGATCCATCCCATCCCGCTGGAACAGGTCGTGGGGTGCGATCGAGAGAAAAATATAAAGATCGCCCGCGGGACCCCCGCGCATGCCAGCTTCCCCCTCGCCGGCCAAGCGGATTCGCGTCCCCTCTTCCACCCCTTGCGGGATATTGACCGAAAGCGACCGGTCTTTTTGCACCCGGCCCGAGCCGTTACAGGACCGGCAGGGATCTTTGATAATGCGCCCCTGTCCGTGGCAGGTGTGGCAGGCCCGCTCCACGGTAAAAAAGCCCTGTTGCGAGCGCACTTTGCCGCGGCCGTGGCAGGTCGGGCAAGAGACCGGTTGGGAATTATCCTCAGCGCCCGACCCCTTGCAGGCTTCGCAAGCGACCGATGTGGGAACGTGAATGTCAGTCTTTTTACCTTGGAACGCGTCTTCCAGACTGATTTCCATATTATAGCGCAGATCCGAGCCGCGGTTGCGGCTTTGCCCGCCCCGGCGTCCGCCCATGAAATCGCCGAACAGGTCGTCGAAGACGTCGGCAAAAGACGAGTTGAACCCGCCGCCTTGTGGGCCGCCGGCGCCATTTTCAAAAGCGGCATGGCCGAACTGGTCGTAAGCCGCGCGTTTCTGTTCATCCTTCAGGATGTCGTAAGCGGCGCTTATTTCCTTGAATTTGTGCTCTGCCTTTTCATCACCCGGATTGCGATCGGGATGACACTTCATGGCAAGCTTGCGGTAGGAGGCTTTGATGTCTTTATCACCCGCCTCACGTGAAACGCCAAGAATTTCATAAAAACATTGCTTCGACATGGCGCTACAAAATGATCAGGTTACGGATGGGAAGAAGGCGGCGTGAGGGAGATATAGGTCCGGGCCCGGCAGAGACTGCCGAACCCGGGAAAGGAAATAAAAATCTACAACAAGTCTGCCGGTTTAGCATGAGCATAGCCCTCAAGCCTGTTTTTCATCATCATCAACTTCTTCAAAATCGGCATCGACCACATCAGAATCGGCGCTGGTTGCATCTGCGGCCGCGCCCATGTCATCAGCGTCTTGTGCGCCGCCGGCCTCACTCGCATACATGGCTTCACCCAGTTTCATCGAGGCTTGGGAGAGTGCTTCCGTCTTGGCCTTAATGGCTTCCGCTTCGCCGCCTTCAAGGGCCGCCTTCAGCTCAGTGACGGCGGTTTCAATGGTGGTCTTGTCTTCTTCGCCGATTTTATCGCCATGTTCGCTTAAGTTTTTCTCGGTGACATGGATCATCGCTTCAGCTTGATTGCCGAGCTCCACCTGTTCGCGGCGTTTTTTGTCTTCATCAGCATGTTCTTCGGCTTCATGCACCATTTTGTCGATTTCATCATCGGAAAGGCCGCCGGAGGCTTGAATGCGGATGACCTGTTCTTTGCCGGTCGCTTTGTCCTTGGCCGACACATTGACGATTCCATTGGCGTCGATGTCGAAGGTCACTTCGATCTGGGGAACACCGCGCGGTGCAGGGGGAATGCCCACCAAATCAAATTGACCCAGAAGTTTATTGTCGGCGGCCATTTCGCGTTCGCCTTGGAAGATGCGGATGGTGACCGCATTCTGACTATCTTCGGCGGTTGAAAATACCTGACTCTTTTTCGTCGGGATTGTGGTGTTGCGATCAATGAGACGGCTGAAGACGCCCCCTAAAGTTTCGATCCCTAAAGACAAAGGCGTCACGTCGAGTAGAAGGACATCCTTGACATCGCCCTGCAGCACGCCCGCCTGAATGGCGGCGCCCATGGCGACCACTTCATCCGGGTTCACCCCTTTATGGGGTTCTTTGCCAAAGAAGTTTTTCACCGCTTCCTGCACTTTGGGCATGCGGGTCATGCCACCCACCAGTACAACTTCATCCACTTCTCCGGTGGCCAGGCCGGCGTCTTTGAGGGCCGCTTTGCACGGTGCAATGGTGCGTTGGATAAAATCATCGACCAAAGCTTCGAACTTTGCACGCGTCAGCTTCATGGTGAGATGTTTGGGGCCGCTTGCGTCGGCGGTGATGAAAGGCAGGTTGATTTCCGTCTGTGTGGCGGACGACAATTCGATTTTGGCTTTTTCGCCGGCCTCTTTAAGGCGCTGCAAAGCCAGTTTGTCCTGACGCAGATCAATGCCCTGTTCTTTTTTGAACTCATCGGCGAGATAGCCGACCAGACGCAGGTCAAAATCTTCCCCACCAAGGAAAGTGTCGCCATTGGTGGATTTCACTTCAAAGACGCCGTCACCGATCTCCAAGATGGACACATCGAA
>JAJFIO010000283.1 GCA_021774915.1 Alphaproteobacteria bacterium
GAAAAATCACCTTCATTTCCTTGAATTTGAGGTGCGGTAGAAGACAAATCAATTGACTCGTAATGGTATTGGTCATAGCGGCCATTAAAGAGTATCCCTAAATTCTCCCACAGATGAAGATCCGTAACCAAGGCAATTCCTGTATCCGTCCACTTGGATTTAAATTGACTATCCCATGGAGCGTTAATCCCGCCGGCTTCGACCGAGAACGGATTGTCAATGATATCATTTGCTGTAGCTCCAACAGACAGATCTAAGCGATCAAGCACGAGATATCCTGCCAGAAAACTTTCCTGAAGAAGGGAATCATAGGTGCGGTGAGAGGCCGTTGTGAAGATCTCCAAATTTACAAAATCAGTGAGTTTTGCTGAAAATTCATAAGAGCCGCGCACCTCGAAGACATCCATATCATGATGCGCCGCAAAGCCGGTGACATTAGCCCCTTTGGCATCCTGGTCATCATAGAAGAATTGCAATTTGAATGTAGAGTTGTTGTCACTCTCCTTGATAATGTCAAAATACAGAGTAAAGTTTTCCGATTCCCAGACATCCCTGTCTGAAATAACCACATTCCTTCGGGAAAGTTTCGTGGTGCCCACGCCGACATCGAGATCAAAAGGAGCACTTGGAGCAGGCGGAGCGCCAAAAAGGAATTCTTTTAATATCCTAATGTCTGAGAAACCAAATGTGGAACCAACCGCAGCATCCAACTCATTGCGCGTTATATGGCCGCTGCCATCAAGGTCAACAAGATCCGTGTCGCGCCCGGTGATGTATGTTCTATTGTCAATCAACTCCTGCGTCAGACGGTTCCAGCCCGATGTCTGGTTATAACCCTCAGAGTCATAATACATGCCGCCGAACTCAACTTTCATCCCATTGCTTAGATCATGGTTGAGCCCGAATTGAAGAAGTTTGTGCTCTGGCTCGCGGCCAATATAAAAACTCTTAGAGTCTTCATATTCGCCATAAACGGAGATACCGGTTTCTCGCCCGCCTACAAGAAAGGGAAGGGTTAGCTCCGCCGTCATGTTCTTTTTATCATAACTGCCGCCGGTATAGCTGACATAGCTCGACACGCCCTCATCCGCAGTCACCCCCTCACTAAAGGCGGTTTTGGGATAGAAGTTCAGAAAACCGCCAACCCGACCCGCTCCGTAAATGGCAGGGACCGTGCCCCGTTGGATTTCCACGCGCGAGCTGGCACCCACCGGAAGCGGGAAAAAACCGTTATTGGTGATGCGTTTGAAACCGCGAAAATAATTTTCGCCGCGCCTACCACGCACCGAAATAGCCCCCGGCACCCCAAAGAAACTACCGCCGAATGTGCCCGGCGTTGTCGTGATAAAATCGTTGATATCCTCGATACCATAGCGTTCCATCGTTGTGTTGCTGACGACACTGATAGAACGAGGAATCTCAAAAAGTGGACGCTCGATACCAAAGACAGAACTTGAATTGCGTTCTTCAAGTAGTCCAACCGGGTCAGTTTTCACGATGAGTTCATCAATCAGTCCAGTGGCATCCTGTGCGATGGCACTTTGCATCGCAAAAGCCAAAACCAAAAAGCTAATTATGATATAAGAACGCACTTTAGTAACGCGCCACATGGAAGGCACACATAAGATCGTAGCCAAATTGAAATTCCCCTTAATAAATCTTGGTTTGGTGTGTTTCACCGCTCATTGAATCATTTAACCTAAAGGCCAGGCCATTCCAGTGAATGTAAAAGTCTCCCCTTCAAGACCCTATACATTCTTCACCGCCCGGATGCTCTGATTTGGTTTCAAGTGACCAACTGGAGATCAGTTTCCCCGCCACTGTTGGCATCTTATCATCTGCAAACGCAAATAAATCTTCTGGCGTGTCTAGATCAAAGGCTAGCCCCGGCCTGCGAATGATGGACAGTTTGGCGCCTTGCGCCCGCGCCGCTGCGCAGTGTTGTTCAAAACTCTTCGGACCAAAAGAAAAGTCGATGAGACCAGGGGGCGAAATCCCCAAAGCATTGGTCCCTGAATCACGCTGTGCGGGTGCAATGGTCACGCTAGGTGAGTCGCCGTGACGACAGAGCAAAGCATCAATATCATCAGATCTGATCCGGGGGAGATCAGCCGGCAGGATCAAGAGTGATTTTGCGCCCTGGTCTTTTAAGCGATGCTCAGCGATGCTCAGCGCGGCATTGAGACCTCTGGGCCTTAAGTCTTCAATAAACCCCACATTAAAAGCGCTGGCGATGCCCCTCACAAGAGGGTCATCGCTGATGATATGTATAAGGGTGACAGTACTGTTGATCTCACCACTATTTGTTAGGGCAGTCAGTACATCACACAAAAGGGCGAGCGTCAGCGCACGGCGTTGGTTCGGTGACAATTGATCTGCTAGGCGCGATTTGGCCTGGCTCGTGTTTTTGACCGGAATGAGAATGTGCATAACTCATGCATTCCTTGAAATCCGTATATCGTTTGCGAAGTCTAACACGCAACTCGCCAAAGCAATGCGGTCATCTAAACTTTGCATATAAATTGAAACAGCGCGTGCCTCCAGCCCCATCGCACTTAGAGGAGCAAGCATAACTTCGTCTTTATCATCCACCACAAACCCATCGAGGAGATCGCCATAATGTCGGGCAATGGAAAGAGCATTGGGAGTGATCCCCAACTCATCCATGATTTTGGCTGTCGGGCCTTTAATGGCTTGGCCATGTATGAGCGGTGAGACGGCGATGGCCGGCGCAGGCGATCCAGCGAGCCCCTCCTTCACACCTGAAAGGCTGAGCAGAGGGTCAATGCTCAAATAAGGATTTGAAGGGCAGATAATAATGGCCGCCAAATCAGGATCATTGAGGGCGGCACTGAAGCCCTCCGAAAGTGAGGCCTTCTCCGCGCCTGCAAAAACAATGGATTTAACTTGAGGGGAGCAACGCTCACGGACAAAATAATGTTGGAACGGCAGAATTCCTCTATCCGTGATCACCTGCGTGCGCACTGGGTCGTCAGACATCGGAACAATATCAGCGATAATACCAAGCTTTCTGCTCAAATCTCGTGTCACGGCGCTAAGTGTCTCGCCGCTGCTTAAGCGGCGGGTGCGCTCAATATGAAGAGCAAGGTCCATATCTCCCAACTGAAACCAGTCTTCGCCACCAACTTGTTTCAGCGCTGCCATGAAATTCCAGGTTTCCTTGGCCCGGCCCCATCCCTTCAATGGATCAGCTAATCCCGCCAAGGTGTAAAGCGCCGTATCCAGATCCGGCGAAATATGAAGTCCCAGATGTGTGAAATCATCACCGGTATTGACCACGACGGTGAGCCGTTCGCCTACGGCATGAGCTAATCCCAAAGCAAGTTTGGCGCCGCCAACACCGCCGCATAGCGCCAAGATACGCCCCTTACCATTTCGTCCTGTCATCGGAAAAGATCTTTGTCCCGCTCACGCAATAGAGGTTCCAGGCCGCCTGAATCACGCCCGGGATTGAGACCGCGCACCACAACAACGGGGCGGCCTTCATCGGCCTGCCCCATGACAAGCGACGCCGCTGCTGCCACTTCATCAGCAAAGCCGGTTTCTGTGATCTGCAATGGTCGGCCATAAAGATCTTCTCGTCCCTTAAGGTTTCGTAATACAGTAAGGCCTGCTGACCCTAAAGCCAGTCCCACAGTGCCGTTACGCCATGCCCGCCCAACGCTGTCACTAATAATGACGCCCACTTTCACCCCGGTCTGTTGCAAAATGCCTTGTCTGATCTCATTGGCCGATGCATCCGGGTCTTGAGGCAAGAGGAGCACGGCCACATCCCCTTCCTCCTGTTCGACATTGGATTGATCAATCCCGGCATTAGCCATGACAAATCCCAGCCGGTGAGCTACTACAAGGACACCTGGCTTATGGCGCACGACTTCTTTCGATTCTGACAGAATAAGCTCGACAAGGCGCGGATCTTTATCTGTTTGCTGCGCGAGTTCCAGTGCACTCTCTGACGGCGTGACTTGAGACAGCTTTACTCGCCGCCCTTGCGCCTTTGAGACAATCTTTTGCGCGATAATGAGGATATCACCTTCTCTCAAATCCATAGGAGTCGCTGCAAGGCTTCTCAATATAAGAGCCGTGAGATCATCGTCTTCCTCCACCAGCGGAAAAGGCATGAGCGCCCGCACTGAAAAATGATCTTCTGGGGCAGGAGCAGTGTCTTCTTTCGCCGCACCCTCTCCACCAGTGATGCGCAGGCCCGCATGTTTAAGATTATATTTTTTATTAATCTGGATAAGCACGGACGTCATCGCTTCCGCCGCCGCTGCATTTGCAAGGGGGCCAACGCTCCAGGCCCTTAAGCCCGCCGCTTCTATCAGTTCCACCGCCTTCTGGCGTGCATCCACCTGATCGCCTGTGACCAGCACATCACACTCTATGACTTCATCGCCCTGCAAAAGCTGGGCACTGATATTCTGAAGTGCCGAGACCACATGCACCTCAGGTCCAAGGAACTCCTGAGCTTCCTGAGCCGCTGACCCTGCATCCGGCAACCGGACGCGGCCCACCTTAGGCGGTCGCAAGGGGACGGTCGTATCAATGAGGATTTTCCCATTCAATGCTTCTTTCACCTGTTCCAGGATTGGGTGGCAATGTGCATAAGGAACGCTTAAGACAGCCAAGTCGCACTGCCTCACGGCCTCAATAAGACCCATCCCGCTTATAGTTCCCGAACCACCCAGTAATAAAATATCCTCAGCCGCCGCTTGCGCTTTGTCTGCGACACGCGACCCGATCACCACCCGGTAACCGGCACGCGCCCAGCGTTTAGCCAGACCGACGCCCATGGCGCCTGTACCCCCGAGGATCGCAATGGAAGGACTTTTCAGAGTCATGTACTGGGCACGCCTTATGCCATTCTTGTCTTAGGATTCACACCAGCAAGGACCAATCCGGTTATTGCAAAGCCGGAACAACTTGTTCTCCAATCAGACGGATCGATGCAGCAGGATCATCGTAAAGCCTTAACGCCACTTCCGTCAGGCCGGCATTTTTATATTCCTGCAAGTGCGCAATTTTGGCGTCTATATCATTGATATGACCTGCCAATGTCAGATGGTCTACCAGGGCATCCAGTATTCGATCCGGCACACCTTCAATCACATGAGTTCGCTCTGCAGTCGCACGATAAAACTCGGCCTCATGGGCTTCGATGATATCGTAATCGGCGTCGCTCAGGAATGTCGTCATCACCCAACGCCGGAATAACCCTCTGAGCGCCAACCATTGTCGGGCTTCCCTTCTGGCCTTATCTTCATCTTCATAGAGATGCCAGGCGAGAAAATTATTCGCTCTGAAGCCTTGCTTAGACCGTCCCGCCGCGATTCGGCTGTCCAGAGCTGTCTTGAGAGCTTCTTCAGCCAGCGGCGGTGGCATATCGCTCATCATCATGCCATCGGCAACACGTCCGGCCATCTTGAGCATGAGGTTCATACTCGCCCCGGCATAGACCAAGGGCGGCTCAGCCTGTGCCCAACCCGGCCGATAGCCCTCAATCTGAAAAATTTCCCCGTGATAGCTCAAATTCTTATCAGGCGAGGCCGATTTAATAATCTCGATACATTCAGCCACGGCACGAACCCGCCGCTTCGGCTCAATACCGAGCGCCTGCAAGGCTTCTCCCCCACCTCCGATGACGATGGACGCACGCCCTTTCGCCACTTCATTCAGCGAGAGTAAGGACGTTGTGATCCGCCCCGGATGCGTGTCAAAAGGATTAACGGCGATCGGCCCCATTCGTATGGAACCGGATGAACGGGCCAGTGCAGAAAAGTTTACATAGGGATCGCGGGCATCTATGAGACTCGATGTCCAAACCGCACGAATGCCGTATCTTTCGGCAAGCTTACCCAACTCGGCTATCTCATCTGGAGCCGCCCTAGCATCCAGTATCACATCGATCTGCATCGAGTCATATTCCCATTTTACTGAATTTTATCATCATGGACTGCCTGCCAAAGGTGATTACAAACAGACAAGGAGTCAAGCCACTGCAAAATGAGAAGTACTTTGATTTCAATCTGTGGGACAATGTGGCGAAAAGCGTCTTCACGCTTAACATGCCTTCCTCATGTCACTGAAATCTTTATTTTAGTTGAAAAACGATCACGCGATGCCCATCGTGATCCGTAAAGGCAACATCAGTCCGTGTCGGCATATCCAGATCGCGCGCTTCTCCGACCTGCAGGCCTTCATCTTGCAGGCTTTTTATAATTTCTGGCAAACCTTCTTTGACCTCGATAATGACGCTAGCCATATATGGCGATTGTGATATTTGAGGCAGGTCAATCCCCTTCACTTCCGTAAACGCCAATGCTCCGAACTGATCTCCCGCACTTAAAAAAGCGATCCGGAGTTGAGCCTCGGGGTCGATGCCATAGACATCATACATATAAGAATCCGGTTTCAGAGGGATCACAACACCTACCTTGAAGCCAAGGATATCACGATAGACCTTAAAGGCCTGGTCCAGATCAGCCACTACAAGGTTAGGCCTGTGAACAATGAGAGTTGAATCCACCTCTGCCTCGCCGGCATAGGCGGGACTC
>JAJFIO010000284.1 GCA_021774915.1 Alphaproteobacteria bacterium
CCCGGCGACATTTTGCTGGTGGAGGGCAATAAGCGGATCAGCGACATTATCAAATATCTCACCCAGTCCACCTGGTCGCACGCGGCATTTTATATGGGAGAAGACGCCGCCAAAGCTCTGGAGCCGGAGCGTGAAGGCGCGCCGGTTAATCTATTCATTGAAGCTCACGCCAAAAACGGCGTCATCACGACGCCACTGTCCAATTACGTATCATTCAACACGCGTATTTGCCGGCCGGTGGGCATCAGCATCGAGGACCGGCAGCGCCTGGTCAGCTTTATGGTGCAAAGCCTGGGCAAGCACTATGACATACGCAATGTCGTCGACCTGATGCGCTACCTCATTCCCCACCCGCCGGTGCCGGTGCGCTGGCGGCGGCGCATGCTGGCTCTGGGGAGTGGCGATCCGACCCGCGCCATCTGCTCAACGCTGATCGCCCAAGCCTTTCAGTCCGTGCAATATCCCATCCTGCCCGACATCGAAGTGGTCAGACATCTAGGCAGGGATGCCCGATACATGGAGAGCGAAATCCTTCACATTCGCCATCACAGTCTGTTTACGCCGCGCGATTTCGATGTCTCGCCCTATTTTGCGATTATCAAACCGACCATCGAACAAGGCTTCGATTACAAAACTCTGGAATGGCATGACGAGAGTTCGGAAGGTAAACTTTCTTAAGAGCCGTTCCGACTTTATTTGACTCACAGAACGGCTCTAAATTGTTGTTTGGTCGCATTTCCTTCACGCGAACCGGTGCCCACTTCGCTCGGAAATGCTCTAGGAGCAGCAGACCTCAAGAACAAAAACAGCAGCGCTGAGCGCGGTTTGTCGATCTTGTGCGCGGCGCGCCGCCTCGTCATCATCGCCCCATTGTTCTAGCTGCCAGTCCTCATCCACCTGCGCGGCCGCCCACGCCTCCGCCTCAGTAAGGCGGCCAGAGGAGAGCGCCAACCCGATGATGAGCGAACCGCACAGGCTCACCGCCTGATGAAGCGCCGCCAAACAAATATCATCATGCTGAGCGATATGGTCCCGGAGCGCTTCCAGAGAAGCGGCGGGCTGGATCACGGGTTGCACGCCTGCGCCTGCTTCCAGCGGCGCCTTTAACGCATCACTTGCCCACTCCAGCAAAGGCTGCCAATGCAATGCCTGACGCTGCACCAGGGAAGCTGGACCCTCGGCGCGGTAGCAGATCAAATCCGATTGCCCGAACCGGGTCAGCTCGGCTACTATTTGTTCCCGGTGCGGCCCGACATGATCGAGGCTAGAATTTATAATCCGGGTCAGGGCAAGGGCGTGTGGATCAATACGCTCATCCTGATCGTCCCATTCCGCGGCCAGGGCGTCCGCCAGCTTTTTGCTGGACACAAGAGCGAGCGCGCCCGCAGGTGTTTTGATGGGCTTGCCGTCGAGACAGACCGTAAAGCCCGCGCCCTCCGGTTTCACGCAAACATCGTCGTAAAATCTTTTTATCTCAGCCTTCGCCATTGTTCACCGACCCTGTCCACGCCTCAAGACATGAATTGTCCTGCGGCAGATGTTCTTCCAGCAAAGGCAGCACGGCGTCAACCTGGCCCCGCGCCGCAAACCGGCCAAAACCGCTTGCCAGTCCGCGCGCCAGATCCTTTTGCCTTGTCTCAAGAGTGGGCGCAAAAAGAGGCCCGCTGATGACAAGATCGACGGCACCGGCCAGTGCGCGTGGATCTTTGGGCCGAGGACGCACAATCATTTCTACTGTGCCGGCCGGTATATCAATGCTCCCCGATCCCGTGATCATGCCGTTAAGCGTTTCCGCCCAGAGCATCTTGCTTTTCGCGTGGCCCCTGTCTACATCCACGCGGGCGATGAGGCACTTAAAGGCAGGCAGTCCGGCTTCATCGGACGCCAGGCCGGCAACGGGCGCGGGCATCAAATCCAACAGCGCCTGGTCGAATGTCCCGCCCCCCAGAACGAGTGCCGCTTCCCCCGAAAGGTTTTGCACAAGGGCGTCCTGATCTTGGCCATGACTCAAAAGATCCACCCAAGCCAAGAGCGGTGCATCAATCCATATCGCACCGCCGGGCGTTTCTTCTTCAGATGATGGCGCCAGACGGGTCGGATTAACGTTCATGGCGGACAAGAAGAGATTGAAAACTGGTGTCTCTTTGCCATTCACCGACAAAACAGCGGTGATTTCTCCTTCCCAAGTCTCCTGCTGTGCGCGCGCCGTGAGTACTGCATCGGCTAATGACAGGTCGAATTCAGCCGGGCCCAGCGTTTGAGCATTCAAGCGCATTTGATCCGTTTGAAGATGGACATGCATCTCGGTATTAGGAATTAATTTGAACGGCGTGCGCCTATCGTTTTGCACATAAGCTGAAATAATTTGCACCGCACTCATGGCAAAAGCAGCGTCAAGAACGCCGCTTGACGCCTCTAGCGACAGGGAGGGGCGCTCACCGAGACCTAAGCTGAACCGGCCTTCAACGGGACCCCCCGCATTTGCACCGGTCCACGCGCCGGAGACAGCCTCCATCAGGCGGCCGCGCACCTGGCCGTAAATATGCAGACCGTCTCGGCCGGGCTGCGTGTCAGCGGCATCTGTGGGCTCTCGTTCATCGCCGCTGATCTGAAAATCCAGATCGAACACAGGCTGCGCCAATCCAGTCGCAATGCCTGTTAGGACCAA
>JAJFIO010000285.1 GCA_021774915.1 Alphaproteobacteria bacterium
ACGGCGCCGGCCGCGTCGATGAGGTGGGGTTAAGCAAGGTTTTGCCTGAGATCATGGATCTCAGCCCCCGGGGAATCCGTGAGCATTTAAACCTAAACCGGCCTATTTACGCCCGGACGGCGGCCTATGGCCATTTTGGCCGCACACCGGAAAGCGACGGGGGATTCTCCTGGGAAAAATGCGATCTGGTAGAGGCTCTGAAAAGCGCTATTTCCTGACGAAACAGGGGAGAACCGAAGTGGGGCCCCCTCTTCAAAACCGGCGTCTTTACGGACGGCGCCAGGGGCATCGTTTGCGCCCGCACCAGGCGGAACTCGTCAGCACACTATTGCCTCGGCTGTCTGTTGGCCTTGAGGCGCCGCTTGATCTCACGGATCTGTTTGGTGGCGCCAAGGACATCTGGCTGGAAATCGGCTTTGGCGCTGGTGAGCATTTGAGCGCCCAGGCTGAGGCGCACCCGGAGGTCGGCCTGATTGGCTGTGAACCCTATCTCAATGGGGTGGCCAGCCTGCTGGCCCGCATTGAGCGCCAGGCTCTGCCCAATATCCGCATTCGTATGGGGGACGCCCGAGATTTATTGGATGCTCTTGACGCGGCCACGCTGGCGCGCGCTTTTTTGCTGTTTCCCGACCCATGGCCGAAAAAGCGCCATCACGCGCGGCGGTTTATCGCGGGCGAGACGCTGGACCGATTGGCATGTGTGTTGAAGGACGGCGCCCAATTCCGGGTGGCGACCGATATCGACGATTATTGTGCCTGGACTCTGGCTCATCTGACCGCTCACCCTGATTTTGAATGGTGCGCGCGAACGCCGGCTGATTGGCGGCTGCGCCCGGCCGACTGGCCCGAGACACGCTATGAGATGAAGGCGAAGGCGGCGGGACGCCAGTGCGTCTATCTGACGTTCCGGCGCAGGCCCCGCTGACACAAGGATTTACTTCTGGCAAGGGACGCGTTACACATGGGGCGCTTAACGTTTGTTTGAATTTTGGGGAGTGGGCTTCGGCCCACTTTTTTGTTGGCCGATGATACTAACTGAGATCGCGGATCGGATCCGTTCGACGATTGAAGCCATGGGTTTCGAGCTTATCCGTGTCAAAATAAGCGGCGGGCGGGTGAAAACCCTACAGGTCATGGTGGAGCGCGGCGACGGCTCTTTGAGCGTGGAGGATTGCGCCGAAGTTAGCCGGGCCCTTTCGGCCTATATGGATGTGGAAGACCCGGTGCCGGGTGAATATATATTAGAAGTGTCGTCACCGGGCGTCGACCGGCCTTTGGTAAAGCGCGAAGACTATGAGCGTTTTGCTGGGCACATGGCGAAGATTAAATTAAGCACGCCCCTTGAAGGCCGGAAAAGATTTGTGGGAACCCTTTTGGGAGTGGAAGGTGACACAGTGGCTTTGACCTTAAAGGAAGAGGCCGGGGCCGTAGGGCAGACCACCCACCACCTTCCCGTTGCGCTGATAGAGGAGGCGAAACTGGTCTTGACCGACGCGTTGATCGAACGCCACCTGAAGGGCAGTAAAGCACACTCACACGAAATGAAGGCGGGTTCGTAAGAGGGTGCGGGAGGGGTCGGCCTTACTAATAAGAGTGAACACTAAAGGGCCCTCTCATGGGCCAATTCGGAACTGACAGGAGTTGAAGATACTATGTCCAATGCGGCCGTAAGCGCCAACCGCCTCGAACTGCTTCAGATAGCAGATGCAGTGGCCCGGGAAAAATCCATTGATAAAACCGTCGTGATCGGCGCTATGGAAGACGCTATTCAAAAGGCCGCTCGTTCGCGCTATGGCCAAGAGAATGATATTCGTGCGGAGATCGACCCCAAAACCGGCGAGACCAGACTCTACCGGCTGCTGAATGTGGTTGAGGGTGTGGAAAACGATTCGACTGAGATTTCTTTGGCGGAAGCAACAAGGCGAAATCCGGCAGCGCAGATCGGTGATTTTATTTCCGAAAACCTGCCGCCGGTTGATTTCAGCCGTGTTGCGGCGCAGACAGCCAAGCAGGTCATTGTGCAGAAGGTGCGCGATGCGGAGCGGGAACGTCAGTACGAAGAATATAAAGATCGTATAGGCGAGATTGTACATGGCGTTGTAAAGCGGGCCGAATATGGCAATGTCATAGTTGATCTGGGGCGGGCCGAGGCAATTGTACGCCGTGATGAATTGTTGCCGCGCGAAACGTTCCGCAACGGCGACCGGGTGCGCGCTTATATCTATGATGTGCGGCGCGAGCAGCGCGGGCCGCAGATCTTTTTGTCACGAAATCATCCGCAATTCATGGCCCGGCTTTTTGCACAGGAAGTGCCGGAAATCTATGACGGCATTATCGAAATCAAGGCGGTGGCGCGTGATGCCGGAAGCCGCGCTAAAATTGCGGTGCTGTCCAATGATGGGTCCATCGATCCGGTGGGTGCGTGTGTCGGTATGCGCGGCAGCCGTGTTCAGGCAGTGGTCAACGAGCTTCAGGGCGAGAAAATTGATATCATTCAATGGTCACCTGATGCCGCCACCTTTATTGTCAACGCCCTGGCGCCCGCTGAGGTGGTGAAGGTGGTATTGGATGAAGAGGCGGAGCGGATCGAAGTTGTGGTGCCTGACGATCAGCTCTCTCTGGCCATTGGGCGGCGCGGACAGAATGTCCGCCTGGCCTCTCAATTAACGGGATGGTACATCGATATTCTGACGGAGGCTGACGAATCCGAGCGCCGTCAGGAAGAATTCCAGCAGCGCACTGAACTGTTCACCACCTGTCTTGATGTTGATGAGGTGATCGCCCAATTGCTGACCTCCGAAGGCTTCGCCTCCATTGAAGAAGTGGCCTATGTCGAACTTTATGAGTTGGCGGATATTGAAGGCTTTGATGAGGACACCGCTGAAGAACTGCAAAATCGCGCGAAGGATTATCTTGAACAGAAAACCACCGAAGCCGATAAAAAGCGGCGTGAACTGGGTGTTGCGGACGAACTTTATGAAATCTCAGGATTGACCGCGCCCATGCTGGTAAAGCTGGGTGAAAATGATGTGAAATCCATGGAGGATTTTGCCGGCTGTGCGACCGACGATCTGATCGGCTGGTATGAAAACGTAGAGGGTGAGCGCACGCGCATGCCGGGGTTTTTGGATGGGTTTGAAGTGGATGCCGATCAGGCGAACGTGTTGATCATGGCGGCGCGGGTGAAAGCTGGATGGGTCACCGAGGAAGATCTCGCGGCAGCCGAAGATGGAGAGCAAACGGAAGAAGAGGGTGAAGAAAACGCCTCTGCGACAGCCGAGTAGCGTGGAGTCTTCCACGCGGCGGCGCGACCGGGCGAGCGCAGCTTCCAAAGTGCGGCTGTGCTTGGCTAGTGGCGAGGCTTGCGCGGAAGGTGATCTGATACGTTTTGTGATCGGACCCGATGACCAAGTAGTACCCGATATTGCGGGTAAGTTGCCGGGCAGGGGTCTGTGGGTGCGGGCCAATCGGGCGGATTTGGAGCGCGCCATTGCGCAGCGGCGCTTTGCCAGAGCCGCGCGGCGTAAGGTGGTGGCGCCTTCGGCACTCGTGGCTCAGGTCGAGAGGTTGCTGGCGGACAGATGTCTGGCGCGCCTTGGGTTAGGCTTTCGGTCAGGCCAGCTTGCCCACGGTTTTGAGCGGGTTCTGGCGGAGGTGAGTGCGGGTCGGGCTTCTGTGGTGATTGCGGCTGAGGATGGCGCGGCGTCGGGCCGGGAGAAGATATGGAAAGCGGTCCGGTGTGCAAATGGGCCGCTTGGAGCCGGGTGTTTCACCCGTGATGAATTGGGTTTGGCCTTGGGCCGACATAATGTGGTACATGCTGCGCTGAGCACTGGGAGAATGGCGGACAAATTTATTGAGGATTTAAGAAGATTGCAGGGGTTTCGGCCCATTTGCCCGCCAGACTGGGCGGACGACTCCGGAACACGTGAACAGACAGAACGCTCCTTCATCTGAAAAAAGGGTTGGCGCGGTATGAAATAGGGCCAGTATGAGCGACATCAACAATTCTGACGACAAGACCACCAGTGCGGCCGGCCGCAAGCCGTTGACTTTGAAGCGCAAGGTTGAGGCGGGCACCGTGCGCCAGAATTTCTCCCATGGCCGATCAAAGACCGTGGTGGTGGAGAAGAAACGGCGTAAAGCCGTTACTCCCCAAGACAAGGCCGCGGCGAAAGCCGCCGCCGCTGAACTGGCAGCGCGGCCCGGAACAGCCGAACAGGCGGGCGCAACCAGCGCCCCGGCGCCGCAAGCTGCGCCGACTCCAGTCAGTGTGGATAAAGACGCGGAACGGTCGGGGGTGATCTTGCGCACCCTGACCGAAACTGAACGGGTGGCGCGCACCAAAGCCTTGGAAGAAGCCAAAGTGGCGGATGCCGAGGAACGCATCCTCATGGAAGAAGAGGCGGTGCGCCGGACGGCCGAACAGGAAAAAGAACAGGCCGCCATACGGGAGATGAGCCCGGAGGAACAGGCTGAAAAAATCCGCCGTGAACGCGAGGCCGAACAACTTGCCATCACCGAGCAGCAGGCGGCGCTCGAGCAATTGGGGGAGAATGCCAAAACCGAAGGCAAACCCGCCGTCAAGGACAAAAACAAGGAAACACGGGAGCAGCCCAAGCGGGCGCAGCGGGAAGGGGATGCCAAACCAATTTCATCGCGCCGCGGCGAGCGGCCCCGGCGCGAAGGCAAGCTGACCATCGCCAAAGCGCTGGATGATGAAGACCGGGTCCGTTCCCTGGCATCGGTGCGCCGGGCGCGGGAGCGGGAAAAACACGCCGCCCAGTCGCGCATTGGCGCTCAATCCAAAGTGTTTCGTGAAGTGACCATCCCGGAAGCCATCACGGTTGAGGAACTGGCGAACCGCATGACAGAACGGGTTTCAGTGGTGTTGCGTAAGCTGATTGATAGCGGTCAGATGGCCGTCGAAGAAGGTCAGGTGATCACCAAAAATGACGTGATGGACACCGATACGGCCCAACTCATCGCTGAAGAGTTCGGCCATACGGTCAAGCGGGTATCGGAAGCCGATGTCGAAGAGGTGCTGGTGGGGGAACCCGACGCGCCGGAGGATATGGTCGCCCGCGCCCCCGTCGTGACCGTCATGGGTCATGTCGATCACGGCAAGACCTCGCTTCTTGATGCCCTGCGCAAAACCGATGTGGTGACCGGCGAAGCGGGTGGTATCACCCAGCATATCGGCGCCTATCAGATCACCTTGGCTAACGGTCATCAGATCACCTTTCTCGACACACCAGGTCATGCGGCCTTCACCGTTATGCGCGCCCGGGGGGCAAAGGTGACCGATATCGTGGTGCTTGTGGTGGCTGCCGATGACAGCGTCATGCCGCAAACGCAAGAAGCGATTGACCATGCCAAGGCGGCCAAGGTGCCTCTCATTATTGCCATCAACAAGATTGACAGCCCCGGCGCTAATCCGGATCGGGTGCGCCAGGATTTGCTGCAACATGAAATCGTTTCCGAGAAACTAGGCGGTGATGTCCTTGAAGTGGAAGTGTCGGCGCTCAAAAAAACCAATCTCGATAAACTGGAAGAAGCGATTTTTCTACAAGCCGAATTGCTGGAACTCAAGGCCAATCCTGACCGGACGGCTGATGGTTTCGTGATCGAATCGAAACTGGCGAAAGGCCGCGGGCCTGTGGCGTCACTCTTGATTAGCCGGGGTACGCTCAAGGTGGGAGATATGATTGTTGCCGGCCAGCAATTTGGCCGTGTGCGCGCCTTGATCAATGATCGTGGCGAGTCCATCAAGAGCGCCGGGCCTTCCATGCCGGTTGAAGTTTTGGGGCTTTCGGATGTGCCGGAGCCGGGCGATGAATTTGCTGTTCTGGCAAACGAATCCCGCGCCCGTGAGATCGCTGAATATCGCAAGCGCAAGAAGAAACAGCAGCATGCTGTATCGACGGGGCGCGGATCTCTGGAACAGATGTTCTCGAAAATCAATGAAGCGAGTGCGGATGAATCGGCGCTCATCATCAAGACGGATGTACAAGGTTCGCTGGAGGCGCTGACCGGCGCACTGGAAAAGCTGTCTACAGACGAAGTGGTGGCCCGGATCATTCATGGCGGCGTTGGAGAAATCACTGAATCAGATGTTATCTTGGCCGTGGCCTCACAGACGCCGATTATCGGATTTAACGTGCGCGCCAACAAGCAGGCTCGGGATCTGGCGGCTCGCGAGAATATTGAAATCCGGTATTACTCCGTCATCTATAATGTGATTGATGATGTCAAGGCGGCGATGTCGGGCATGTTGTCACCTGAGTTGCGCGAGACATTCCTTGGCAATGCCGAGATATTGGAAATTTTCGATATTTCGAAAACCGGCAAGGTGGCCGGGTGCCGGGTGACGGAAGGCAAGGTTAAACGCGGCTCGCACGTGCGCCTGTTGCGTGACAATGTGGTCATCCACCAAGGCGCGCTTTCTACCTTAAAAAGATTTAAAGATGAGGTGCGCGAAGTAGGCGCCGGTCAGGAATGCGGCATGGCGTTTGAGAATTATGAAGATCTGAAGCCGGGCGACACCATAGAATGCTTTGATGTCGAGGAGGTGGCCAGAACACTTTGACACCAGCGCCGTTTGGTGAGAGCGCACATGCGTTTTGAAGGTCAGTTTTGAGTGATACACATGGCTAAATTTTCTTCTCAGTCTCGCCGCGGGCCGCGCCGCGCCAGCCAGCGTCAATTGCGCGTGGGCGAGATGTTGCGCCATGCGCTGGTTGAGATTCTGGCGCGGGACGTGCTGCGTGATCCTGATCTGGAGGGTAAATCCGTGACCGTCTCGGAGGTTGATATCAGCCCCGATATGCGGGTTGCGACCATTTACTGCTCGTCTCTGGGCGGCGGCGATGACGAGACGGTCATCCCGGCGCTCAATCGGTGCCGGACATTTTTGCGCGGTGAACTGGGGCGGCGGATTACCCTGAAGTTTACGCCGTCTCTTCACTTCCGACTGGACTCTACCTTTGCTGCTGCGCAGTCCACGGCGAGCCTATTGCGCTCGCCCCGGGTGGCGCGGGATTTGAGTGCTGGGGAAAACGCCACCCCTCAAGATGCTGAGGGCGCGCCTCTGGCAGAGGCAAAACACGTGCGCAGGTCCGGTAATGGCGAGGCGCGGTAAAGGCGTACCGGTGCACGGCTGGCTCAATCTGGACAAACCCGTCGGCATCACCTCGACTCAGGCCGTGGGTCGTGTGCGCCGACTTTTCAACGCGCAAAAAGCCGGTCATGGCGGAACGCTTGATCCACTGGCCAGCGGCATCCTGCCGATTGCTCTGGGGGAGGCGACCAAGACCATGCCCTTCCTGGTTGGGGCTCAAAAAGAATATCGATTTACCCTTGAGTGGGGCAGCGCCCGCACCACCGACGATGCGGAAGGGCAGGTCACAGCCACCAGTGAGGTCCGGCCGGATACGGCGCAGATCCAGGCGGCCTTGCCGCGCTTTATCGGCGAGATCACGCAAACGCCACCGATATTTTCTGCTCTCAAAGTGGCGGGCGCCCGGGCTTATGATCTGGCGCGCGCAGGAGAAGCGGTTGATCTGAAGCCCCGCCAGGTGGCTGTTCAGAATTTTCAATTGTGCGGCCGGCGTGGGCCCGATCATGCCGAATTTGAAGTGGTGTGCGGCAAAGGCGTTTATGTGCGGGCGCTGGCGCGGGATCTGGCGCTCCATCTGGGGACGTGTGGTCATGTCGTTCAGCTGCGGCGGACCCGTGTTGGGGTGTTTGATGAAGCCCGTTCAATGGGGCTGGATAAGTTGGACGAGTTAGGCCATAGTGGCGCCGCTTTTGAGCATCTCCACCCTGTAGAGACCGTGCTGGACGACATCCCGGCTCTGGCCGTTACGGGTCTGGAGGCAAACCGTCTGCGTCAGGGCCAGGCCATCAGCCTTACCCGGCGGCAGGCGGATCAAGTTCGTGGTCACATAACGGCCTATGCCGCCCAGGGCGCCCAGGCGATTTGCCTGGGGGAAATCAGGGCCGGTCAGTTTTGTCCCACGCGTGTTTTTAACCTTCCAAGGAAAGGGTGTGTCGATGTCGATTAGTGCTGAGCGCAAACAAGAGCTCATTAAAGAATATGCGATTAAACAGGATGACACCGGGTCTCCCGAAGTTCAGGTTGCGATACTGACGGAGCGTATTACAAATCTAACCGATCACTTCAAAGGCCATAAAAAGGATAATCATTCCCGGCGGGGCCTGCTGAAAATGGTGTCACAGCGGCGCCGTCTGCTTGACTACGTCAAGGGCAAAGATGTGAGCCGCTATCAAGGGCTGATCCAACGGTTGGGTATCCGCCGTTAAGAGGATGCTTTTTGATCTCCAAAAAGACAAGACCGACATAACCGGGCCAGTGTTGGTCCGGCAATGGCGTTTGGGTAACCCGTGCGAGAGGGCTTGCGCGGGTTAAGTATGAAAAGGTCGCCTGCATTCAGGCAGGGCCAACATTTGAAAGAACGATATGTTTGATATTCACACGAAAACAATGACATGGGGCGAGCGCGAGCTGACCCTCGAGACCGGGCGCATCGCCCGCCAGGCAGGCGGCGCGGTGTTGGCGACCTATGGCGAAACCACAGTTTTAGCGACGGTAGTGGCCGACAAGCAGCCCAAACCGGGACTGGATTTCTTCCCGTTGACCGTGAATTACCAGGAAAAAACCTATTCCGCCGGTAAAATCCCCGGCGGCTTTTTTAAACGTGAAGGCCGCCCCAGTGAAAAAGAAACTTTGATCTGCCGTTTGATTGACCGGCCCATTCGGCCTCTCTTCGTGCCAGGTTTCAAAAATGAAACGCAAGTGATCGCTACTGTCCTCAGCCATGATATGGAAAACGATCCTGATATCGTGGCGATGATTGCGGTATCCGCGGCGCTGACTCTCTCGGGCATTCCCTTTATGGGGCCGATTGGCGGCGCGCGCGTCGGTTATATCGAAAACGAATATGTTTTGAACCCGCTGATCGATGATTTAGGAGAGAGCGCTCTTAACTTAGTGGTGGCGGGCACTGCTGATGCGGTGCTGATGGTCGAATCAGAAGCCAAAGAGCTTTCCGAAGAAATCATGCTGGGCGCCGTCATGTTTGGCCACAGGGCCATGCAACCGGTGATCGATCTTATTGTTTCTCTGGCCGAAGCGTGCGCCAAAGAGCCTTGGAATTTTGTCGCGCCGGATCATTCGGAACATGCCGAAAAAGTGCGTAGCGTTGCTGAAGCTGATTTGCGTACCGCTTACGGCGAACCCGTCAAGCAATTGCGTCAGGAAAAAGTGGCTGAGGTCAAAGCCCGCGTGATGGAGGAATTGGGCGGCGAAAGTGAAAACGCTCTGGATGAAGGGATCTTAAAAAGTCTGTTCAAGGCGCTTGAAAGCGATGTGGTGCGTAACTCCATCCTTGACACCAAAGTGCGCATTGATGGCCGCGATCTGGAAACGGTGCGCCCCATCAAGGCGGAGGTTGGTGTCCTACCGCGCACCCATGGCACGGCTCTGTTTACCCGCGGGGAAACGCAGGCCCTGGTGGTGACGACTTTGGGAACCGGCGACGATGAGCAATTTATTGATGCTCTGGAAGGGACGTATAAAGAGAATTTCCTGCTGCACTATAATTTCCCTCCTTACTCTGTCGGCGAAACGGGCCGCACCGGCTTTACCAGTCGCCGGGAAGTGGGCCACGGTAAATTAGCCTGGCGCGCGGTGCGGGCTGTGCTGCCAAGCCGTGAAGATTTCCCTTACACGATCCGCATCGTCTCGGAGATCACCGAATCCAACGGCTCGTCCTCCATGGCGAGCGTCTGCGGCGCTTCTTTGTCAATGATGGATGCCGGCGTGCCGATTGCGCGTCCGGTGGCGGGTATCGCCATGGGACTGATCCTGGAAGGCGACCGCTATGCGGTTCTGTCGGATATTTTAGGGGATGAAGATCACTTGGGCGATATGGACTTCAAGGTGGCGGGCACGGATCAAGGCGTGACTTCGCTACAGATGGACATCAAGATTGCCGGGATCACCGAAGAGATTATGTCAACCGCTTTGGCTCAAGCCAATGGTGGCCGGCACCATATTCTTGGCGAGATGGCTAAAGCGCTGACATCGTCCCGCGAAGAGCTGGGCGAATATGCGCCGAAAATCCAGACCATGAACATTCCTGTGGACAAGATCCGCGAAGTGATTGGCACGGGCGGCAAGGTCATTCGTGAAATTGTCGAGACCACCGGCGCGAAAATCAATGTGTCCGATGATGGTCTGATCAAGATCGCGTCCTCCGAGCAAGATCATATCGATGCGGCGGTCAAATGGATCACGTCGATCACCGCCGAGCCGGAGGTGGGCGTCATCTATGACGGCACAGTGGTCAAAGTTGTCGACTTTGGTGCGTTCATAAATTTCTTCGGGCCGCGCGATGGCCTCGTGCATATCTCTCAATTGGCGCCGGAGCGGGTAAAATCTGTTTCAGATGTGGTCAAAGAGGGCGATAAGGTGAAAGTAAAACTGCTCGGCTTTGACGACCGGGGCAAGGTGCGCCTGTCGATGAAAGTGGTCGATCAGGAAACCGGCGAGGAAATCGAAGGTTAAGGCCTTTCCGTTTCATTCGACTTATACCAAAAGCAGTCAGCGTTGACCGATGTGAGCCCAATTTCTCACACCGGGTGACGCGATTGCTTTTTGGCTGGCCCGCGCATGGAGACGCGCAATGAAAAACCACGAATCATCGATTGTTTTTGACCAAGAGCGCGCTTCTTCCTACGACAAACAAAGAGCCAAAATGGCGCCCATGAAAGACGCACTTCATTTGTGTATGCGCATGGTGCTTTCTGAACTTCCCGCCAACGCGCGGATTCTCTGCATTGGGGCTGGAACCGGCGCGGAATTGATTGACCTGGCGCAAGCATTCCCAGAGTGGCGGTTCACAGCTGTAGAGCCGGCGGCGCCCATGCTGGACATCTGTCGTGCGCGCGCGGAAGACAGTGGTGTCGCGTCACGGTGTACTTTCCACGAGGGTTATCTTGATACGCTTCCCGAAGCGGATTCTTTCGATGCAGCAACGTGTATTTTGGTTTCTCAGTTCTTTATGCAGCTAGAGGGACGACGCACTTTTTTTCGTGAAATCGCCGCACGACTTCGCCCCGACGGGTATTTGGTGAGCGCTGATCTTGCTTCCGATATGTCCGCTTCAGCTTTCAAAAACCTTTTTGAAGTTTGGGTGCGGATGCTGAAATATTCTGATCTGCCCGCCGAGGAAGTCGAGACGTTTCGCGCCAATTTTGGCAAGAAAGTCGCGGTACTTCCGCCGGGGCAAGTTGAATCACTCATTGCATCGAGCGGCTTTGATGCCCCCATATTGTTCTGCCAGACGCTTTTCATTCATGCTTGGTATTCTAGGCGCGCTTCCTAAAACGTAAATACCCGCCAGTCGTGGAATACAAGGCGTTGCGCCCGCCCTGTCGGAGGCGCTGCGCGCCGCGAGACAAATCCCGCGCGGTCAACTGGCCGCCGGGCGGTCAGCCCGCCCTGTCGGAGGCGCTGCGCGCCGCGAGACAAATAATGACTTTCATACCTCGTTAACGCCCCAACCCCTATAAACGTCAAAAGCCGCCGGAATGGGCGGCGGATCATGGTTAATGGGGCTTCGCGTCAACAATGGCCGCGCCTGCAAAACGCAAAAAAACCACGCCTGCCAAACGCCGGCCCGCCGGGGCGCGAACGCGCGCCGGGCGTAGACGCAAGGGCTGGGCTCTGGCGCGCAAAAGGCTGAGCACCCGGTGGCGTCAGTTCAAGCGGCGCTTTGGCGCGTATCGCCGGGCGTTTTATTGGGGGGCGGTGGCCTCTGTGTGGCTTGTCACAGGGCTCATCGCGGTCCTCGGCATTTTTGCCCTCGATCTGCCCGACACATCTGCTTTGTGGGAGATTGAGCAGCGGCCGTCCATGACGGTGCTCGACCGGTCGGGTGAAGTTCTGGCCCGCCGGGGCGTGAGTTATGGCCTGCCTGTGGCGCTCAGCGATTTGCCGCCCGCTTTGCCCCAAGCGGTCATCGCGATTGAGGATAGGCGTTTCTATTATCATATCGGTATCGATCCGATTGGTATTTTTCGGGCTTTTCTCGCCAATAGCGCTGAAGGACATGTGGTTCAGGGCGGCAGCACCATCACCCAGCAATTGGCGAAGAATCTGTTTCTGAAACCGGAGCGCCGGTGGAAGCGCAAAATTCAGGAAATGATGTTGGCCTTTTGGCTGGAATGGCGTTTCAGCAAGGATCAGATCCTCTCGCTCTATCTCAACCGGGTCTATCTGGGCGCGGGTACCTATGGCGTGGAGGCGGCGGCGCAGCGTTATTTCGGTAAATCGGCGACCCGCGTGACCCTGTCCGAGGCAGCGCTTCTGGCCGGTCTTCTGAAAGCGCCCTCGCGCTATGCCCCGACTAATGATCCGGTCCGCGCGAAGGCGCGCGCGGAGATTGTGCTCAACCGTATGATGGAGTCCGGGTTTATCACGCAAGCGCAGCGCCGCACGGCGGAGACAGCGCCGCCCGTATTGGCCAGAGGGACGGCCACGGACGGCATCTCTTATTTTATTGACTGGGTGGCCGGCCGGATCCCGGTTCTGGTGGACGGGGTGGAGGTTGACCTGGTGATCGAAACCACACTCGATGTGGAAGCTCAAGCCCGCGCGGAAAAAGCGGTTGCTCTGTCATTAGGGCGGGACGGGGCCGCTCTCGGGTTTTCGCAAAGCGCGCTTATCAGCCTTGATCCTCATGGCGCCGTGGTGGCGATGGTGGGCGGGCGCTCTTATGTGCAGAGCCAGTTTAACCGCGCGGTTCAAGCGCGGCGTCAGCCGGGCTCGGCGATTAAGCCATTTGTCTATCTGGCGGCGCTGGAAGCAGGCTGGCGGCCGGGTAGTTTGATCGAAGATGCGCCGATCCGCATCGGCAATTGGGCGCCCGGAAATTTTTCAAATCGTTATGAAGGTCAGGTGACACTGACGGACGCCCTGGCCCGTTCCCTCAACTCTGCTGCGGTGAGGCTGGCGCAAGATGTGGGCCCCCACGCCATCATCGACACGGCGCAGCGGCTGGGGATTGTTTCAGATTTGAAAGCAACGCGTTCCTTACCTCTGGGGACATCGGAGGTGAGTCTTCTGGAATTGGCGTCGGCCTATGCGCCCTTCGCCAATGGCGGGCTGGCGGCCCCGCCCTACGCTATTGTCAGCATACGAACAGCAGAAGGCGTGCTGCTTTACAGCCGCGGGCCCCGGCCTGCGTCCCGTGTCATTGCGCCGCGTGATGTCGGCGCCATGAACGCCATGTTAGGCCAAGTGATGCGGATGGGCACGGGCCGCAAAGCCTCGCTCGGCTCCCGTCCGGCGGCGGGTAAAACCGGCACGTCTCAAAGCAGCCGGGACGCCTGGTTCATCGGTTACACGGCGGATCTGGTCACCGGCGTGTGGGTCGGCAATGATGACGATACGCCCATGGGAAAGGTCACCGGCGGCACCGTGCCCGCCATTATCTGGAAAGATTACATGCTGGCGATGACCAAGGGCCAGCCTGTGCGCCCGTTGCCCAATGGCGCGGATCCGGCGCGCCTCGCCGCGCAGGGCGCGCCGCAAAGTGAAAGTTCGCTTACGCGGTTCATTTCACGCCTGTTTGGCGGCGAGTGACTTACCCATAGCGGTGCAGGGCGGGTCCTTTCACGCGCAGCCAGTCTTCGGCTGCGCTGCGCTGGGGTGCGAGCCGGTCAACCTGGGCCCAAAACTGTTTGCCGTGATTGAGATGTTTGAGATGAGCGGTCTCATGGGCCGCCACGTAATCCAGTACAAATTCCGGGGCCAGAATAAGACGCCAGGAAAAAGACAGCGTGCCGGTTGACGAGCACGAACCCCACCGGCTGAAAGGATCGCGCACTTGGATTCGGCCGCTGGGGAGGCCCAGAGCGTGCGCATGGAGTGCCGCGCGTGCGGTGATATCGGCGCGCGCTTCGCGCTTCAGCCAGTCCGTCAGGCGCCGTGCGCCATGTTCGGGGCGGCCTGAGACGCAGAGCCGGGCAAGTCCGGCCTGCCCCTCTGGTGCTTCCACCCAGACGCCGCGCCGGGCCTCTGGGCGCTGAGTGATGGTGTGTGGGGTGTCCCGTAGAGGAATTATGTGGCCCTCTTCGAACGGAATGGGGGAGGGGCGCTCTTGTCGCCGCGCGGCAATCCAGGAGCGGTGCTCATAGGCGAAGCTGAGGGCGCGTTTGACCGAGCCGCGCTTGGGAGCCACCACCACCACATGGCCGCTGCGCGGATCCAGCCGCACCACATAGCGCCGGGCGCGCGGGTTTAAACGCACGCGCACCGCCACCGCCTCGCCGTCGATCTCAACATGGCCGGTGGGCTCGGTCTGCCGGGTCATGGGTTTCACTTTTTGGGCTGTTTGGCCGGGTTCATAAAGGTCGTGATCGCCATGCCCGTCCCTTGCCTGTGCACGGGCGGGGCGTCCGCATTGCCCGCAATGTCCAACTCAAACGAGGCGTCAGCCCAGACGCGCCTTGGTTTGCTTTTAAATGAGGCCATAAAACGGAAAGGTTGGGGCAGAACTTTCAGGGGGTTTTGACTGAACGTCACATCGGTCAGCGTTACCACGCCGTTCACGCCTGCGCCGGTGAGAAGAAGTTTTTCCGGAACCCAGAATTTTTTTGCGCCGTAATTCGGGGCGCGGCCCTCCATGGCGATCTCAAAATCCTGTGTGAGATATGTCATCTCGCTGTTTTCCGTCACCGCCAGCCATTGAAAGCGCGTTCCATCCGGCGTTGTCAGATCGACAATCTCCAGGCTTGTCTGATCCTCCATCGACAAAAGCTCAAAGCGGCGCAGCATCACTTCCGCTTCGCTCGCGCTTCCCCAAGAATGCGTGAGGGAGACAAAGCCGCTCAGCGGTATTTCTTCTTGCAAAATATCTGCAATCCACAACTGGCCGGTGACGGCTTGCCCGGCGGCCAGGGTCTGGGTGTGATAGCCCTCCGGCAGACGCTTCTCGGAGGCAAGGGGGGCCACGTGGTCCGGCGCGAAACGCAAATTCAGATGCAGTCGTTCTTTATCTATATCGAAAATATATATCGGGTCCTGCATATAGAGATGGCTTCGGCCCACATCCACCTTGCGCTTATCGTCTGAGAGCAACCAGCGGGATTTTTTGCGGCCATTATCCCATTCAACAATCTGTCCATCGGGCAGCGTCACATGACCCAGAACAATGGCGCTTTGGGAGCCGGGTCCAAAATTGGTGATCATGACGCGAGCGCTAACGCGGTGCCCGGTTGCGAAAGTCGCATTGAGTTCCCAATATTCCCAGGCCGCATCTCCTTGGGGGAGCCGCGCTGATGGGTCCGGCAGGGCGCTGGGCGTGTCGGCTTGACCCGGCGCGCCACCGAGCAAAAACCCGGAAGCCAGCACGGTGATGAGAAGGGCCATCACGCGTTGATAAGGAGCGGCGACATTAACCAGACGTCCGAACCTGACGGAGAGACGCGAGAGAGGGGATTGATCTGTCATCAGTTTTTCAACTTTCTCCTTAAAGAAGGCAAAACCATGGCGTTCATGACGCTTGGTTTGTGTCCGCCGTTAAGATCGCCCGCGCAAGGGCCAGATCATCGGCTTTGTCCACATCCATGGCCGCATGGGCAAAGGGCAGGATGACCGGCGCCGCCGTCAGCCCCAATTTGTTGCCGGCGCGCGCCAGCGCTTGCCGCAGCGTCAGTCTGTTGAGCGCGAAGAGGGCCAGCGATCCCAACCCGAAGCGGGCGACCAGCTTGAAAGGTTGTTTGCGCAAACGGTCGGCTTCAGCCCAGAAGGCTGCGGCCTTCAGACTGTCGGGGGCGGAAAACGCATAGAGATTGCATCCCGAATAACGGTCATCGCGAAAGCGCAGATAGGTGCGCCTAACCTCGGGGTAGGCGCTGTGAAGGCATGTCCGCGCCGCAAATCCAACAGAAAGATCGGCTTGGCCAGTTCGGGCTTCGGCGCAAAAACAGTCGACGATCTGGCGGGTCAGAAGCGCACTGTCGGCGGTGGTCACCAGGAGAGGCGCAAACGTGGTTTTGCCTTCTATTGCCTTCAGTACACTGAGCGCCGGACCACTGCCACTGGGAGCGAAGGTGATGTGGTGCTGATCAATCATTTGTGAAAGCTCATCGCATGCCAGAAGAATCTGCGGATCTTCAATACTGATGGCGATGGATCGGATATGCGGAGAGGCGGCCAGCGCTTCCAAAACCCGCGAGATCATCGGTCGGCCGCACACATCGACCAGGCATTTATTAGACACGCCGGCATGGAGCGCCACCGGGTCACGCCCGCCGCGGCGCGTCCCCGCCATAACCAATGCATCAAAATAGGGTTCGCTCATAATGGTGGAGTATCCCTCATGTCAGAGCTTTTTCGTAGACACGGTATGTTTTGTAAATTCTACAACCAGGACTTTCGATTATTTTCCGCATGCCCGTATTGTCTTCAAGCACCCAGGACAGCTCTCCTGAGTGCATGCCGATCCTTTTGTTTTCCTGGTGAAGGGCATCGATCAGCGTAAAGGCCATCGCTGCACCGAGCCAGGAGCCGTGAAATTTTTGTCTAATACCCAGAAGAGGCAGTCTTAGGGATCGGATTCGATTAAACTTCAAACGATAAAGAAGTTTTGCCCAGCCAAAGGGAAGCAGTCTTCCGTTCAAATCTGCAATCGCTTCGTTCAGATTCGGTAATGTGAGGGCAAAAGCTACAGGCTCTCCCTCTAATTCAATGATGCGGACACAATTTGGTTGAATCAGAGGCTTGAGATCTTTGGCGGTTTTCTCGATCTCGGCCGCAGTAAGAGGTACAAAACCCCAATTGTCCGACCACGCATCGTTAAAGATATCAAGGACGATCGTCACGTCTTCAAAAAACTGCGCTTTCCTTAACATGCGGATCGTGACATTGGGCCTGGAAGTGAGCCGGTCAGCCAGGGCGCGGGAACTTTTCGACAGGCCGTCTTCGAAAAAATCAAACTTATAGGCCATCAGATCTTTGGCCTTGTCATAGCCTTGCCCCTCCACTTGCGTGGCATAGTAAGGGTACCCGTGACCCATCATCAGCGAGGGGGGGGTGTCAAAACCATCCACCAGCATCCCCGCTTCGTCATTGATCGACAGGCTGAACGGCCCTCTGATGCGCTTCATGCCGCGCGCCTTCAGCCAGTTTTCCGCTTGGCGCATCAAGGCATGGAAGACTTCCCCATCGTCTTCGGCTTCAAGAAATCCAAAAAAACCCGTTGCGTCCTGGTGTTTGTTCAGCGCCATTTGATCAACCTGGGCGCTGATTCGCCCCACCGCTCTGCCCTCTTTCAGGGCCAGCCAGAACGCCACTTCGGCATGGTCGAAGAATGGATTCTTTTGTGGGTTGAGGTGATCGCGCCGTTCCATGATCAAAGGCGGAATCCAGTTGGGGTCATCGGCGTAAATCGACCAGGGAAGACGAATAAAACGGTCCATATCCTGGCGGTTCCGGACGCGCTTAATCTGGAGGGATGGGGCGCCGCTGCCTGAGGTTGTCTCCACGGGCTTTTGAGTTCCTTGGCAAAGGGTTGATCATTGGGCCCGGTCCAACGCAATGGGGCCATCCTAACTTATTGAAAAGCGGAACAATCGCAAGCCTTGATGCGCAGAATTTTCTCAGCGGGGCGACGCTCAAATTTTGTTACCAATTCCTTCAATATTCCGGGGGTTCCTCTGGAAGCTCAATCCTTGCCAGTGAAAAAACCCCCTGCTTTTTCTGCCGTTTGCGTGTATGACTGACTTCCTTTTCTTGCGCTTCTATACTGTTCCACACGTTCAGAGATTTCCATGTCAATCATCACAGGATACTTACTGCGTGACGTGATCAAGAACGGTGCCATTATCATTCTGGTGGCGCTTGTGGCGTTATTATTGGAGCGTAGCCTCCGAATCATGGAACTGGTTGGCCCGTCTGACCGGCTGATCACGTATTCTCTCCAGATGCTGGCGAGTCTGATGCCGCATTATTTCGGAATTGCTCTGCCCACGGCTTTGTTTGGTGGCGTGCTGCTGACCTTTAATCGCCTTAAAAGAGAAGGTGAGCTAAGTGTTCTTCAGTCTGCCGGTGTGGGTTTGCACCAGATGAGTGTCTCGATGATTGGCCTTGCCGGGGTGGTTGCGGTGTTGGCCATTATACTTTTCGGTTTTTTACAGCCATACGCCCGCTATCAGTATCGAAATTTTCTTCATCAAATCGAAGAATCGTCGCTTCTGGCGGCATTTAAGGTGAGCACGTTCATCCATTCGAGTGACGCCACTTTCTTTGTGGAAGATGCCAGCCAGGGCGTTAACAATCTCGGCAAGATTTTCATCTATCAGGAAGATGATAAAGGCAATGAGCTTATCACCACCGTGGCCAATGGCGCTTTGTCTCGCTCTGAAGATGAACGGGAGCTTTTTCTGACGGCGCGCCAGGGCCAGAAAGTGAACATTCAGAAACAAGACAGTGTGATCGCCGCTCTCACGTTTCGCGATATTCGCCAGCGTCTGGCGACATTTGAAAAAACCGACTTTCGCCAGCGTGGGAACGGCGTGAAAGAATTTACCTTGCCTGAGTTATGGGCTTTGCGGGGCGGCAGTTCCGCCCTCATCTCCCCGGCGGCCCTGTCGGCCGAGCTTCACGGCCGGGTTGCACAGATCCTGTCCATTCTTCTGCTTCCTTTGATCGCCATTCCGCTTGCCTTGGGAGGGGGTCGGGGCGGTCAGGTCTATGGCATTGTCATCGGCATGCTTGGTTTGATCGTGTTTGAGCAGATGCTGCTGTTCGGCGAGGCCTTGTCCGCCAGCGGCTATATGTCGCCCTGGCTGGGCATCTGGGGGTGTGTTCTGGGGTTTGCCGTTCTCTCCGTCACGCTCTTTTTGCGCGCTGCGTTTCATGTCTCCGGTGATCCCTGGAGCTTGCTGGATAATTTCGTGAGCAGGATTGGAGCGTTGGTGATGAGGAAGCGTACGCTTCAGGGGCAGGTGTCTTAAATGCCGCTCTTTACCCGCTACCTTTCGGTTTTATTGCTCTCGCGCTTTGCCGTGCTCGCTTTGGGCATTATCACACTCTCGGCGTTTATGGAATTTCTCGCCAACGGCGATGAGCTTGTTGAAGCCACGGACGGCCGTGTTTTTGATATGGCAAAATATATCGGCTACGGGATGCCAGACACTTTTTCGCGGCTGGCCACTTTCATCGCGCTGATCGCCGCGCTCGTCACATTGATCACGCTGATGCGCCGCACGGAACTGACGGTCATGATTTCTTCCGGCATGTCGCAATGGCAATTGTTGTGGGCTTTGCTGCCCGCCGCTCTTGCGATCGCCGGATTTCATTTCCTGATCGAGAACACCGCCCTTCCCTGGTCGCTGTCGGCGCTGCGCGACTGGGCCATTGTTGACTATGCGCCGGAAAATACGAATGAGGGTTCAGAGATCTGGGCGCGTGATGGAAATGATATCATGCGTATCCGGATGATTGATAAAGAAGCGCAGATGTTGAAAGATGTCACCCTTTTCCGCCGCTCCTCCGAAGGCGCGCTCGTGGAACGCCTGAGCGGCGTCAATGGTTATTTTCAAGAAGGGCGGCTTGTTCTTGAAGATGTGATCCGAACCCGGCTGGGGGAGCCGCAGCCGGAGCATCTTGACCGGTACGAGGATGACACGTCGATCGATATGAAGACGGTTTTAGCGCTGGTCGGTCATCCCAGAGAAATATCTTGGGCGCAGGTCCGGCGGCTGGCCAGCCAGCCTACGATCGGAAACCGGCCTTTTTTTCTCTATCGCCTCTGGCTCAATAAAAGAGTAGCCGCGCCCATCGGTACGCTGGCTGTGATCATTTTGGTCATTCCCCTGGTGCAGAGATTTGACAGGCGCGTGAATCACATCGTCACATTATTAGTTGGTGTTGGCGCGGGGTCGTTTTATGTTGTGCTCGATGCCTTTGTCACTTCTCTGGGGGAGGCCGGGATGCTGCCCTCTGTCCTGGCGGCATGGATGACCACAATTATCCTCATTATACTGATTGGTATGGCCATTTTTCACCGAGAAATCATAGGGGCGCGACAGCCGGTTCATGAAGGTCGGATTACTGAATAATATTAAAAGCCGCCGGAATAAATCCGGGGTTCAAAACGTCCATCGGATCGTCAGCGCTTTTCCTCACATCACTTGCGTTGATCTGGTTGGGGTGGAGGGCTTGGCCGAAGCCATGGCTGATTTTGCGCAAGAGCAGGTCCAGATGATTATCATCAATGGCGGCGACGGCACGGTCGATGCCGTATTGACCGAAATGATCACGGCCAAGAAATTTCAATCCCTGCCTTTGATTGCGATCCTTCCCGGCGGCACGACCAACATGACCGCAAGGGATATAGGTCTTAAAGGATGGCCCCTTCGCTCCCTGAAGCGGTTGGCCCGACTCAGTACGGGATCTGAGAATGCAGTGAACCACAAAGACGCCCGCCTGCTCGAAGTGCATTATCAACCGGACGCGCTTCCACTTTATGGATTTTTTTTCGGCACGGCGGCGATAACCCGCGGGGTTATGCTCAGCCGGCGTTATCTTGATCGGCCAAAATTCCATGCTGGTTTGGGCATCGCCGCCACTTTCTTTGCGGCGCTTCTCGATGTTCTGCTGGGCAAATCGAAAGCGGCAGAAGGGCAAGAGGATCGCATTTTTCAGGGGGAAGCGATTGAGGTCAGCCCGGATGGCGTGACTCAAGGGGAAAAATCATATCTGCTCAATCTGGTGACGACACTTGATCGTCTGCTGTTTCGATCAAAACCCTATTGGGGCGTTGAAGACGGCGCTTTGCGCTATATGGCGATCCGCCATCCGCCGGCCTATATTTTGCGGGCGCTTTATCCCGTTCTTTATGGCGGCAAGGCGCGCCGTCTTCCGTCTACTGATTATAGTAGCTGCAATGC
>JAJFIO010000286.1 GCA_021774915.1 Alphaproteobacteria bacterium
CGCTGATCAATGCGGGCAGTTTCGCCCTCAATTATGATCTGAAGGCGGGCTCCACCCTCTCGCGCCGTGAAATTGAGGAGTTGATCCGGTTTGATCCCAGCTATCTGACCACGGTGGAGCTGTCGGGGGGTGCGTTGTGGACGGCGGTGGAGCATATGCTTGCGCGCCGGGGGAGTGGCGCCTGGGCGCACACTTCCGGTCTGCGCATTACCGCCTCTCAAGGAAAAAACGAGAAGCCACAACTGACCGGCCTTGCCCTGATGCGCGCAGACGGATCCGAACTTTCGTTGACGCCGGGCTCGACTGAGCTTGTGCGCCTGGCGACCAACACGTATCTGGCCTGCAACGGCGACGGTTTTAAACTTCAGACGACAGGCCCAGACCTCAGGGCTTGCATGGCGCGCGCCGCATCGGGTCTGGATGTACACTTAGCAACAGATAACATGAAAGAAGCTGTGCTTGCCGCAATTCGCAGCGCCGGGCCTGCGGGCGTGGCTTTCCCACAAGCGGACCGGATCAAGGGCTTAGACCCTCTGGGTGATCCAAATGCCTGCCGGTAAAGCACTGACGGCGCGCTATGTTCACTCAGATCAACTCCACTCCACACCTAAAATGGGGCGTTAAGAAAAGTCATGGAGATCTGGCAAGCGCTTCTTCTGATGGCGGTCGGCTGCGTTGCGGGTTTTTTGAATGTCATGTCAGGGGGCGGCTCGCTATTGACCATTCCGGTCATGTTGATGATGGACATGCCGGGGTCCGTCGCGAACGGCACCAATCGTATCGCCATACTTGCGCAAAATGTCACGGCCGTGACAACTTTCTTCAAAAAAGGGTTTTCGGATTTTCGCCTGAGCCTGACCCTTGCCGCTGCCGCCTTGCCAGGGGCTATCATCGGCGCTTACTTGGGAACGGGTCTCAGCGGCGAACGGTTTGATCGCGTCGTCGCCTTCATCATGATAGCCGTTATGGTTTTGATGGCGACTAAGAAGTCCGGCAACGGCCCTGATGCTCAAAATGGTGCACAGGCCCTCACCCGCAAAAGGCTGATATGGGGTCATATCTGCATGGTGGGTGCGGGCTTTTGGGGCGGGTTCATTCAAATGGGCGTCGGCTTTATCCTCATGCCGATTCTGCACCGCGTCATGGGCCTCAATCTTGTGAGCGTCAACATGCACAAGGTCTTCATTGTGCTGATTTATACATTTTCCGCCCTGGCGATATTCGCCTGGAAGGTTGAAATTCTGTGGCTTCTGGGTATTTCATTGGCCGTAGGCAATTCGATCGGCGGGTGGTTCGGGGCTCATGTATCCGTCAAACGCGGCGAAGGCGTTATACGGATTATCCTCAACGTCGTTCTGGGCGCGTTTATTATCAAATTACTGTTCTTCTGATCACGGGCGCCCTCATGTCGCCTCATGTCGCCTCATGCGGGCGGGCATGCCGGGGGTCCCGCTTGAAGCCAAACATGTGATAAATTACACCAAGCATGATTCGAATCCATAGTAAGACAGTCCCAAAGGAGGGCGGTCGGTGAGATACAGCATTATTCTGGGACCGGTTCTGGCGTTGGCTCTGAATGCCGGAGCGCACGGGGCAACGTTGGAGCGTGTTGTGGTGGGCGTTCATCCGGGTTTTACCCGCATCGTCTTTCATCTGGATGACGCCACGCCTTATGCGCTTGAGTGGCAGGCGAACGGTGCGCCGATGGTTCTTCTCCAGGGTATTGAGCTTGAGGACTCTGCGCCCACGTCCCGTCTCACGGAAAATGCGGTTCCTTTGACCGGGATCAGCTATCGCCCGGCGGCGGATGGGTTGGAGGCGTTGCTCGCCATCGACGGGCCGGTGCGCGCCAAGGATTTTGCTCTGCCCCCCGATTCTTATGGCGGGCACCGCGTGGTGATCGATGTGGAACGCTCTGGGGCCCCAAGTGCTGAGGCCGCGCTGGAAGTGCAGGCCGAGCTTGAGCCACCGGAGACGCCCGATCCCGTCGCCCTGGCGCCGGAATCGCCTCTCGTGCAGGAGGCCCTGTCTAAACCCAAAGCGCCACTGACTGCCAGCGTTAGCGCTGCGTATCCCGATCCGGTGAAAGACGAAAGTCCGGTATGCGCCACTTATACCGAGGTGCTTGACGAGAATCAGTGGGATATGGATGCGCTCATCACCTATGGCTCTTGCCTGTCCAATAGTGGCGCGCTGCCGCAAGCGGCGGAAACTTTCGAGCGTATTTTGACCTTCGATCCCGATTTTCACCGTGCCCGGCTCAGCCTCGCCAGCGTTTTAGCCCGGCAAGGGAAAACCGCCCGTGCTGAGGCCGCCTATAAATATGTGTTGCTGAGTGGGCCTCCAGCCGATGTCGTGCGCGTCATACAGGTCGCTCTCCATGATCTGGCCTCTTCAAAACCGGGCGCAACCGCGCAGAAGTGACCCAGCGCCCCAATTGTGCTCCAATGGTCCCGATTGATGACCATCAAAGGAGTTTCAACATTGGCCGGTCTGTTCAGAGTATTTACGTTTTGTGTCTGTGTAGCTGTTCTCGCCGGTTGCTCGAGCGG
>JAJFIO010000287.1 GCA_021774915.1 Alphaproteobacteria bacterium
CTTTATGCCCCGGCCATCACGGTGAACAGTTTCTACTTCTTCACCACGGAATATTCCATCATGACCGGCATCGACTCCCTGTTCGAGACCGGTCATCCCGTCATTGGTAGTCTGATCCTGACTGTCAGTGTCTTCTTCCCCTTGGGGAAAATTATTCTCGGATTTATCGGACTGGCAATCTACGAGACGCGGCCCCGTATGACGGCCCGTTTGATGAGCACGCTCAGTGCTCTTTCCAAATGGTCCATGCTTGATGTTTTCGCCATCGCCCTGGCTGTCGTCGTTATCAACGGCAAGCTATTATCCACGGCAGACCTCCAGGTCGGTATTGGCCTTTTTGCCAGCGGCGTATTGCTTTCAACTTTTGCCTTCACTAGGCTGGAATCTTAAAGCACACACTTGATGCCAATGGGAAGACTTGCGCATGAAAAGCCTCACACAGCACTATCAAGCCGACCCACGGGCAGCCGATCATGATATCTTCGGCAGGGTGGCCCACAAAGACCGCAGAGGATTCCTGCGCGGCGCCGGACTCTCGGCCTTAGGGCTGGCGCTGGGATCCGCCATCCCCTTTCACCGCTCCATGCCCTCCGGCCTCATTCCCGTTGGCCTTGCTCAGGATATGATTATCGAAGGCAAGGATGGACTGACCTACTTGAATGACCGGCCCGTCAATGCCGAAACCCCGGCTCATCTTCTCAATGACGACATCACGCCCACGGCCCGCCATTTTATCCGCAATAACGGCGTGCCGCCGGAAGGCGTTAATGTGCAAAACTGGCGTCTCACAGTGGATGGCTTGGTTCAGAATATTCTGGATCTGTCCATTGAGGATTTAAAGAAACGTTTTGAAGTGGTGACCCGCGCGCTCGTGATCGAATGCGGCGGCAATGGCCGCGCCGCTTTTGATCCCCCCGCAAGTGGCAATCAATGGTCCCTTGGCGCGGTGGCCTGCGCGCAGTGGACGGGTGTGCGCCTGATGGATGTTCTTACCGCTGCAGGGGTAGGCGAAGGCGCGATCTACACCGCACATGAAGGCGCGGACACGCATCTGTCTGGTGACCCGGACAAGATGCCGATCTCGCGCGGCGTACCTATCGAAAAAGCCATGGACCCCAACAACCTCATTGCTTTTGAGATGAACGGCGCGCCGCTTCACGCCATGAATGGCGCCCCGCTGCGTCTCGTCATTCCCGGTTATCCCGGCTCCGTATCGCAAAAATGGCTAACCCGCATCTGGCTGCGCGACCAGATTCACGACGGGCCCAAGATGACCGGCAAAAGCTACCGCGCCCCCCAGCATCCAGTGGCGCCCGGAACTGATGTCCCCAAAGAAGATTTGGCCATTATCGAAAACATGCCGGTCAAATCCCTGATCACGTCGCCGCAGACAGGCGCCGCATTGACTGAATCCAGCCTGTCCATACACGGACATGCCTGGAGCGGATCCGGCGCCATTGATCAGGTTCAGATCTCGATAGACTTTGGCGCCACATGGGAGCAAGCATACTTAAAAAAAGCGGAAAACCCTTTTGCCTGGCAGCACTTTGACGCCGACATTGAGTTTCCCATATCAGGTTATTATGAAATATGGGCCCGCGCGCGTGATGAGACGGGCGCCAGTCAACCCTTCGCCATCTCCTGGAATCCCAAAGGCTATCTGAACAACTCTGTTCATCGGGTTGCCGTCACTGTGAAAATATGATGCGCGCTTTTCTGGTTTTCGCCTTTTTCCTGGCCTCACTGCCGATGCTCATGGCCTGCGAGCAAAAGCAAGCAGCCGAGCCAAAGCCGACACCTGAAACCGCTGTTTCCGACATATCTGCTGAGCCCCAGGCTGGTGAGGCGCCGGACGAAGAAACCGCCCTGTCAGAGGACGAGGACGATTTCGATTATGATGGCCTACCCTCTGGGGAAGGCCAGGAAGAAGTTTTTGTGAATTGCTCTGGCTGCCACTCCCTCAGACTGGTGCAACAGCAGGGCCTCTCCCGCCACCGCTGGGAGGAAATTCTCGACTGGATGGTTGAGGAACAGGGCATGGCGTCCCTCGACCCGCCTGAGCATGAACTTGTGGTTAATTATCTGGTTACCCATTACGGCCTGCCTGAATAAACCCAAATGCCCCCCACGGTCATTAAAATTTGAACCGTGTTACACCCACTTTTTTTACTCAATGAAGTGACAATTATTCGCAAGTCAATCCAGGTTGATCAAATCAAGCGTATTGGGTCCGTTTCATTATGTCGAACCAGTCCTCACATCTACAAAAACTTATGGTCTTGGCCAAAGAACCATCCAGTGAAAAGCGGCGGGAGCTCCTGCGCGAAATCACGGATTTATTCATGGTGCAGCCGCACGACTATAGTGAGTCCGAAAAGGGCCATTTTGGCGAGATCATAGGGACAATCGCAACAAAAATGGAAGTAGAAGTGCGCAAGTCCCTGGCGACGCAAATGAGCAAGGTCACCAGCGCCCCCCATGCCCTCGTCAAACAATTGGCGACAGATGAGATCGTTATTGCCCAACCGATCTTGACCCACAGCTCAGTGCTGAATGATGAAGACCTGATGGATATTGCAAGCAAGCTCAGTCAAGATCATCTGCTTGCCATTTCTCATCGTGATACTCTGTCGGAAGCCGTGGGCGACGCTCTTGTTCAAAGCGGTGATGATATGGTTCTCGCCGGACTGGCCAGCAATGAGGGCGCACAGCTTTCCAGACAGGCAATGGAAACCATGGTCGATAGGGCGGAAAACAACGAGCTTCTGCACAAACCTATAGCCATGCGCGAAGACCTGCCGCCGGACCTTCTCAACGAAATGTATTTCTTCGTCTCTAGTAAGATACGTCAGCATATTATGGAGACCAATGCAAAGGTTGATGAAAGAGTTCTCGATCTGGCGCTGACCCAATCAAGAAAAAACTTATCTCAAAACTCTCTTTTTTCAGATATGGATGAATATGCTGAAGCGGAAAAGTACATCACCCAGCTTGAACGCTTCAAGGAACTGAATGAGCGAAAGCTTGTGGAGCTGTACACTAAAAAGAAATTCAACGAATTTTTTGTGGGCATGTCCCGTCTTGCCGACATGGACATCCGGACAGTTAAGCGCATCATGGCGGACAGTTCATGCGATGCACTTGCCATTGTTTGCAGAGCCATGAGTTTTGACCGTTCAACATTTTCGGCATTAGCACTTCAGCCCGGTATCAACGGCAAAAAGCGAGACACTTCTATCCATGCTGTAGTTGAGGGCTATAATCAGATCCCGATTGATACTGCACAACGCACCATCAGGTTCTGGCGAGTGCGACAAGGCGCAACCGGCGGCGGCAAAAACCCTAAAACAACGGGATCTGCAACTATGCCCAACGGGTCCGTGAACGCAGCTTAAAAGAACACAGCTGAGATCATACAATTTGCAACCCAGACCAGATTGTTTTCTCCACAATTTCATCAGTTAATGCGGCGCCGGCAGCGGCCTGTCGTAATTCGATCAGAGACTGTTCTGGAACGGTCCCATGACGACTTGAAACACCATATCCGTCCCAATGGACCTTCACGCAATTGATGCCGGCTCTCGACAAGAGCAATGAGCACAGTATACGCACCCTCTTTGGGTTATGATTTAGAATATCCGGATCGACATGAATTTCCTCCCGCAGAAGCTGCATCAAGGCATCAAGCGTAAGTTCGTCATATTGTGGTTTGGAAAGGGGAAAATCTGGATCGAGCCGAGGGTCTTCCGCTGCTTCGAGAGCGAATACTGTCAGATTATATAAAAATAGCCTGGAGGACATGAGGTTTTTCCCTCGTGACTCGTTTGTGACCTGTTAAATTCAAAAACTCCTCAACACACATTTTATTCGACAGGTTCCATCAGAAAGTGGCGGCCTTGTCTGTCTTCTATTTCTATCACCCACAGGTCTGGATCCAAACTAAATTGGCGATTGATAAAGGCGTCAACATCGCACTCCAGCATCAGTTCTTCTTTTGCAGCGCCATGCGCCAGCCAGATACGTTGGCCCTCAGCCCCGCGCGCCTGATAATACACAATTGCCCGCCCATCTAACCGATTGACCTTGACCAACACCACGCCGGCCGTATCATCGCCGCGCCGAACAACGACCGCAGGAACTGCCTCTATGGCGCAACGCCGGATCAGGGCTGAGACCCATATTTCCGTTTTGAGACGCGCTTCCATGCATAAGACTCCGCAACCAGACTTAACAGGCCGTTAATGCCTTAAGGTATGGAATTGCTAAAGTGATAGAAAATCCAAATTCTTCAAGGGTAGTTTGCGGATGCGCTTGCCCGTGGCGTTAAAAAGTGCGTTGGTGAGCGCCGGTGCGATAGGCGGCGTGCCGGGTTCACCAACACCGCCCGGATAGTCCGTGCTCGGCACAATATATGTTTCAATGGCGGGCATCGCGGCTAGTTTTAATGCCTCATAATCAGGAAAATTAGATTGTACGATCTGTCCCGCTTCAAGGGTGATCTCTCCGTATAGCGCTGCTGACAGGCCATAGACGATTCCACTTTGCATTTGTGCGACGATGGTATCGGGATTAACGGTCATCCCGCAATCAACTACGCAGATGACACGGTCCACGCTCAATTCCCCTTGCGCGGAGAGTGAAATTTCTGCGACTTGCCCCACAACTGAACCGAAAGATTCGTGGAGCGCCATGCCCCTTCCCCGGCCCGCAGCCAATGGTATTTCCCAGCCCGCCTTTTCCGCCAGAATATTCAAAACTTGGAGGTGGCGCGGCGCTTGCCGTAAAAGGCCGCGCCGATAGGCATAAGGATCCTGCTTGCTCAACGCGGCCAATTCATCAATAAAGCTCTCGGTGAAAAATCCATTGTATGAGTGTCCAACGCTGCGCCAATAGCCAACATCTACCGGTAAATCCATAACCACTTTTTCGACAGTTAAATGCGGCAACGCATAAGGCAGATCATCAGCCCCTTGTGTCATACTCATGTCGTCGCTGCCATCACCAACCAACAGAGCGGGCAGATTACGCTGTCCATATCCCACATCGACCGATTGCAAAACAAGACGGTTTGTCCAGGCGGTCAAAGAGCCGGACTCATCTAAGCCAGCTTGGAACTTGGCCAACACCGCAGGGCGATAACTATCGTGCTGTACATCCTCTTCGCGCGACCAAATTAATTTGACCGGACGGCCTTCAACCGCGCGCGCGATTTGCGCTGCCTGCCGGGAGATATCAACTTCCTGACGCCGCCCGAAACCACCTCCCATAAAAGTGACATGCGTGGTCACCTTGTCCGTTTCAACGCCCGCGCCTTCCGCCGCGCCCCAATTGGCCATGGTCGGTGATTGACAGCCCAACCAAATTTCTACCCTGTCGCCCTTCACTATAGCCGTGCAGTTCATGGGCTCCATACAAGTATGGGCGAGAAAGGGTAGTTCATAAATCGCTTCATGGGTTTTGGCGGATGTTTTCAAGGAGCGCTTTGTATCGCCCTCTTCCCGTACACAGATCACGTCTCCACTATCCATTGCTTCGTGATAGAGCGCCGAAATACTCTTGGAACTGAGTTCTCCATTCCCCCCATCCTCAAATTCCACGGCAAGAGCTTCCAGGGCCTTGCTGGCCTGCCAATAAGAGTGGGCAACAACTGCCACCCCGCCATGGACCGGTGTCACTGCCTCAACGCCTGGCAAGCCCATAACCGCCTCGGCGTCATAAGAAACCAGGCGCCCGCCGCGCAAAGGGCACTGGCGCACAGCCGCATAGAGCATTCCGGGCAGAACCACATCGATGCCGAATTGAGCCTGCCCTGTCACCTTGGCGGGAATATCGATGCGTGGTGCGGGCGTCCCCACCAAACGAAATTCCGAAGGGGGTTTGAGCTGTGGATCTGCCGGAGGCTTGATTTGCGCAGCGGCTTCAGCCAGATCTCCATAGCTGAGTGACCTGCCTGTTTTGGGATGGTTCACGACCCCCAACTTAGCCTCACACTCATCAAAAGCAACGTCCCAGCTTATTGCAGCCGCTTGAACCAACATCATCCGCGCCGACGCCCCAACACGACGCATGGCCTCCCAGCCATCGCGAATGGTGGTGCTGCCACCAGTAGCAATCAGAGGCAGTGCTGCCGCCACACGCTCACCCAGCCAGATCAAAGGCCGGAATTGCGGCATAGATTCCGTCAGAATGAAAGCGTTGGCATATTTTCCGTCAACGTCAGGATGCTCCACCTCAATCTGATCGAGACCCACTTCCAATTCTTCAGCAATGAGCATGGCGATCGCGGTATAAACGCCCTGCCCCATTTCCCCGCGCGGCACTGCAAGGATGATACGCCCTTCCGGCGTAATCTTCACCCATGCATTCAGAGCCGTCCCCGCCACGCCAAACGCCCCGAACCCTGCTGTGCCCGGCTTGTCGCGCAAGTATGCATAGCCCACCACCAAGCCGCCGCCAACAGCCAGGCCGCCAACGAGGAGCGCGCGCTTCGTGATCTTGAGGGCCTTGGGGTGTGTTGACATCTGGGGCGCCTTTTTTAAGCTTCTGCTACCTGATGAATCGCTTTGCGAATTCGATTGTATGTGCCGCAGCGGCATATATTGGTTATGGCGTTATCAATATCTTCATCCGTGGGCTGAGGGGTTTCCTCCAACAGCGCGACAACAGCCATAATCATGCCGGATTGGCAATAGCCGCATTGAGGCACTTGGTTGTCGATCCAGGCCTGCTGAACCTTATGAAGCGTGTCCCCTTGGGCAAGGTCTTCAATCGTGCGAATTTCAGATCCCGCCACGGCTTCGATGGGAAGCACACAAGAGCGCGTCGCAATCCCATCAACATGCACCGTGCACGCCCCGCAGGCGGCCACGCCGCACCCGAACTTGGTGCCGGTCAGCCCCAAATGGTCACGGAGCACCCACAATAAAGGCGTATCGCCATCGATGTTCAGCGTTTTGGTGTCGCCATTGACTTTTAATGTGTAGACCATGTTTCTAACGCCGCCTCATCACGTAAAGACCTTCCAAGTCATGGGAGCAAGGATAGCGTCAATACCCTGGTTCATCCAGAGGCATTTTTATGAGGTTATGGGGTTGTTTGCCGCTTGAACGACCAACTAACTTTTAAGCGGCGCCTTGGAGAGCTTCAGGTTCAACACCAGACGTTATTCCGGATTGGGGTGCACACGCCTCCTTCGAAACCGCCCGAGAGTCATTGTCAATCACAACAGCCAGGTCGGAGTGAACCTGGTCGGACTGGGCTTGGTCGATTCCAGCTTGCCGTAACGGCAATGAGACCGTCACACAGGTCCCTGCCCCAACGATGCTTTCTATGGTCACGCTCCCGCCATGCAATTCCGCGAGGGCCGAAACCAGAGAAAGGCCCAACCCCGTGCCTATCTTTTTCTTGGTATATTGGTCGATCACCTGCTCGTAAGGTTGCCCCAGACGCTCCAGGTCCTCTTGCGAAATCCCAATACCCGTATCAAGCACCTGCAAGTAGAAATTATCGGCATCAGACGAGGCTCCAACCGTGATGGCGCCTCCTTTGGGCGTAAATTTCACGGCATTGGACACGAGATTCAACAATATTTGTTTGAGCGCCCGCTTGTCGGCGCAAAACTGAGGAATATCGCTTTCAAGGGCAGCGTCGATTTTCACCCCCGCCTTGTCGGATGCCACCCGCACCAGAGAGAGGCTGTCCCGGATGATCCCAGCGGCATCAATCTGTTCAAGCGCAAGTGAATATTTACCAGATTCAATTTTCGACATATCAAGAATATCATTGATCAGCCCGAGCAGATGGTGCCCGCTGGAACAGATCAGACCTGCATATTCGAGATATTTTGGAACGCCGACGGGGCCGAATGTCTGCTCCTTGATCATTTCGGAGAATCCGATCACCGCATTGAGCGGCGTGCGCAATTCATGGCTCATATTAGCCAGAAACTGGGATTT
>JAJFIO010000288.1 GCA_021774915.1 Alphaproteobacteria bacterium
CCATTAAGGCTCTACAAGCTTTTAAAAACACGCTTGAGATCAATCCGACAGACCCTAGATCCCGGTTTTTCTTGGGACTCTCCCTAGATCAAGCTGGCGATCAAAGCGGCGCCATTTCAGCGTGGATTGATATGATAAATACGGCGCCCGCAAACGCCGATTGGGTGCCCGATCTGCGCCAGCGCGTTATAGATCGGGCGGCGGAAACTGGCATTGATATTGACGGCCGCCTTACCGTCGCCCAAGATAAACCAGAAATAGCGCCGCCGCCGGGCCCCACGACAGAGCAAGTCAGAGATGCCATGGCGATGCCCGCAAATGATCGCCAGACGATGATTGAAGGCATGATCGCAAACCTTGATGCGCGCCTGAGAGAAAACCCGAACGACCCCGATGGCTGGATCCAACTCATCCGCTCAAAAAGCGTTCTAGGCCACCGCACGGAAGCTGTTCAGGATTTGAAAACGGCAATCAGCGCCTTTGAAAACACGCCCAAGACGAAAGCCCGCATCATTGCGGAAGCCGAAGCCTTGGGCGTACGCGTTCAATAAATCAATGTTCAGCGAATTCCCGATCCTCGTTTATCTTCTTCCGCTTAGCCTAGTGCTTGCGGTCCACCTTTCTCTTCGCTACCGCGCGTCACAGAAGGCAAGCACAATCCATGCTGCAGCCACAGAAGCGGGATTGATAGAGCCACCATCATTACATCCTGTTATTGACCTCTCAGAATGTCTTGGATGCGGAACTTGTGCCAGCGCTTGTCCGGAAGGCAATGTCATCAGTATTATTAAGGGCAAAGCTGTCCTCATAGAGCCCACACATTGCATCGGACACGGCGCATGCGCACAGGCGTGCCCCACCAACGCAATTTCTCTTGTGTTTGGCACTGAACGACGCGGTGTCGACATCCCTTTTATGGGCGAAGATTTTCAAACAAACGTTCCGGGGCTTTATATCGCCGGCGAACTGGGCGGCATGGGGCTTATTCGAAACGCCATCGAACAAGGTCGCCAAGCGATGGAGGCTATCCACGCGTCGGACGCGAATGAAAAATCAAATTATTATGATTCCGTCATCATCGGCGCTGGACCCGCCGGATTTTCCGCGACACTCGCTGCAATGCAATTTGGCATGAACAGCGTTACAGTCGATCAGGAGACGCTCGGCGGGACTGTCGCGCATTACCCTCGCGGCAAGCTGGTCATGACGCAGCCCGTTGACCTGCCCATTATCGGAAAAATTCAACTCAAAGATCCAAGCAAGGAGCATCTTCTCGAATTCTGGGAATCTGTTGAGAAAAAAACTGGCGTGTCCATTCATTACCGCGAGCGCGTAACAGATATAAAGTCAATCCAAGGTGGCTTTGAAGTTAAAACGACAAAGAATACTTACAATACAAAAACAGTGTTACTGGCCATCGGCCGGCGCGGAACGCCGCGTAAACTTGGCGTGCCGGGTGAAGAACTTGAGAAGGTCGTCTACCGCTTGATTGATCCTGAACAATATGCCGGTCGAAACGTCCTCATTGTTGGCGGCGGCGACAGCGCCCTGGAAGCAGCGGCGGAGATTGGAGAGCAACCCGGCTCCAAAGTCATCTTATCCTATAGAAACGCCGCATTTTCACGAGCTCGCCAACGCAACAGGGAAAGAATTGAGAAGCTCTCCGTTGACGGCACGGTTGAAGTCATCATGGAATCTTCAGTGCGTGAGATTGCCCCGGATCATATCGTGATAGAACAAAAAGGGGCAATTCACAAAGCTGCAAATGACGACGTTATCATCTGCGCTGGAGGTATTTTACCGACAATGTTTCTCAAGAGTATCGGCATTGAGGTCGACACCAAATACGGGACAGCGTGATCTGGGCTGGCCGCTCCGCTTCTATAGCCAGCGGGCAAGCAGGGCGGCCGCATTCCCGGACAAAATACTGTTTTTCTCAGAGTCCGAAAGCGATGCAGATTTCACAGCCTCCAGCGTCCATTCTGCACTAAATATAGGCGTGTCGGTGCCGACGACTATTTTATCAACGCCATAGACAGCAGCTGCTATCTCAATTGCACGCGGCCCAAGGGACGAGCAATCAACATGCACACGATTTGCCCCCAGAGATAGCTTTTGTTCATCTGGAAAGCGGGTAACAACGGTGTGGTCCATGCGCTCGACGACCATAGGAAAAGTACCGCCAAGATTAGCCATGTGAAGCGTGATCCCCGGATAGGAATTTAGAAAATCGGAATACAATAAAGTTGTCATCGCCTGGGCAACGGCATTTTGTAACTTCAAGGCGCCCCTAGAAATAACCATTCCTATAGGTTCGTCTGTTGGGGCGCTCGTAACAGGGCATTCGTCGGGCCGCCAACCTGGATGGATGAAGAAGTGCAAGCCCTTTAATTGCCCATAATCGAAAATTGGCGCCAAACGATGGGCGTGATCTGCCGTAAGGAAGGAATTGTTCGGCAATATCGCGCCAATAAGACCAAGTGATTCTACAGCTCGTTTGAGTTCACTGACAGATTCCTGAATGTTGTCCAGCGGTAATGCAGCGAGTCCTAAAAGCCTTCCCGGATAAATCTGACATTGAATCGAAAGATCATCATTAAAAAGCTGCACAAGTTCAACGGATTGTTCTGCCGGTAAATAGTCAATGCCGAATAATCCAGGGAGCGACAACACTTGAACATCAATCCCCACGGAATCGAGAAATGATATCCGCTCTGCAATATCTGTATAGGCGGTCGTAAACTGTAAGGGGCCAACTGGCATGTGATAGATTTCGGTTCCATCATCATTCCTAGAAATCAGAGGCGTTGCACGCCGGAACCTCAGCGCCTCCGCCAATTTCAAAGGAACATAGTGAGCATGTAGATCAATGGTCATTGCAGAGTACCTGACAAGCTCTCATATAATTTTGGTTGTGAGGATTGGGAAGCCTTCTGAGAGAGATGTCCGCCGGTGTTAGGACTGATATTCCAAGCGACATCCCGTTTGTCCTTTAACATTGGAAACTCCATGGCAGCTTGGACACATGTCTGCTGATACTAATGAACCCCTACAATCAGTCAACCGGAGGTGGGGCAGGCTCCACGGCCAGTTGCGACTTCGCTTATCATCAAATACCACACCTCCGCACGCTTCCTAAATGTCATAGCTAAACAGGGAGCTCGCCAGACCCTACAAGGTGAAGGCTCCAAATTTGTGGTGTCATCCCAAGTATAGCCAAGAGACATATCCATGCCGTCGGTTTTCAGTTGGCCAGCATTCTCGAATGTTTGGTCTATCGCCGTGATTTATAACCCAGTGGCCGTAATCCACGGATCGGCAAACTTCTTATCTGCAAAATCAGCCCCGACGATCTCCGGAACGTTATTGAGTCTCATTCAAACTTTCGGTGCTTCGCAAGGCCAACACACATTCGTCGGTCCCCACCTTGGTCTTACGGTGCCGTTGAGATATCGATATTTATTGGCGCCTGAGCGATTGCGAAGCGATGGACTATTTCAATTTTGAACCTAAGGAAATGGCCTGACGGAAAAGTGCCCTAGCAACTGTTCGCCGCGTTGTGGGATTAAATTAGGATCGATCGACCACACCTAACCAGCACAATCCGTAAGTTATTGTTTGGTCGTGCATTTTATCGCAAAATCGGTTCCCACTTTTGCGAATGCACTCTAGACCACGTTCACAAAACATGGAATCAAATTAGGGGATTCCCTTTTTTAACGAACAGGGTGATGATTCTCCCGAGAGGAGATGATCATGGTTCGAGCTTATTCTGATGATTTGCGTATTCGTGTGGTCCGTGCCGTTGA
>JAJFIO010000289.1 GCA_021774915.1 Alphaproteobacteria bacterium
ACCCTGGGTATCAAGCACGCCGCGCAAGATGTGATAGCGCACCCCGGGCAGATCCTTGACCCGGCCGCCGCGAATCAACACCACCGAGTGCTCCTGCAAATTATGCCCTTCGCCAGGAATATAGCTGGTCACTTCAAAACCATTGGTGAGGCGCACGCGAGCAACTTTCCGCAATGCCGAGTTTGGCTTTTTCGGAGTCGTCGTATAAACGCGGGTACACACACCCCGTTTTTGTGGACACGCTTCCAGTGCCGGCACCTTATTGCGTTTCACTTGTTTCGTCCGCGGCTTGCGGATCAACTGGTTAATTGTTGGCATAAGATCTGTTCACCTAAACTTGCGGCGCCACTTCGCACCCAAAACATCCCCAAAAGACCGTTGCGCACATCAACCGACATCTCACCCTCAGGGCAAAGAGCTTTCAAGGCCCTACAACAACCCCGAAATCCGCCAGACACAAGAGGCCCGCTGGTCGCTTTAAGGACTGTGGGCCGCGCCTGGAACACGTCTAACGGTTCATATGTCGGTTCGTTTGCAGCATCGTCTAAGCCATCGTCGACTTACAGCCTGCTGGAAAAGTGGCGCGAACATACCCACGGCACACACTACCGTCAAGGCTGAAATGCTGGAATTCTTGCGTTTTTACCAATGCAGCCAGCCTGCAGACAAGGGCTTAGAGACTTGCGCATCGCCCTCACCAGCATCGAAATGGTAGGCCTTCGTGCCGCACTGGGGAGAAAAGCCCTTTCCTCAACCTTATGGCTCAAAAACTCCAATAGAATCAACGCATTACATCAGCCGACGCTCATACACACTAATCTTGACCCCGCAACCCGGCCCTGAAGTTTAATCTACTGCGGCCGAGGGGTCTTCGCCCATGTCCTGCTCAGACGCGGTAGCCGCTATGTCTGCGGCCTCCTCACCTTGCTCAGACTCTGTCACCGCCGCCGCTTTATCCGCGGCTGCTTTATCCAAAATCGCTTGGGCTGATTCCATCGCAGCAACCCTGGCCTTGGCTTCAGCTTCCTCAGCCAGCGCCCGCTCAGCCAGAATCACCTCATCGCGCTCACCAGCGATGTGATTCAGCCGATCCAGCATCCCGCCCGTCCCCGCAGGGATAAGACGGCCGACGATCACATTCTCCTTGAGACCGACCAGAGCATCGCGTTTGCCATTGACTGCCGCTTCAGTAAGCACTCTCGTGGTCTCCTGGAATGAGGCCGCAGAAATGAACGAGCGGGTCTGGAGCGAGGCTTTGGTAATGCCCAACAGCACCGGTTTAGCGATGCCCTCTTTGCCCTTCTCGGCTTTCACGCGTAGCATTGCTTCTTCGTAATCAAGCACCTCTACCTGCTCACCAATCAGAAACCCAGTATCGCCCGGCTCTTCGATTTCAACTTTCTGAAGCATCTGACGCACAATAACCTCAATATGCTTGTCGTCAATTTTCACACCCTGAAGGCGATAAACCTGCTGCACTTCATTCACCAGATACTTCGCTAGTTCTTCCACGCCGTTGATGCGCAAAATATCATGAGGTGCGGGATGGCCATCAAGCAGGAACTCTCCCTTTTCTATGAAATCGCCCTCCTGCACTGTTATATGCTTGCCCTTGGGGATGAGATATTCGTGCGTTTCCTCATCCTCTGCTTCCGGGCGAATCACGATACGGCGTTTGTTTTTATAATCCCGTCCAAACTCCACATGACCATCGATTTCAGCTATCACCGCGCAGTCCTTAGGCCGCCGCGCTTCGAATAACTCCGCCACCCGTGGCAGACCGCCCGTGATATCCTTGGTTTTCGCGCCTTCCTTGGGGATCCGCGCCAACACGTGACCGGCTTTAACCTTCGTACCATTTTCCACCGACAGAACAGCATCCACCGATAACAGATAACGCAGTTCTTTGCCCTTCTCATGCTTCAGCGGCTCTCCGCTCTCATCTGTGAGAAAAATTTCCGGTTTCAGATCAGCGCCGCGCGGATTGGCGCGCCAGTCGATGACCACCTTGCTCGACAGCCCGGTTGCTTCATCAGCCACATCCTTGATCGAGACACCTTCGACCAGGTCGGCAAAATTGGCGATCGCATCACGTTCGCTGATCAGAGGAATGGTGTAAGGATCCCACTCGCACAAGCGCTGGCCCCGTTCGACTTTATCACCATCATCAACAAGCAGCCGGCTGCCATAAGCAATCTTGTGCGCCGCCAACTCCTTATCGCCCTTGGTTACGGCCACATACATATTCCGCCCCATGACGATCAAAGAGCCCTCTAAATCAGTAACCACATTACGGTTGATAATGCGAATTACACCCGTATGACTGGCTTCAAGAAAGGATTCATCGGCCACCTGAGCGGTCCCGCCAATATGGAATGTCCGCATGGTCAATTGGGTGCCCGGCTCACCAATGGACTGGGCGGCAATAACCCCTACAGCTTCTCCCATATTCACCGGAGTTCCACGCGCCAAATCCCGCCCATAACAGGTCGCGCACACACCGCGCTTGGCATCGCAGGTTAGAACCGACCGCACTTTGACGGATTGAACTTCGGCATTTTCGACAAGTTCAACACCAACTTCATCGATCAAACTTCCACCGGAAATCAGCACTTTATCAGATAATGGATCTACAATATCATTCAGCGTAGTCCGGCCCAACAGGCGCTCACCGAGACTCTCAACAACGTTTCCGCTGTCAATCACAGGTTCGAGCGTGATGCCGTTGGTTGACCCGCAATCCTTTTGGTTGATGATGCAGTCTTGCGCCACATCAACCAGACGACGTGTGAGATAACCTGAGTTGGCTGTCTTCAAGGCAGTATCCGCCAACCCCTTACGAGCGCCGTGTGTGGAATTGAAATATTCCAGCACGTTCAACCCTTCCTTAAAGTTGGAAATGATCGGCGTTTCGATGATCTCACCGGAGGGTTTAGCCATCAGACCACGCATACCGGCCAATTGCTTCATCTGGGCAGCAGAACCCCGCGCGCCCGAATGCGCCATCATATAGATCGAGTTCACCTCAGCTTCACGCCCATTCTCACCATAGGTCACCGCCGAAATACGGTCCATCATCTCATCAGCGACCCGATCCGTGCATTTCGCCCAGACGTCTACGACTTTATTGTATTTTTCGCCTTGCGTAATGAGACCGTCCGTATACTGCTGCTGGTACTCTTTAACCAAATCTTTGGTTTCATCGACAAGCGCCTGCTTGCTCTCGGGAATCACCATATCATCCTTACCGAATGATATACCGGCCTTCGCCGCTTCTTTGAAACCAAGTTGCATAACATGATCGCAGAAGATAACCGTCTCTTTCTGGCCGCAATGGCGATAAATCACATCGATGGCATGGCTGATTTCCTTTTTGGTCAACAGTTTATTGACCAGATCAAAAGAAACGTTTTTGTGCAATGGCAATTGCTGACCCACCATAAAACGGCCTGCTGTGGTGTCTACAATTATCGTTGACAAATTGCCTTCTGAATCAACGTGTTTCCGCCGCACTTTGATTTTTGAATGTACCGTAATGAAACTCTGTTGCAGTGAGTGTTCGATCTCGGCAATATTGCCAAATATCATACCTTCACCCGGCTCTTTGTCCTTGGCGATGGTCATGTAATAGAGCCCCAGAACAATGTCCTGACTAGGTACAATAATTGGTTTGCCGTTGGACGGACTAAGGATGTTGTTAGTAGACATCATCAGTACACGGGCTTCCAATTGGGCTTCAAGGCTCAAAGGAACGTGGACAGCCATTTGGTCGCCATCAAAGTCCGCGTTAAACGCCGCGCAGACCAGAGGATGCAATTGAATGGCCTTGCCTTCGATCAGAACCGGCTCAAAGGCCTGAATGCCAAGGCGATGCAAAGTCGGCGCCCGGTTAAGTAGAACCGGATGCTCACGGATAACCTCATCAAGGATATCCCACACTTCGGGACGCTCTTTCTCGACAAGTTTTTTGGCTTGCTTCACCGTCGTCGCCAATCCCTTGGCGTCAAGACGTGAATAAATAAAGGGTTTGAACAGTTCGAGCGCCATTTTCTTGGGCAGTCCACACTGATGCAATTTCAGCTCAGGCCCGACAACAATCACTGAACGCCCGGAATAATCCACACGCTTGCCAAGCAGGTTTTGCCGGAACCGGCCCTGCTTGCCTTTGAGCATGTCCGCCAGGGATTTCAGCGGCCGCTTATTAGCGCCCGTGATGACGCGGCCACGCCGGCCATTGTCAAACAGAGCGTCAACCGCTTCTTGCAACATGCGTTTTTCGTTGCGGATAATGATGTCGGGCGCGCGCAATTCCATTAGACGTCGCAAACGATTGTTCCGGTTGATCACGCGCCGGTAAAGGTCGTTGAGATCCGAAGTGGCGAAACGGCCGCCATCCAGGGGCACCAGGGGCCGCAATTCGGGCGGAATCACGGGCACCACCGTTAGAATCATCCACTCGGGGCGGTTGTTTGAATTGATGAAGGCTTCGACAAGCTTAAGCCGCTTGGCCAGTTTTTTGGGTTTGAGTTCCGTCGTGGCTGCAGCAATTTCTTCACGAAGATGTACGGCCACTTTTTCAAGGTCGAGAGCTATCAGCATTTCCCTGATGGCCTCGGCCCCGATACCGGCGGTAAAACTGTCTTCACCGTATTCGTCCTGCGCCTGAAGATACTCCTCTTCGGTCAGAAGCTGAAATTCAGACATGGGGGTTAGCCCCGGCTCCAGAACGATGAAGGATTCAAAATAGAGAACCCGTTCAAGTTCTTTCAACGTCATATCCAGCAGTAGACCAATTCGGCTCGGCAAGGATTTCAAAAACCAGATATGCGCCACGGGCGCAGCCAAATCGATATGCCCCATGCGTTCGCGGCGCACTTTCGACAAGGTGACTTCAACACCGCATTTTTCGCACACGATGCCTTTGTACTTCATGCGCTTATACTTGCCGCACAGGCATTCATAATCCTTTATAGGACCAAAGATACGAGCACAGAACAAGCCGTCACGTTCAGGCTTGAAGGTGCGGTAGTTGATCGTTTCGGGTTTTTTAATTTCACCAAATGACCAGGATTCTATCCGGTCGGGACTGGCAATGGAAATCCGAATCTGGTCGAAAGACTGACTCGCACCCTCCCGGTTAAAGATGTTCATAACCTCTTGGTTCATGAAGAACTCCTTGGCCGTATTTGCAGCCGGCATGATGCCCGCTTGAATTTCAAAAACTAAATGATCACACGACTAACGTCGTTACTTACTCTTTCCGTCCGCCTACACGCTCTCAAATTCCGGTGTTCCGGTAAGCTCTATATTGAGGCCCAGAGAACGAATCTCTTTGATCAAAACATTGAACGATTCCGGTATACCCGCTTCGAAAGAATCGTCGCCTCGCACAATAGCTTCATAGACTTTTGTCCGTCCCGCCACATCATCCGATTTCACGGTCAGCATTTCCTGCAATGTGTAGGCTGCACCATACGCTTCCAGTGCCCAGACCTCCATTTCACCAAATCGCTGACCGCCAAACTGCGCCTTGCCGCCCAGAGGTTGCTGGGTCACCAGCGAATAGGGGCCGATGGAACGAGCATGAATTTTGTCATCAACCAGATGATGAAGCTTCAGCATATAGATATAGCCCACCGTAACCTGCCGCGCGAACGGCTCTCCGGTCATACCGTCACACAAGGTAACCTGACCGGAATGATTCATACCTGCTGCTTCCAGCATTTCAACAATGTCATACTCATGAGCCCCATCGAACACAGGGGTCGCAATCGGCAGTCCAAATGTGATGTTAGTGGACATTTCCACGAGTTGAGATTCTTCAGCATCCTTGATTTGCGAAAGATCGCCGTAAACATCTTTTAGAGCCGAACGCAACTCAACTACTTTGTTTGACCGCTTATACGCTTCCAGCGCGGCAGACACTTGCTTGCCGATCCCGGCACAGGCCCATCCCATATGGGTTTCCAGAATCTGCCCGACATTCATGCGGCTGGGCACGCCCAGAGGATTTAGCACGATGTCCACGGGGGTTCCGTCATCGAGATACGGCATATCTTCCATGGGCACGATCTTGGAGATCACGCCTTTATTGCCGTGACGGCCAGCCATCTTGTCGCCTGGTTGAAGCTTCCGCTTCACAGCGACAAAAACCTTGGCCATTTTCATGACGCCCGGCATCAGCTCATCGCCCCGCTGCAGTTTATCCACTTTGTCTTCAAAGCGGCGCTGCAAGCGGTCTTTGCCTTCATCGTATTGCTTCTTCAGAGCTTCGACCTCAGCCATGGCCTTTTCGTTCTTGAGGCCAATCTGCCACCAATTTCCCTTACTCAGATCGTCCAGAACGGTCTGGGTGATCTTGGTATCGGCTTCGAGATTTTTGGGACCGGTCGCCGCCACATTACCGAGCAGCAATTGCTGGAGTCGGGCAAATATATTGCGGTCCAGAATCGCTAGCTCGTCATCGCGGTCTTTCGCCAGAAGTTCGATTTCCTCACGCTCGATCGCCATGGCGCGTTCGTCTTTATCAATGCCGTGGCGGTTAAACACCCGCACCTCGACCACTTTTCCCGAAACGCCCGGCGGCAGCTTGAGCGATGAATCGCGAACGTCTGACGCTTTTTCTCCAAAAATCGCCCGCAGTAACTTCTCTTCCGGCGTCATTGGCGATTCACCTTTGGGCGTAATCTTGCCCACGAGAATATCACCCGGATTCACTTCCGCGCCGATATAGACGATCCCTGTTTCATCGAGATTGCGCAAGGATTCCTCGCCGACATTGGGAATATCGCGGGTAATCTCTTCCGGCCCGAGCTTCGTATCCCGCGCCATAACCTCGAATTCTTCGATATGGATCGATGTGAACACATCGTCACGGACAATACGCTCAGAAATCAGGATCGAATCTTCGAAATTGTAGCCGTTCCAAGGCATAAACGCGACCAGCACGTTACGGCCCAGCGCCAAGTCACCAAGATCCGTAGACGGACCATCAGCAACAATCTCACCTTCTTGAATACGCTCGCCAACTTTCACCAATGGCCGCTGATTAATGCAGGTATTCTGGTTCGAGCGCTGAAATTTCAGAAGATTGTAAATATCAACACCCGATTTGGATGCGTCGGTTTCTTCCGTTGCCCGAATCACGATCCGCGTTGCATCTACCTGATCAACTACGCCGGTACGCCGGGCCGCAATCGCCGCCCCGGAATCGCGCGCCACAACCGCCTCCATGCCGGTGCCCACTAAGGGGGCCTCAGCTTTAACAAGGGGCACGGCCTGACGCTGCATGTTCGATCCCATCAACGCACGGTTGGCGTCGTCGTTTTCCAGGAAGGGTATAAGTGCCGCCGCCACAGACACAAGCTGCTTGGGAGAGACATCGATAAAGTCCACCTCTTCAGGCGGCACCATTTGGAAATCACCCGAAACACGGCACGAGACCAGATCATCTGTAAACCGATTGTCCTTACTAATGCCCACGCTCGCCTGCGCGATGGTGTATTTCGCTTCTTCCATCGCCGACAGATAGACGATGTCGTTGGTCACCTTGCTGCTTTTAACCCGGCGATAAGGCGCCTCAATAAACCCATATTTATTCACGCGTGCGTGCGTTGCCAGAGAGTTGATGAGACCAATATTCGGCCCTTCAGGCGTCTCGATGGGGCAGATCCGCCCGTAATGCGTGGGATGTACATCGCGCACTTCAAAACCGGCCCGTTCGCGGGTCAGCCCACCCGGCCCCAAAGCCGACAAGCGCCGTTTGTGCGTAATCTCGGAAAGAGGATTGGTCTGGTCCATAAACTGGCTAAGCTGCGAGGAACCAAAAAATTCCCGGACAGCCGCCGCCGCCGGTTTGGCGTTGATCAGGTCGTGCGGCATCACCGTGTCGATATCGACCGAACTCATCCGTTCCTTGATCGCCCGTTCCATACGCAACAGGCCGATACGATATTGATTCTCCATCAGTTCGCCGACGGAGCGAACCCGCCGATTGCCCAGGTGATCGATGTCGTCGATTTCACCCTTGCCGTCTCTCAAATCAACCAGGGTTTTGACCACAGCCAGAATATCTTCGCGCCGAAGCACCCGAACGGTATCCTCCGCATCGAGATTCAGCCGAAGATTCATCTTCACCCGCCCGACCGAGCTGAGATCATAACGCTCGGAATCAAAAAACAGGCTTTTGAACAGGGCTTCTGCCGTATCGACGGTTGGCGGCTCTCCTGGACGCATCACGCGGTAAATATCAACCAGAGCGCTTTCGCGATCCTCGCTTTTATCGACCATCATGGTGTTGCGGATGAAGGAACCGACATTGACGTGATCGACCGCCAGCGTTTCAATTTCCTTGATGCCGCTTTCGATCAGTTCCTCGACCTTTTCCAGGGTTAATTCTTCGCCGGCCTCAACAAAAATTTCGCCGGTGTCATCGTTGACCATATCCAGCGCCACGAAACGACCTACCAGTTCCTCATTGGTGACCCGCGCCGTTTTAAATCCCTCTTCGACCAGTTTTTTGGCCACTCTGGGAGTCACTTTGCGGCCCGCTTCGATCATCACCGCGCCATCTTTGGCGTTGACGATATCAAAGGCCGGTTTCACCCCGCGCAGACTCTCAGGAACAAAAGGCGTGGTCCACGCGTCCTTGGTCCATTTATATTTGACCTTATCGTAAAACGTATCGAGAATTTCTTCGCTGTCGAGACCCAAGGCATAAAGCAGAGTTGTCACCGGCAATTTGCGGCGACGGTCGATGCGGCAAAAGACGATATCCTTGGCATCGAATTCAAAATCAAGCCACGATCCGCGATACGGGATGACCCGTGCCGCAAATAACAATTTGCCGCTGGAGTGGGTCTTGCCTTTGTCGTGATCGAAAAACACGCCGGGGCTGCGGTGCTTTTGTGAAACGATCACCCGCTCCGTGCCATTGATGACAAAGGTTCCGCCGACGGTCATCAGCGGCAGATCACCCATATAGACATCCTGCTCTTTGATGTCCTTGACAGATTTGGCGCCCGTTTCCTCATCAACTTCAAAAACGATCAGCCTGAGGGTCACTTTCAGCGGCGCGGCATAGGTCATGTCACGTTGTTGACATTCCTCAACATCGTATTTCGGATATTCAAATTCATAACCGATATATTCAAGGATGGCCGTCTCTGTGAAATCCTTGATCGGGAAAACCGACCTGAACACGGCTTCGAGGCCAACATCGCCCCTCTCCGCAGAAGGCACATTGGCTTGCAGAAAATGCGCATAGGAATTTTTCTGCACCTCAATCAGATTCGGCATTTCCGCCGCGTCTTTTATTTTTCCGAATGACTTGCGAATGCGTCGTTGACGGGATAGCGCTTGCGACATGCTGGATCCTTTTTGCCTCTGACTAAATCAGGCTCTTTTAACTCTTCCCCGGTATACCCATTCAAAACGTCCGTGGAGCGCACTGATTGGGCCGGTGCGGTCCGGCGAAGGGCAGTTCACCACCCAATCGCCGGTCGCTTTAGTGTATCTGCCTAGCGCTTCATATCCGCCACTGTTTGACCGATATGCCGTCTAAGCGGCGGGCGGGCGAACAACTCTTTCCGCCAGCCCGCCATAACAAGCATTACTTAATTTCAACAGAGGCGCCGGCAGCTTCGAGTTTTTCTTTAATCGCTGCCGCTTCGTCTTTAGAGACCTCCGCCTTCACTTCCTTAGGCGCGCCCTCGACCAGTTCCTTGGCTTCTTTGAGGCCAAGACCGGTGATCGCACGGACTTCCTTGATCACATTGATTTTCTTTTCGCCAAAGGAGGTCAAGATAACTTCAAAGGTATCCTTTTCTTCAACTGCCGCAGCACCATCGCCGCCAGCCGCCGCCGCTACCGCGACAGGCGCCGCAGCGGATACACCCCATTTTTCTTCAAGCATTTTCGAAAGCTCCGCCGCTTCCATTACGGTCAAAGTCGAAAGGTCTTCTGCAATTTTTTCAAGATTAGCCATTGTTCATTCCTGTTGGTTCTAAATTCATCGTCAAAGAGGCTTTTTCAGTTTCGTTCCTACGCTGCATCCTGCGATGCGGCGTAAGCCCCCATTACTCTGGCCAGTTGGCCTGCAGGCGCCTGCAAGACACCAGCAATCCGTGTGGCCGGCGTCGAAATCATGCCGACCAGTCTGGCTCTCAATTCATCAAGCGATGGCAGTTCTGCAAGAACCTTGACCCCATCGACATCGAGAACATTCTCACCCATCGTGCCGCCGAGAATAACGAGATGTTCATTCCCTTTGGCAAAGGCTGCCGTCACCTTGGGCGCGGCAACCGGATCGTCGGAATAGGCAATGGCTATAGGACCTGAGAAAAGTTCAGCAATCCCCGCACATGGCGTTCCGTCGAGGGCAATTTTAGCCAGACGGTTTTTGACGACATGGAAATTGGCTCCCGCTTCAGCCATCTGGCCGCGCAGCGAGGTCATATCCGAAACCGTCAATCCAGAGTAATGGGCGACAACCAAAACGCCGGTATTTTCAAAAACCGTTTTAAGGTTTTCGACCATTTCGGCTTTTTGAGTTCTATCCACGTGTGTCACTCCAAAATTTGCGGCCTCATACTCAAAAGCCGCAATTGGCAAATTGACATCTACACTCTTCGCCTCTGATCCCAGAGCATGAAGTGGCAGATGCCGCTCATTTGCCTGCCCAAGGGATCGAACCAACACTTTAAGGATCCAGCACACCCGCAAACCAATCAAAGTTGGTCTTTGTGAGAGCGGGATCCAGCCGCACTCGTTCTCTTCCCCCGTCTATGCAGGCTGTCCGTTTAAGCCTCCGCTCGATGACACGGCTAATTAACGCATCCTCTTTGCTTTGGCGCCTGCAGTCTCGGACAGGTTGAAAGCCGTGTTGTTCTGTTAAAAACTCATCCGGCTTTCGCTTCTCCCCTCAGTTCATAGAAGAGGGGAAACTCTCAATCTCCACTATTCGTTCCGCTTGCATTATCCCCCGATAGCCGATGACGGCTCAATCTTGACACCCGGTCCCATCGTCGAGCTCAGTGCAACGCGTTTCATATAAGCGCCTTTGGCGCCGCTGGGCTTAGCCTTCATAACGGCGTTGGTGAAAGATTTGATATTCTCAATCAACGCCGCCTCATCGAAACTTGCTTTGCCGACGCCGGCATGGATGATTCCAGATTTTTCCACACGAAACTCGACAGCCCCGCCTTTGGCCGCCTTGATTGCCTGTTCCAAATCATTGGTCACCGTCCCCACTTTGGGATTTGGCATCATATTGCGCGGGCCTAAAACTTTACCCAGACGCCCAACCACCGGCATCATGTCCGGCGTAGCAATGCAGCGATCAAAATTCAGCACGCCTTTTTGAATCTGTTCGGCCAGATCTTCTGCTCCGACAATATCGGCGCCCGCCGCTTTTGCCTCATCCGCCTTAGGGCCCTTAGCGAACACCGCCACACGCACCGTCCGACCGGTTCCATTGGGCAATGTGCACACACCGCGCACCATCTGATCGGCGTGGCGCGGATCGACGCCCAGATTCATGGCAATGTCTATGGTCTCATCAAACTTCACCGTCGCCCGGGCCTTAACCATCTTCACCGCCTCGTCCAGCGAATAGAGCGCCTTGCGATCAATGCCCTCGCGAGCGGATGTTATTCTCTTGGGTTGTTTCGACATGGCCTTATCCTCTCACTTCCAGGCCCATCGACCGCGCCGAGCCTGCAATGATTTTACACGCCTGATCAATATCCCGTGCGTTGAGATCGACCATTTTGGATTCGGCGATTTCCTTGATCTGCGCCATGGTCACCGAACCCGCCACTTCACGGCCCGGCGTGGAACTGCCTTTGTTCAACTTGGCCGCTTTTTTCAGGAAAAACGAAGCAGGCGGGGTTTTCGTTTCAAAGGTAAAAGATTTGTCCGCATAGACCGTGATCACGGTCGGAATCGGCATGTTCTTTTCCAGACCGTCGGTTTTGGCGTTAAAGTTTTTGCAGAACTCCATGATATTGAGGCCCGCCTGCCCCAACGCCGGACCAATCGGCGGTGACGGATTGGCGGCACCGGCAGGCACCTGCAATTTTACATATCCTGTTATTTTTTTAGCCATTTCTTCCTCTCTCGGCTCCCCCTAAAAGTCAGACTTCCTGTCTGCAAGAAGGGGTATAACGCCTGTCCACGACCTAAAAACCATCTCGGAATTAGATCGCTCTTCTTAAAATTCAATCTTTCAGGCTTTCTCCACCTGACCATATTCCAGCTCGACCGGCGTTGCCCGCCCGAAGATCGACACCGCGACTTTAAGCCGGGCGCGTTCTTCATCAACTTCCTCCACCAGACCATTAAAAGAGGCGAAGGGCCCGTCGCAGACCCGGACATTCTCGCCTATTTCAAAGGTAACGGACGGCTTGGGCCTCTCAATCCCTTCTTGAACCTGGTGAAGAATACGATTCACTTCCCCTTCACTCACCGGCGCCGGTTTTTGCTGCGAACCTAAAAAGCCCGTCACCTTTGGCGTATTCTTGACAAGGTGGTAAGCCTCATCCGTCAAGTTCATCTTGACCAGAACATAGCCGGGAAAGAATTTGCGTTCCGCATTCACCTTCTGGCCGCGGCGAATTTCCACCACTTCTTCGGTCGGCACCAGAACCTCTTCGAACTCATCACCGAGCCCCTGAATTACAGCCTGTTCCTTGATCGCCTCAGCGACCTTGGCTTCGAAATTCGAATAGGTGTGAACGATGTACCAGCGATGCGCCATCGAATTCATTGCCCCTGACCTAACTTTAACCGCCGAGACCCAGAAGGAACTTCACCGCCGTTCCTAAAACCTGATCTACTAATAAAAAGAACACCGACGCCAGAGCCACCATGATGAACACCATAACCGTGGTGACGATGGTCTCGTTGCGGGTGGTCCACGTCACCTTCGAGGCTTCCTGACGCACTTGCTGTATAAACTCTAGCGGGCCTGTTTTTGCCATCTGGCTTTTTGCATCCTATTTTATAAAACACCGGCCCTGGCAGGAGTGGAGGGATTCGAACCCCCGACACCCGGTTTTGGAGACCGGTGCTCTGCCAACTGAGCTACACTCCTAAACCGCGGGCTCAAGCGAGCGCTCCTATTCGATAATGCTTGCGACGACGCCGGCGCCGACGGTGCGGCCGCCTTCGCGGATCGCAAAGCGCAGCTTCTCTTCCATCGCAATCGGCACCACCAGCTCCACATTCATCTCAACATTGTCGCCCGGCATCACCATCTCCGTGCCTTCCGGCAACGTCACAACCCCCGTCACATCCGTCGTCCGGAAATAAAACTGCGGACGGTAATTCGTGAAAAACGGCGTATGCCGGCCACCCTCATCCTTCGTCAGAATATAGGCCTCCGCC
>JAJFIO010000290.1 GCA_021774915.1 Alphaproteobacteria bacterium
CGCCAATAAGGACGAGAATGAGCAAAAAGAGATCTCTGAGCCCTGCCCAGCCAAAGCCTTTGCGCGACCGGAAATCCCGATAGCGCCGCTTGAGCGGTTCCTCAAATGACATATCCTCAAATCGAATGAATCGATATTCAGTCATAATCCCTTACCTTACCCGGATGTGCTGGATGAGCCGAATATGCAACACGCGAGTTCCATAAACTGAATATAGTCTCCTCCCGCGCTTTGCCAAGGGGCGGTGCCTCCCCTATCCCACCAGGGCGGCCTCGGCCAAGGCGGACCAGAACAGCAGGGCGCCGAGAAAAGCGGACAACGTCAATGCGGCGAGACAATCTTCAATAATATGGGCTTCAATAATACGGGCCATTTGTTCTCCTCTTGTTCTCATTGGGGTTAAGTTCTACTTTTGTTCCCATCTTGTCAAGAGCCAATGACAGGAGGTAGGGACACACAACCAAACTTCAAGCGAGAGGGTGGTCTTCATGCTGCTGGATGATTTGAATTACTGGGCATTGGGCGCGGGCGTACTGATCTGGGCGGGGGTTGGCGCTCTCTGGTATGCGCCTTTCATGTTCGGCAAGGCCTGGGCGGCGGCGCAAGGCAAAGCACTAGGCGACATCCGGCTGGGCGCTGAGCAACTCACAGGCCTGCTGCTGGCTCTGGCGGCGGCCTTTCTGATTGGTATCGTGATCAAGTGGTATGGCATGGCGGGTGGCACGGTCAGTTGGCAAACCGGCGCCGCCATTGGTCTCATGCTGTGGCTGGGGGGCGCATGGCCGATCCGCACACTGGAACTCATCATCCGGCGCACCGGCGTCGTACTCTATCTCATCGACATGGGCAATATGGCGGTGGTCTATGGCTTGATGGGCGCCGTCATCGGAAGCTGGGCTTAGAGGGCACCCGGGGTAACTTCACTTAAACTACCATCTTCAAGCTGCACCACCCGGTCCATGGTGCGCGCCAGCTCAAAATTATGGGTGGCGATGAGCGCCGCCAGGCCTGTCCCGCGCACCAGGGCCATAAGGTTTTCAAATACTGCCTGGGCCGTGCGGAGATCAAGATTGCCGGTGGGCTCATCGGCCAGCAGAACGGCGGGGCCATTGGCCAAGGCCCGCGCAATGGCCACCCGCTGCTGCTCACCACCCGAAATCTGCATGGGCTGATGCGCCAATCGCTCCCCCAGACCCAGTTCGCCCAGCAACTGCTCCGCGTGCTCCTCGGCTTTGCGGCGGGCTTTGCCCGCGATCATCTGCGGCAGGGCGATATTCTCCAGCGCCGTGAATTCAGGCAGCAGATGATGAAATTGGTAAACAAAGCCCAGTTCCTTCCGGCGTACGGCCGTGCGCTGGGCATCGCTCATCGTGGTGCAGGCTTTGCCGTGGATCACCACATCGCCGCTCTCGGGCTTTTCCAGCAAGCCCGCAATATGAAGCATTGTCGATTTACCCGACCCCGAAGGCCCCAACAGCGCCACCACCTCACCCCGCGCCATCTGAAAATCAATGTTTTTAAGCACATCGATGCGGGTTTCGCCCATGCCAAACCCGCGCACAATCTGACGCAATTCCAGCACCAGGTCTTTTTTTCCCACCGCCATGATCACTCGTACCTCAGGGCTTCGACGGGATCGAGCCTTGCTGCGCGCCAGGACGGATAAAGCGTCGCCAATAATGACAAGGTCAGCGCCATGATCACCACCATGGCGACTTCATTGGTATTCATCTCCGCCGGCATCTGGGTGAGGAAATAAACTTCCGGCGGAAACAGCTCCGCCCCGAGAAGATTCGATACCCCCTGCCGAATTCCTTCAATATTGGTGCAGAACAAAACGCCGATGGTGAAGCCAATCAGAGTGCCCACCACGCCAATCGCCGAGCCGGTGATAAAAAACACGCGCATGATCGCGCCTTGAGTCGCGCCCATGGAGCGCAGAATGGCGATATCATGGCCTTTATCTTTTACCAGCATGATAAGCCCGGAAATGATATTGAGCGCCGCCACCAGAATAATCAGTGTCAGGATAAGAAACATGACATTGCGCTCCACCTGTAAGGCGCCGAAAAATGTCGAATTTGTCTGCTGCCAATCGAGAATGCGCAAAGGTTCTTCCACTTGCGCCTGCATAATCGCGCGCAGACTCGCTACCGCATCGGGATCTTCAACCATGATCTCCAGCGCTGTGACGCCGCTTCCCGCATTGAAGTAAAGTTGAGCCTCTTTCAGCGGCATGAAAACGAAGGCCTTATCATATTCCGACATACCGATCTCGAAGATGGCGAGCACCGGATAAGCCTTTATGCGCGGCGTGGTGCCAAACGGCGTGACCGTACCCCGCGGCGAAATCAGTGTCATGAGATCGCCAACACGCAAACCCAAATGCTGCGCCAAGAGAGCGCCAATCGCCACCCCCGTCGCCTTGTCGAAATTATCAAGTGAGCCTGCGATCACATTGTCCGACACCACGGTCAGGCTTTCCAGATCCGCTTTGCGCAATCCCCGCACCAGAGTACCGGTATTAATTTCATGGGCCGAGGCCATGGCCTGCCCCTCGACTAAAGGCGCAACCCGGATGATCCCGTCAATTTGGCGCAATTTCTCGGCCGTGGCATCAAAGTCCATCAGAGCACCGCTCCAGCTCTCCACTTTGATATGGCCGTTGACCCCTAAAATGCGATCCATCAACTCAACACGAAAACCGTTCATCACCGCCATCACGATGATCAGCGTCGCCACGCCAAGGGCAATCCCCACCAGCGAAAACCCTGAAATCACTGAGATGAAACTCTCACGGCGCCGGGCCCGCAAATAACGCAAGGCCAGCATCCACTCAAAACGGGCGAAAGGCATCATGATGAAGCTATCCCGGCGGTGAGTTTGGTGATGGCCGCCTGGGTCGACATCTCTTCGCGCGCACCCGTGGCGCGGGTTTTCACTTCCACCATGCCGCTCGATACCCCGCGCGGCCCCACAATCACCTGCCAGGGCAGACCGATGAGATCCATGGTGGAGAACTTAGCGCCTGCCCGCTCTCTCGTGTCATCATACAGCACATCCACGCGGGCCCTGGTCAATTGCGCATAAAAATCCTCGCACGCTGCATCACACGCCGCGTCGCCGGATTTGAGATTAATAAGACCGACATCAAACGGCGCGACGCTTTGCGGCCAGATGATCCCGTCATCATCATGGCTGGCTTCGATGATTCCCCCCACAAGACGGGAAACGCCAATACCATAGGACCCCATTTCCACAGGAACTTGGGCACCGTCGGCATTGGTGACCGTGGCCCCCATGGCGTCAGAATATTTGGTGCCGAAATAAAAAATATGTCCGACCTCAATCCCGCGCGCAGAAATCCGGGACTCTTTAGGGACTGCACGCTCAAACTCTTGCGCGTCGTGTTTTTCATCAGTAGCGGCATAAAGCTTTGTGCGCGCCTCGATAAAAGGCGTGAGATCCGCATCATAATCGATGTTGTCACCCGGCGCGGCAATCTCGATGAGATCCTTGTGGCAAAAAACCTCGCTCTCCCCGGTCTCGGCCAGAATCACGAATTCATGACTCATGTCGCCGCCAATGGGACCGGTGTCGGCCGCCATGGGAATGGCTTTCAGGCCCATGCGGTCGAAAGTTCGCAAATAAGCCACGAACATCTGATTATATGAGTGACGCGCCGCCACCTGATCCAAATCAAACGAGTAAGCGTCTTTCATGAGAAATTCCCGCCCGCGCATCACGCCAAAACGCGGCCGGATTTCATCGCGAAACTTCCACTGAGTATGATAGAGATTCAGCGGCAAATCCTTGTACGAGCGAACGGTACCGCGAAAAATATCAGTAATCAGTTCTTCATTGGTGGGACCATAAAGCAAGTCGCGCTCATGGCGATCTTTGATGCGCAGCATTTCAGCACCATAATCGTCATAACGCTTGCTCTCCCGCCACAGATCAGCGGACTGGATGGTTGGCATCAGCAGTTCAATGGCCCCGGCGCGGGCTTGTTCCTCGCGCACAATGGCCTCGATCTTTTTCAAAACCCTCAGACCCAGAGGCAGCCACGAATAGATCCCCGCCGCCGATTGACGGATCATGCCCGCCCGCAGCATCAGGCGATGTGAGGCAATCTGCGCTTCGGCAGGAGTTTCCTTGAGAGTCGGGAGAAAAAATCGGGAAAGCTTCATGGTGGACAATCGCAACAGGTCTGATGGGAATAAAGGGGCTTTCCTTTTAGGAGAAGCCGCGCCCCTTGGCAATGATGGGAAAGTTTTACCCGGCCCCTGGATTAGGGGGATTGTGGATCATCGTCGCACCAGACCACGGCTCTGCGCTCATCAAGCCGCTTACCGTTTAATATCAGAGCACCCGTGGCCACCTCTACAGAAAGGACGCCAACGCTTCCCTCAAGCTTTAAATCGCCGGGCCCGTCCGGGCGCAGCAGAAGATCAAAGGAGACCACATCAGACAAATCGATCTGAGGGGATCCGGGCAAATCCGCCGGGGCCACAGGGCTGCCATCCAACGCCGCGCCAGGCTGAAAGGCGACATCGTTTGACGTGTGGTGGATTTTCAGCAGACGGCATTCCTCGCGGCTGAGCGGCAGGATCGAAGGCCGCAAATCAAACGCCGTGCCATCTCTAGAATACACTTGAGAAACAGAGCATAAACTACTGATTAAAAGAAATAATACACCCTTTAAAAAATACCTTATTTGATCAACGCCCAACATGTGAATAAGCTTATCGCCTCAGCCTTTCCCAAGGGTTTATAAAATCACATTTTGTGTTGAGGGCTTATTACACACGCAACTGTGACCCTGGCATGACATTCTCACGACAATGTGTGCTGCCAAATCAAGTGCACTTGATAATAGCCATCCCGCTTCACTGGGACGCGGGAGCGCCGGGACGTAACTCAAGAGTAATCAGCCCGTTGACGATGACTATATAGATGATGAGCCACAGGCATGCCGCAATCGTGGTCGTGATCAAGGCTTTGCGTCCCAGTGCCGGACGTGTTGGGGCACCGGGGTCTGTACCAGGCTCAACAGCATCGTGCTCGGCCTGTGAGACCACCCCCCACGGCAGGACCGCGAAGAAGACCATCCACCACACAATCAGAAAAACAACAATCCCGCCAACCAGTCCCATACCCTTCACACCCTTTTAGAAGTTGATCCGAGAACACCTCTCTAACACAGATGCGCCCAGGTAAGCCCTCTGGATCAGAAGAAAACAACCTGAAAAACACATCAACGACTCTACCTTGGCCCTAGAAAGAGGTCGGGAGGCGGGATTAAAAATTCATCGTCACGATAAAGACCCCAAAAAGTACGACTGGCGGCATTGGACAATCTCTTTCCCTGCTTCCCGGCGCCAAAATTCTCCAGAACGCGCCCCGCATAAAAAAAGCATCTCATCAGGGCTTCAGCACCCTTTTCAGTTGCCTGATCGGTCTTGCCAACATCATAAAAAACCCGTGTGGACTGAGCGACCTCAAAACATGATTCCTTGATGATGCTGCGCGTCTCCATCGCTTGTGAGAGTTTGTTTTCCGGCACTCTGTCCTGAACTGCATCAAGGCGATCAAGAGCCACTTCTCCATATACCTCCCCCACAGGCAATAAAGAACGCACGCACATCGCGATATTCTCATGCGCGGTCATATCCAGATCACAGACCTTTGGAACAGCAAATGATTTTTTTGCAGCGGGCTTGACAGCCATAGGACCGGCGCAACCCTGTAAAGCCATCAAGGCGGCAATCGATATACTCAGAGCGTTTCTCATGGCTGACACCCGAGCCGCAGGCTATCACGATTCCGACTGCCTGTCAGACTGCGCCTGAAGGGATTATTCGAAACACAAAAACAAATATTTTTCAATGCATTACGGCTTAAACCTCTTCCAGTTCAACAAGCGTGCCGCAAAAATCCTTGGGGTGCAGAAAAAGCACCGGCTTACCATGGGCGCCGATCTTCGGCTCACCATTCCCAAGAACGCGGGCGCCCCGCGCCAATAAGTGATCGCGCGCAGCGTGGATGTCTTCCACTTCATAACAGACGTGGTGCATGCCACCGCCGGGGTTTTTTTCGAGAAACTTCGCGATGGGCGAGGTTTCGCCCAAAGGCTCCAATAGCTCAATCTTGGTGTTAGGCAGTTCAACAAACACGGTCGTGACGCCATGATCAGGAACGGGCACGGCTTCTGTGACCTTTGCGCCAAGCGTATCGCGATAAAGAACCCGCGCCGCTTCCACGTCCGGAACCGCGATCGCCACATGATTCAGTTTTCCGATCATCTCATCCGTCCTTCTTACTCTACAAATGGACACTCCCCCTCACCCAGCTCCAGCTAAGCTCGCTGTCGCTCACTAAGCTTCCACATCCCTCTCCCCCACTGGGGGAGAGGGTAGGGTGAGGGGGCCTTGTTTTGGCGTCATCAAATTAACAAATAGCCCGATTCCATAATCCACACTCTCCCTACACCCAATTCACGAACACATCCACCACCGGCTTTTTCCCCCAGACCTCTTCCACCGTTCGGCGGGCAGCACGGCGCAATACCTGTTCGAGCATGATCTCGTCGCGTCGTTTCTTTTGAGAAAGTCGGTCAAGGGCATACGCCGCTTCCCTCTCGACTCTCTCCAGAAGAGACGTATCCTCGCTCATCACATCCGGAATGCCCTGAAACCGAACCATCGGCGGGGCCAGCACATCACCGTCATCACTCATCACCACGGAAAGCCCGACAGTACCGCAATAAGCCATCTTTCTGCGCTCACGCAAGTGAGCGCTGCCTTCGGACAACAACACCTGACCATCGAGATAAAGCCGGCCGCTGGGCACTTCGTCGATGATGGCGCCGGGCCCGGGGGCCAGGCGCACCAGAGTACCGTTTTTGGGCACCACCGTTGACGGGATTTGCAGCTCCCGCGTCAATGCGCCGTGTTCCAGCAGGTGGCGCCGCTCTCCATGCACCGGAATAGCCAGATGAGGCTGAACCCATTGATACATGGCTGCCAGTTCATCCCGGCACGGATGACCGGACACATGAACGAAGTGATCTTTCTCCGTAATGATGCGCACACCTGATTCCGCCAGTTGATTTTGAAGGTCATAAATCGCGATTTCATTGCCGGGTATCACACGCGAGGAGAAGATCACCGAGTCCCCTGTTCCCAAACTCACCTGCCTGTGGGTTCCATTGGCAATGCGGCTCAGCGCCGCGCGCGGCTCACCCTGACTGCCCGTGCAAAGATAAAGCACATGGTCATGGGGCAAATAGCCCGCTTCATCTTCATCAACCAGCGGCGGGATATCGGTCAATATTCCAACGTTACGAGCCGCCTCGATCATCCTGTGCATGGAGCGCCCCACCAGGCAGACATGGCGGTCATGGGCAGCAGCCACTTTCAGCACGGTCTCAAGCCGCGCCACATTCGACGCAAAACAGGCCACCGCCACCTTGCCCCGCAAGGCACCCACCAGTTCCATCAGGCTGTCGCGAACATCGGCTTCCGAGCCCGCCTCGCCCGGCACGAAGACATTCGTCGAATCGCAGACCATGGCCAGGACACCCTCATCGCCTAAGGCGCGCAAAGCGTTTTCGTCAGTCACCTCACCCACTAATGGATCAGGGTCAATTTTCCAATCTCCGGTATGAAGTACACAGCCCAGCGGCGTTCGTATGGCCAGCGCATTGGGCTCAGGGATGGAATGGGTGAGCGTGATGAGTTCGATATCAAATGGGCCCAGATCAAATCGCCCCCCCAGAGGGATCTCGGTAATCTCCGTTTCATTCTCCAGCCCCTGTTCGGCCAGCTTGCCGCGCACCAGATGCGCGGTAAAAGGCGTGGCGTAAATCGGGCAGCGCAAATCAGGCCACAAATGCCCCACAGCGCCGATATGATCTTCATGACCATGGGTCAACACCAGGCCCAGAAGCTGATCTTTCAACTCCGCGATGTATTCAGGATCCGGCATGATGAGATCCACACCTGGCGTACGCGCATCACCAAATGTGACCCCCAGATCCACCATGATCCATTGACGCGTTTGAGGCGGTCCAAAACCATAGAGATTGAGATTCATGCCGATCTCGCCCGATCCCCCTAAAGGGAGAAACACAAGCTCGTCATCTGCATTGGTGTGGGATTGTTTTGACATCAATTGCTACCGCGTTTGTTGAGGTGCGCAGACGCATTGCGTTGATAAATCTCAACCAGTCCTTTCAGCGTCAGATCCTCATCCACATGTTCGATGGCATCCGTATGGGGCGCGAACACACCCGACAATCCCCCCGTGGCGATCACACACATGGGCTGTCCATATTCCGCCTTGATGCGCCCAACCAGGCCGTCGATCAAACTGACATAGCCCCAAAACAGACCCGACGTCATGGCTTCGATGGTATTCTTGCCAATAATGCGCTCAGGTTTTGAGATCTCGACATGGGGGAGCTGGGCGGCCGCCTCATGCAGCGCCTTGGTGGAGAGATGCACACCCGGCGCAATCAGGCCCCCTTCATACGCGCCATCGGCGGCAACCACATCGAACGTGGTCGCGGTTCCAAAATCAATCACGATCAGCGCTTGCTTGTACTGGAGATGCGCCCCCACGGCATTGGCCAGACGATCGGCCCCAACCCCGGACTCCGGGCTCAAGCGCACCTCAATCCCTAGATCGACATCTGAATCGCCAATCACCAGCGGGTTCAGTTTCAGTCCGCTCCGGCTCAACTGACGCAGATTGAACTCAACCTGCGGCACCACGCTTGAGATGATGCAGGCCGTGATCGCCGGTGTATCCCATTTCTCCAGGGCAAGAAGCTGGCTCAGCCAAACCATATATTCATCACCGGTCCGTGTCCCACTGGTCGCAATCCGCCATTGCCTGACCAGACGCTCGCCCTCGAACAACGCAAAAACCGTGTTGGTATTTCCGGCATCTATGGCAAGGAGCATGGGCTCGCCCTTTCATTCACTAGAGTGTTTCCGGGAAAAGTGGATACCGGTTTTCCGTCCGGAAACACGACCAAACAACAACTTAAACTCCGAAAAAAACTTCCCCTGCCGCGATGACCCTCTGCTGGCCGTCTTCGCCTTCGAGCAGCAATTCCCCATTCTCGCTCAAGTCCGCAAATGTGCCCTCTAACGTCTCGTGCGGCAAGGCTACTGAGAGCCTGCCGTGCAAACCCGCCGCGCGCACCAACCAAGCACGCCTAATGGGAGCAAACCCCTCTTGGCGCCAGCGCTGCGACCAGCGTTCAACAGAGGCGGCCAGCGCGCTCAGACATGATCCCGGCTCTGGCTCACGAAGTCCGGCCGTCTTTATATCCGTCGCCGGGAAAAGCGTGCAGGACGGGTGAGATATCAAATTGATACCGATCCCGATGGCCAAAAGAGGCATAGAGGGAGAAGAAAAAGATTCCAACAGGATGCCGGAGACTTTGCGCCGGTCCAGCAACACGTCATTGGGCCATTTCACCTCCAACCGCTCCGGCTGCGCCGCCAGCTCGGGAACACTCTCCTGCAAAGCCTCAATCACAGCCAAGGCCGCCACGAAGGAGAGTTGCGCGCTAACCAGAGGGGGTGTGTCACACGCCCTTAAAAGGGTGCAAAATAGATTGCCCGTTTCAGATACCCATGTCCGGCCCCTCCGCCCCCGGCCCTTACTCTGTCGCAAGGCCCATATCCATATTGGGAGCGCGCCATCACCAGCCTTGAGCTTTTGACCGATGCGCCGTGCCTCCTCGCTGGTGCTATCAATTTCATCAAAAAAGACAAGGCGGCTGCCTTTTGGAAGAATGGGAAGCGCATCTTTCACCGGATCACCAGGTCACTTAAAAGAGCGACCGCGCCACAAGATCGGTCACCCCCAGAAGCGGGAAGGCAAACACCACATAAAACAACAAGAAGAGGCTCGACGCGCCCAGGATAAGGCGTATTTCTCCACCTATGGGAGAAAGGAACGGCTCCGCCGGTTCATCGAAATACATAATTTTCACAATGCGCAAATAATAATAGGCGCTCACCACGCTGGCCAAAACACCGACGATGGCCAGCGTGTAAAGCCCCTCATGAACAGCGGCAACTAGCACATAAAACTTGGCGAAAAAACCGGCCAGAGGCGGAATGCCTGCCAACGAAAACATCAAAACCATGAGTGCAAACGCCATCAAAGGATGATTGCGCGACAGACCCGCAAGCTCTTCGATATCCTCGACCATGCCTTCGCGGCGCCGCATGGAAAGAATGCAAGCGAACACCCCCACCGTCATCACCAGATAGATGGTGAGATAAACGAGCACGCCGCGCACGCCTTCCTGCGTACCCGCCGCCAACCCCAGCAGCACAAAACCCATATGGCCAATGGAAGAATAAGCCATCAGGCGCTTGATATTACTCTGTCCGATGGCGGCAAAAGCCCCCAGAACCATACTGAGCATAGCAAGCGCCACAATGATCTGACGCCATTCCGGCACGGCGCTCAGCGCAACATCCGTGAAAGGCCAAATCAAAACGCGCACGAGCAAGGCCATGGCGGCAATTTTCGGCGCCGCCGAGAACAGAGCCGTGATCGGCGTCGGCGCGCCCTCATAAACATCGGGGGTCCACATATGAAAGGGCACCGCCGACACCTTGAAGGCTAATCCCGCCAGCAAGAACACCAGGCCGAAAATCAAACCTATGGACAGGCCGCCGGGTATGAGCGTTTCCCGCAGCACATCAAAATTGGTCGTGCCGGTAAAACCATAGATCAAAGAGCAGCCATAGAGCAGCAGGCCCGAGGACAACGCCCCCAGAACAAAATATTTCATCCCAGCCTCGCTGGAGCGCAAAGAGTCGCGATTAAACGCGGCCAGCACATAGAGCGACAGGCTTTGCAATTCCACACCCATATAAAGGGAAATGAGGTCATTGGCCGAGATCATCATACTCATACCGAGCGATGCCAGGACAATAAGAACCGGGAACTCAAACCGCTCGAATTTCTCTTCACGAATAAAGTTCATCGACATGATCAGGCACAACGCGACGCCGATCAGCATCAATATTTTGACGAACTGCCCAAAAGGATCGACAACGAAACTGCCGCCAAAGGCCAATGTACGCAACTCAGGTCCTTGCAGCACAGCCACACCCGCCACAAAGAGGAGAAACACGGCGAGCCAGGAAACGAGCCGCGTAGCACGGTCACCACGGAAAACGCCCAGCATCAACAGCGCCATTGCGCCGACACTTAAGAAAACTTCTGGCAGCACGAGGGTAAAACTGGCGCTGATCATTTCAGAACTGTTCATGGGTCATCGTCCTTTAAAACCCGTCCCTCACTTGGCCGTCAACAGGACGTTTTGATAGGCATCCAAAGCGGCCGTGTAGTGCTGGATGAGATTTTCCACCGAAGCATTAGTCACATCAAAAACGGCAGCCGGGTAGAATCCCAAATACAGCGTTGCCGCAATCAATGGCACGAAAATAGCGATCTCGCGCGGATTCATATCGGTGATAGTTTTAAGCGACGCTTTTTCCAACGCGCCGAAAATGACCCGCCGGTACAACCACAAACCATAAGCCGCACTTAAGACCACGCCGGTGGTAGCGAACAACGCCACCCAATTATTGGCCTGATATACACCCAGCAATGCAGTGATTTCACCGATAAATCCGCTCGTCCCCGGCAGGCCCACATTGCCAAGCGTGAATAGCAAGAAAACCCCGGCATAGATCGGCATGCGGTGGACCAACCCGCCATACGCATCGATCTCGCGCGTATGCATGCGGTCGTATATCACCCCGACACACAGAAACAATGCGCCGGAAATGATGCCGTGACTCAGCATCTGAAAAATACCGCCCTGAATGCCCTGAAGATTACCCGCAAACAGCCCCATGGTAACGAACCCCATATGGGCGACAGAGGAATAGGCGATCAGCTTTTTCATATCCTCCTGCATCAGCGCCACAAGAGATGTGTAGATCACGGCGACGACGCTCAAAGTGAAAATGAGAGGCGCAAAAAAATCAGACGCGATGGGAAACATCGGCAAAGAGAAACGCAAAAACCCATAGCCGCCCATCTTCAACAAAATACCCGCCAGAATGACCGACCCGGCGGTGGGGGCTTCGACATGGGCATCGGGGAGCCAGGTGTGGACCGGCCACATCGGCAATTTGACGGCAAAGGAGGCAAAAAACGCCAGCCAAAGCCACATTTGCAGATCCACCGGAAATTGGTGCGCCATCAGCGTAGGGATGTCCGTGGTGCCTGCCATGACATACATGGCAATCAACGCAATCAGCAGCAACACTGACCCCAGCAGCGTATACAGAAAGAATTTGAACGAAGCATAGACCCGCCGTGCGCCGCCCCACACCCCAATGATGATGAACATGGGGATCAATCCAGCTTCGAAGAACAGATAAAACAAAACCAGATCGAGTGCGCAAAACACGCCGATCATCAGCGTTTCCAAAATGAGAAACGCGATCATATACTCCTTCACACGGGTAGTGATGGACTGCCACGAGGCCAGAATGCACAGGGGCGTTAGAAAGGTGGTAAGGATGACAAAGAGGATTGAAATACCGTCAACGCCCATGTGATAGGTGATGTTGCCGCCCAACCATTCGCGCGTGATCTCAAACTGAAATCCGGACTGAGATGAATCAAATTCGACAAGCAGAACCAGAGAAGCGGCGAAGGTCACCAACGTCGACCACAAGGCCACATTGCGGGCATTCTGCGCGACGACCTCGTCTTCCCCTTTGATCAGGAATAGAAAAAAGGCGCCCACCAGAGGCAGAAATGTGATGACCGTTAAAATCCACTCGGACATTACAGCGCCCCCACAGCTTTGACATAAAGATACGTTGCCGCCGCAGCGACGCCGATCAGCATCGCAAAGGCATAATGATAAATGTAGCCTGTTTGCAGTTTGATCGCCCGCCGCGTTGTGCCGAGCACCAGTGCAGCCACGCCGTCGGGCCCAAACCCATCGATCAGCCAGCCGTCACCCCGTTTCCACAGGAAGCGGCCGAGACGTTTGGCCGGACGAACAAAAAGAAAGTCATAGATCTCGTCAAAATACCATTTGTTGAGCAAGAACAGATAAAGCAGGCCCCGGTTTGCGGCGATGCGTTCGGGAATGTCGGGACGTTTGAGATACCAGTACGCCGCCCAGGTCAGACCCAGCAGCATCACCACGAAGGGGCCGAGCACTACCCAGTTTGGTAAATCGTGCGCACCCTGTTCAGCCGCCTCAACCACTTCATGACCAGTGCTGCCTAGAACTAAAAGAGCGTCGCCCCAGAAACCTTCCGAAGCACTCCCAATGAACAGGCTTTGCAGCGCTATCCCGGCAAAAATCGCACCGAACGCCAAGACAAGTAGAGGGATCATCATGGTTGCCGGAGATTCATGAACGTGGCTCATAATATCAATCGGGGCGCGCGGCCTGCCGAAGAAGGTCATGAAAATAAGCCGCCATGAATAAAATGCCGTCATGGCGGCGGCGATCAGGCCGATCCAGAACGCAAAGCCACCAATCGGCGTGCCCACCGCATAAGCGCCTTCGATAATTGCATCTTTCGACACAAAGCCGGAAAAGCCGATGAGGGTGTGAGGGATGCCAACGCCGGTGATGGACAAGGTGCCGATGATCATCAACATGCCCGTCCAGGGAAGATATTTAAACAGACCACCCATATTGCGCATGTCCTGTTCATCGCTCATCCCATGAATGACGGACCCCGCACACAGGAACAACAGCGCCTTGAAAAACGCATGGGTAAAAAGATGGAACATGGCGGCATCGTAAGCGCCAAGCCCCGCCGCGAAAAACATGTAGCCCAGTTGACTGCATGTGGAATAGGCGATGACGCGTTTGATATCGTTCTGCACCAGAGCCACGCTGGCAGCGAAAAACGCCGTCACCGCGCCCACCAGCGTCACTACATAGAGCGCGTCGGGCGCATATTCGAACAGATATGACATCCGGCACACCAGAAACACCCCGGCGGTGACCATGGTCGCGGCGTGAATCAGAGCCGAGACCGGTGTCGGTCCTTCCATGGCGTCGGGTAACCAAGTGTGCAAGAAAATCTGCGCCGACTTGCCCATGGCGCCCACAAACAACAACAGGCAGATGGTGGTCAGCACATCGACGCTTTGACCAAGGAAAAGAAAGTTGGTGCCTGCCAGTTCCGGCGCCTTGGCAAAGATCGTGTCAAAGTCCACCGCGTCGAACACAAAAAAGATCGCCATAATTCCGATAGCAAACCCGAAATCTCCCACACGGTTGACCAGAAAGGCCTTGATGGCGGCAGCATTGGCCGAAGGTTTTTTGTACCAGAAGCCGATCAGCAGATAAGACGCAAGCCCGACACCCTCCCAGCCAAAGAACATCTGGAGTAAATTATCGGCAGTCACCAAGGCCAGCATGGCGAAAGTGAAGAGGGATAGATAGCTGAAAAAACGCGCGCGATGCGGATCGTGACTCATATAGCCGATGGAATAAATATGAACCAGTGAGGACACCCCCGTCACCACCACCATCATAACCACTGTCAATGTATCGATGCGCAGCGCCCAGTCAGCTTCAAATGCGCCGACATCGAACCAACGGAAAAACGTGATGGCCTCTTCCGGGCCTTGGCCCGCAATCGCCACCTGGTAAAAAGCCACACAACTCAATATCGCGGACAAAACCAATAAGGACGACGTGATAATCTCCGCCCCGCGATGGCCGATCCAGCGCCCCAGGAGCCCTCCTATGAGGGCGCCGATCACCGGCAGCAATACGATCAACTTGTAAAGCATGAGAGAAGCTTAGCCCCCTAACCTTTCATCAGATTGATGTCTTCAACACCAATATTTCCTCGATTGCGGAAATAGACCACGAGAATAGCCAGGCCAACCGCCGCTTCGGCCGCCGCCACGGTTAACACGAAAAGCGCAAAAGCCTGGCCTACCAAATCACCCAAATAAACGGAAAAAGAAACCAGGTTGATGTTGACCGCAAGCAGCATCAACTCAATCGACATCAGGATAATGATGACGTTCTTACGGTTGAGGAAAATTCCGAGAATGCCCAGCGTAAACAAAATCGCCGCAACGGTGAGGTAATGGCCCAGTCCGATTTCCATCATTTACAGTCCCTGCCCCGGTTTCACGCTCACAATTTCGACGCCCTCCTCGCGTTTTCGCCCAACCTGATCGGCAATCACCTGTCGGCGCACTCCAGGCCGATGACGCAAGGTGAGGACGATCGCGCCAATCATCGCCACCAGAAGGATGAGTCCGGCAGCTTGAAAGAAGTAGACAAAGTCCGTGTAGAGGAAATCCCCTAGGGCAGCGGTATTACTGCGCACGGAAAGGTCGGGAGTGGGATGCGCCGCATGAACCACGGCGCTTAAATCCACGCTCGCCTGACCAACCACGAGGACAAGCTCCACCAACACCACCAGGCCAACCAGCGCACCAACAGGCAGATAATGCAAAAAACCTTCGCGCATTTGCGTGAAATCGATATCGAGCATCATCACCACAAACAAAAACAACACGGCCACAGCGCCGACATAGACGATCACCAGGATCATCGCCAAAAACTCAGCACCCAACAACACAAACAGGCCCGCGCCATTGAAAAACGCCAAGATCAAAAACAGAACCGAATGCACGGGATTGCGCGCCGCAATAACCATAAAGCCCGAGACCAGGATCACGGTTGCGAAGGTATAGAAGGTGATGGCATGTATGATCATGATGGGTGACCAGACTTCTTTCCTGATGGTGCAAGGGCGAACGCCCGCGCGAATATTCTTTCTTTTATCCCGATCCTGTGTGGCGGCGTTTTATCGGTACGGCGCATCCAGTTC
>JAJFIO010000030.1 GCA_021774915.1 Alphaproteobacteria bacterium
TTTCAGGCCTTCCTGGCCGATGAGTATGACATCAGAGCGGAAAGCAGCTCAAAAGCCTGGGCGACCCAATATGATGTGCCGGCGGTTGAAGACGGGCGTATCAAAAAACGCTTTATTGAAGACAAGCAGCCCGCACCCATGCAGGGGTTTTTCTTTAATACACGGGCAGAGAAGTTTAAAGACCGCCGCGTGCGTGAAGCCATCGGCCTGGCTTTTAATTTTGAATGGGCGAATAAATATCTCTTTTATGGTCAGTACAAGCGCCTCACCAGCTATTTCGATAATTCCGAATTGGCGGCAAAGGGCCTGCCCACAGTAGAAGAATTTGAATTACTGGCGCCTTTCAAGGATCAACTCCCGCCCGAGATCTTTTCTCAAACCTTTCAACCGCCACAAACAGACGGCACGGGCAAATACCGCAAAAACCTGGTGAAAGCCCTTGGCCTTCTGAAGCAAGCCGGGTGGTCGCTCCAAAACGGCGTGATGACCCACGAGAAAACCGGTGAGGTGCTGACCATCGAGTTTTTGCTGGTGCAGCCGGCATTCGAGCGTGTGGTGCAGCCCTTCTTGCGGGATTTGGAGCGGATTGGTATTTATGGCTCCATCCGCATTGTCGATGTCTCGCAATACCTCAACCGGCGCGATAAGTTCGATTTTGAGATGATCGTTCATTCCGTCCGTCAATCTCTGTCGCCAGGCAATGAACAACGCGAATATTGGGCTTCAGAAACGGCCGACCAAGAGGGCGGGCGCAATGTCGCAGGAATCCATGATCCGGTGATTGACGCCCTGATCGACAAAATCATCTTTGCAAAAGATCGCGCCGCACTGCTCACTGCTACTCATGCGCTCGACCGGGCCTTGCTGTGGGGCCATTATGTGGTGCCGCAATGGTATACAGGCGGGGATCGCTACGCCTATTGGGATCGATTTGACTTTCCGCCCAAGCCGCCCCCTTATAATGCCGGCATTCCAAGCACGTGGTGGTCTCGCGAAGCGGCTCACGATCTCAACGACACCGCACCTCAGGACATGACGGCGCAGGACGAGACCGGCGACGACACCCAGCCGGACCTGCTGCGCGGCGGGCTTGATCTGGAAGCCGGGGATGATATGGGGGAGGAATTGCCATGACCATGCGGCGCACTTTTTGGCAACGCACAGGGGGAGCCATGTTGAGCGCCCTCCTGCTGGTGTCCACCGGGGCCAGCGCTGAAGAACAAGGCGAACCCACCACCATTACCCACGGTCTGTCGGCCTTTGGAGACCTGAAATATCCACTTAATTTTTCTCATTTTGAGTACAGTAATCCGCAAGCCCCGAAAGGCGGCACGCTGTCTCTCACCGGCATCATCGGCCGCACCACCTATGACAGTCTCAACGCCTATATCCTGAAAGGCGATGGCGCGGAGGGTATAATACTGCTCCCCGTGGATGGTTTGAGTCTCATCTTTGACACGTTGATGGTACGCGCCGGGGACGCGCCGGACGCACTGTATGGTCTAGTGGCCAGAGAGGCGGAAATCCCTGCGGATAAGTCCTGGATCATCTTCCGGTTGCGCGAGGAAGCACAGTTCCATGACGGCACGCCATTGAGCGCCGAGGATATCTCCTTCTCCTTCACACTCCTGATGGAAAAAGGTCACCCGCAATACCGGCAGGCCTTAGCCGATGTCGAGGAGGTCGAGATTCTCGGTCCCCATGAGATCAAATTTATTTTTGCGCAAGGCGCCGAGACGCGCGATTTGCCGCTGGCCGTGGCGGAATTGCCGATTTTTTCCAAAGCCTATTACACCGTCCATGCTTTTGATGAGAGCACCATGGAGCCGCCTTTGGGCAGCGGGCCTTATAAAATCGGCAATCTGGAGCAGGGACGTTTTATCGAATACACCCGCGTCACCGATTACTGGGCCAAAGACCTGCCGGTTAACCGAGGGCGGTGGAATTTCGATACCATTCGCTATGATTACTTCCGTGACCGGACGATCGCCTTTCAGGCGTTCACGGGCCACGAATATGATTTAAGGGAAGAATTTACCTCGCGGGTCTGGGCGACTCAGTATGATTTTCCCGCCGTTATGGACGGCCGCGTGAAACGCTCTTTAATCAAAGACGAAACGCCCTCGGGCTTTCAAGGCTATTATTACAATATGCGCCGGCCGCAATTTGCCGATGCACGCGTGCGCGAAGCCTTAGGTCTGGCCTTTGATTTTGATTGGACCAACAAGAACCTTTTCTATGGCGCCTATCAGCGCACCACCAGTTTCTTTCAAGGCGCATCTGAATTGATGGCGACCGGCGCGCCTACCGGTTTGGAGTTGGCGGCGCTGGAGCCTTATCGCGCGGGACTGCCGCCTGCACTCTTCACCCGCGCCTATACGCCGCCCCAATCCGACGGCTCAGGGCGGATCCGGTCAAGCTTGCAACAAGCGCGACAGCTCTTTGCGCAAGCAGGCTGGCGGGCGGAAGAGGGCAAGCTTGTTGATGAGAACGGCGCGCCCTTTAAAATCGAATTTCTTATTTTTTCGCCAAGCTCTGAACGGATCATCGCCGCCTATATTAAAAATCTGACCCTTCTGGGCATAGACGCTGAGATCCGCCTCGTCGATCCATCACAATATATACGCCGTATGGAAGAGTTTGATTTTGACGTCATCACCGCACGTTATACACAGAGCAACACGCCAGGCCTTGGGTTGCGCAGTTTTTTTAGTACGGCGGCCGGCAAAATACCGGGAACACAAAATCTTGCGGGCATCAAAGACCCTGTCGTGGATGCTCTCATCGAAGCTGTCGTCGCGGCCTCCTCCCGCGATGAACTGAACGCACGCGTGCGCGCCCTTGACCGGGTGTTACGCGAAGGCCATTACTGGGTACCGCAATGGACCAGCGGCAAATTTCATCTCGCTTTCTGGGATAAATTCGCCTGGCCCGAGATCAAACCCAAATATCAACGCGGCATTATTGACACGTGGTGGGTAAAAGATGTGAACGCGCCGCAAAATACCGGTGACGAGGAGCAGGAATAAACCCAAATGACGGCTTACATTATCCGGCGCCTCCTGCTCATGATCCCGACCATATTCGGGATCATGCTGGTGAGTTTCACAGTGATCCAGTTTGCCCCCGGCGGCCCGGTGGAGCGCATCATCGCGCAAGTTCAGGGTTTGGACGTATCGGCCACCGCCCGCATCAGCGGCTCGGCTTCGGGCGATTTCAGTGCTGCGCGGAGCCAAGTGTTTCGCGGAGACAGCACCGTGAACAGTAAATACCGGGGCGCCCAGGGGCTCGATCCTGAATTCATCGCCGAGCTGGAACGGCAATTTGGATTCGATAAACCCGTGCATGAACGCTTCTTCATCATGATAAAGAATTTCATCCAATTTGATTTTGGCATGAGTTATTTTCGCTCTGTCAAAGTGATCGATCTTATTCTGGAAAAAATGCCGGTCTCCATATCTCTTGGTCTTTGGACGACACTGCTCGCCTATCTGATTTCCATTCCTTTAGGCATACGTAAAGCGGTTCACGATGGCAGTGCATTTGATGTCTGGAGCAGCGGCGTGATTGTTGTCGGCTATGCCATTCCGGGTTTTCTGCTGGCGGTTCTGCTGATCGTTCTGTTTTCGGGCGGCACGTATTTTGACTGGTTCCCTTTGCGGGGTCTGACGTCAGACAATTGGGAGGAACTTGGGCTATTCGCAAAAGTTAAAGACTATTTCTGGCATATGGCCTTGCCCCTCATATCACTCAGTATCAGCGGATTCGCTACAACAACGTTGCTGACCAAGAACTCCTTCCTTGACGAAATTAAAAAGCAATATGTCACCACCGCGCGCGCCAAGGGTTTATCCGAGCGGCGCGTTCTTTACGGGCATGTGTTTCGCAACGCCATGCTGATCGTTGTCGCTGGATTCCCCGCCGCGTTTTTAGGCGTTTTTTTCACGGGCGTCCTCCTCATAGAAACCATCTTTTCTTTAGACGGCTTAGGGCTTTTGGGTTTTGAGTCTCTGGTCAATCGCGATTATCCGGTGATTTTTGGTACACTCTTTATCTTCTCTCTGGCCGGTCTCATCATCGCGCTTATCAGTGACCTGACATATACATTGATCGATCCGCGTATCGATTTCGAAACGCGGGATGTTTAAGCCGTGACGCAAAAAGAAATGGCATCAGATGAAGATATCGCAAACGGCGCCCATGGACTTGCGGATGCCCCGGAACGCCGGAGGCTTCATATCAGCCCCTTGAACCAGCGGCGTCTTCATAATTTCAAGAAGAACAAGCGCGGCGTATGGTCTTTATGGATTTTTCTGATCCTGTTTTTTATCTCTCTCTTTGCCGAGTTCATCGCCAATGACAAACCTCTGGTCGTTTCCTTTGAGGGGGGTTTTTATTTTCCTGTTTTCGCGGCATATCCGGAAACGGCATTTGGCGGCGACTTCCCGACAGAAGCGGATTATCGCGATCCCTTTGTTCAAGAATTGATCGAGAAAGAAGGGGGATGGGTTCTTTGGCCCCCTATTCACTATAGCTATCAGACCATCAACCTTGATCCGCCGACGCCAGCCCCGTCTCCTCCCAGTTCTGAGAACTGGTTGGGCACGGATGATCAAAGCCGCGATGTGCTGGCCCGCTTGATCTATGGGTTCAGGATATCCGTTCTGTTCGGTCTGACATTGACTATATTCTCCACCTTTGTCGGCGTTGCGGCCGGCGCCGTGCAGGGCTATTTCGGCGGCTGGGTAGATCTGCTGTTTCAACGTTTTATTGAAATCTGGACGAGCATTCCTCAGCTTTATCTTATCATTATCATTGCAGCGGTGATCGAACCAAATTTCTGGATTCTTCTATTCATACTCCTGTTGTTCAGCTGGGTGGCGCTAGTCGGTGTGGTCAGGGCGGAATTTTTGAGGGCGCGGAATTTCGAATATGTCATGGCGGCGCGCGCCATGGGAGTGGGCAACACCAAGATCATGGTGCGGCATCTCTTGCCCAACGCCATGGTGGCAACCCTCACCTTCATACCGTTTATTCTGAACGGGTCCATCACCACATTAACGTCTCTGGATTTTCTGGGCTTTGGTCTGCCCCCGGGATCCCCGTCACTGGGCGAGTTGCTCAAGCAGGGCAAGGACAATCTTCAGGCGCCCTGGCTGGGCGTAACGGCGTTTATGACCATTGCAGTGATGCTGAGCCTGCTGGTGTTCGTTGGCGAAGCGGTGCGTGATGCCTTCGACCCGAGAAAGAACTAAGCCATGCACGAACCGCTTATTGACGTTCAGGATCTCTCCGTGAGTTTTTCTGTTGACGGCAAGGTCACGCAAGCCGTTCACGGCATATCTTTTTATATCAACAAAGGGGAAACGGTCGCGCTGGTGGGAGAATCGGGTTCCGGAAAATCGGTCAGCGCCTTGTCGATCATGAGGTTACTCCCCTACCCGCAAGCGTCTCACCCCTCGGGGCGCATAAAATTTCAAAAACAGGATTTGATCACGGCCTCCGAACAGAACATGCGCGGCGTACGGGGCAATCACATCTCTATGGTTTTTCAAGAACCCATGAGTTCGCTCAACCCCCTACACACCATCGAGCAACAGGTGAGCGAAATACTGCAAATCCATCAGGGTTTGGGAAAACAGGATGCTCGGTCACGGGCATTGGACTTACTCGATAAAGTCGGGCTGGACGAGCCTGAAAAACGCCTCGGCGCTTACCCGCACCAATTATCCGGCGGACAGCGCCAACGTGTGATGATCGCCATGGCGCTGGCCAATAAGCCGGATTTGCTGATCGCGGATGAACCAACCACGGCACTTGATGTCACCGTACAAGCACAAATTCTAAACCTCCTGAAAGAATTACAAGCCGAGATGGGCATGGCCATTCTTCTCATCACCCATGATCTCGCCGTGGTGCGCAAAATGGCTGATCGGGTTTGCGTGATGACACAAGGCCAGATCGTTGAGCGGGGGGATACGGAAGAAGTTTTTCAAGCCCCGGCACACGCCTATACACAACATCTCATCGCCGCCGAGCCGAAGGGCGAGCCGCCGACAAGCGACCCGCAGGCATCAGTGGTTATTTCCACCGAGCATATGCGTGTCTGGTTCCCCATCAAAAAGGGTGTTCTGCGCCGAACGGTAGATTACGTCAAAGCGGTGGACGATGTCAGTTTTGAACTGCGCGCCGGAGAAACCTTAGGAATTGTCGGTGAATCGGGTTCGGGTAAAACCACCTTGGGCTTGGGGCTGCTGCGTTTGATTTCGGCCCAAGGCCACATCACCTTTGACGACAAAAACATTGAAACATACAAGGCGAAAGACATGCGCCCGTTGCGCCGGGAAATGCAGATCGTCTTTCAAGATCCGTTTGGCTCATTAAGCCCGCGTCTGCCTGTGGGAGACATTGTGATGGAAGGGCTCACCGTTCATGGGGACGCGCTCAAAGGCATTGAGCGCCGCAGCATGATCGGCGACGTTCTGGAAGAAGTAGGCCTGACCTCTGACATGCAGGATCGGTATCCTCATGAATTTTCCGGTGGCCAACGCCAGCGCATTGCCATTGCACGCGCCTTGATCCTCAAACCCAAATTCATCATGCTGGATGAACCCACAAGCGCGCTCGACATGTCGGTGCAGGCGCAGATTGTCGATCTGCTGCGTGATTTGCAGCAACGCCATCACTTGGCATATTTGTTTATCAGCCACGACCTTAAGGTTGTGCGGGCCATGGCCAATTATGTTCTGGTCATGAAGGCCGGAAAAGTGGTGGAACAAGGACCCGCCGCGAAAATATTCGATCACCCCGAAACAGATTACACGCGCGCCTTGATGGCCGCCGCCTTCGATCTGGAAACGGCATCGCAATAAATCAGCCCCTATTTATGATGATCTTTGACCCGCATCATTTTGTGTTTATTGAGGGGTTGGTGATATTTATGCCTAGATTTGTTGACCCTGGCACGCTCCGCTACTAAAACTACAACCAGCGACAGCCAGTGAGGGTATGGCCATGATAGTAATTTTTAGCGGCTTACCGGGCTCAGGCAAAACCACCCGGCTGATCACTAAGGCGAAAGAAAACAAAGCGTCCGGCATTCCGGTTTGTCTGTTCCTGAACGGAGAGAACCCGGATTTGGCGCGTCGGCCCCATGTCAAACCGGGGGGTTATATGGGCTGCCGCACAAAAGGTCTGGGCCTTCGTATTGACCATACGGCAGGGACTAGGGAGACCTCTGAGCTTTTGCTCGAAATGAAAAAGGGCAGTTGTGCGGTCTTCGATGAAGCTCAATATTATGACACAGACATAGTTAATGGCTGGGTACAGGCCAGTAAAAATGGCATTACTGTCCTTGTGGGCTCCCCTTCTCAAGCCCAACTCAAGGCACTTAATAAATTTGCAAAACATTCTCCGTCATCTGTTCAGTTTGAGAAACTAGATACAACCTGTTCTTCTTGCGAAAAAGTTGCAACGCGCGTCACTTATAATGGTGATTATCGCTTCCCTATTCATCTTTGTGAGGACTGCCTAAAAATGAAGCATGATACCGATATCAAAAATTTGCTGGACGACATGAAAGCCGGGAATCCATTTCCCAATGAACTAAAAACTTACCAACCCTTTTATGACATCCCTATGGATAAGTGGGAACTTGTACGGGGGGATTCCCTGTCGCGATACCAAATCATGGAAGCGGCTATCTCATCCTATGAGCCGAATGCGCCTGATGTAATCACACAACCCCAACATTATACCTATCTGGATCTGGGATGCTGTTCAGGATTCTTTTGTGACGCCATGGCAAACAAGGGATACCATGCGACGGGTGTTGACGTTACCAAGCACTTTATTGAATGGGCTACACGGCTTGCTGAAATCAAAGGCCAACCAATTACCTATGTAAAAGAAGATGCGCTGAAATTTATATCTGAAATCGATACGACCTACGATATCACTTCAACCTTCGCGACAGTACAATGGGTGATGGTGCAAAAAGGCTATGAGTCAGGCATGGAATGCTTTCGTCATCTATTTCGCAAAACACGCCACATCTGTGTTGTCGAGATGGGATACACGACAGAAGATATTTACAAAGACAAGATTGAAGGATTGGAAGGCGACATTGATCGGGACTGGGTGCTGAATTTAATGGAGACAGAAGGGGATTTCGAAACCATTGCCTTGGTGGAAAGTGGATCCAATGGAATTTGGCGCGATTTGTTTATCGGATTTAAAAAAGAGACGGAAATCAATCTTGAAAACAAGCTATTTAAGATCAACATGATGTCAAAAGCCAAGAAGCTGGCGAAAAAGGTTTTAGGGTAACGCCGCTGCCTAATAAGAACGTTAAATGTTTTTCTCAAGAACGGATGAAAAAAACAATCAACTCATCTCATTTTTGATGGTGCGCCGTTCCTTTAGAGTTTTTGTCAGGGCCTTTTGAGGCTCAACGCCTAAACGCACGCGGGCAATGGGTAAGAGTACGGAGTTTTCAAAAGCGAGATGTTGACGTATATGCTCAGCAAAGGTGCGAACGCGTCTTGCACCGTCTGGGTTCAATGCCTGCCCACCCAGAAGGCCTTTAAGCAGATCGACTACCTTTTCGAAAACCTCTTTATCGTGACTGTGCTCAGCGAGCAACCGCTCTATCAGCGCATCGATATTATCTTCCGGCGGGCAGTGCTGGCGTAGTAGAGGAAAGAGACCAAGCTCTTCATCATCAAAATGAGGCATGAAGTCGATTTCCAGGAAAGCCACTAATTCTTCGACACCCTCGCGATCATGTTCACCATCCGCAATTCTCATAAGGAGTGCGCTGGCCTGACGTTGGCGACCGTGGTCCGCAAAAATAAAATCTAGTGGCGTATCGAGCATCGCTGAGGGAATTGGCCTGAGGCGCCATAGATCATGGGTATCAACGCCAGCATCAGCCGGTCCCTTTTCTGACTGCAAATCGAAATCAGTTTTTCCAGCGCTGCCCATTTCGATCATCAACGCTCCCTAATATTGGAACCTCAAAGACGCCCAAATCAGATTACGGTCGGCGGGACCTGATCCGCCGCCATCATAAAGGGCGCCCTTGATCTCCGCCGACCAATATTTGTTAATTTTCACTGCCATCCCCGCATCAAATTCTTCACCAAGATCAAGCGACCCCAAATCGGACTGAAAGTCATGGTAGGTGGCGAAGAGTTTGATGATTGTTCCAAAAGGGGCTTCTTTCCAGTCATAGCTGATCGTGCCATACAGATCCTCAAGCCCCGTGGCAGGCGTCGCCAGAAAGACGTCGGCGAAACCCTGAAATTTATGAAGCGTGGCAAGCGGTGTTGAGAACGCGATCGTTCCGTTGCCCCCAAGGCGTTCATAGCCGAGCTTGCCGGTGAAGGGAGAAACGCTCAGTGATGCCTCTCCGTGCACATAGGATTCTCTGTAATTCGTGGGGTTCGCCGCAGAATCGGCTTGTGTCGCAAATTCAGCAATAACACCTAGCTTGATCCCCGCCTCATCATCAAGGGTGAACGTATTTTCATAACGCGCGCCCCAGGTGGCGGATGAGAGCGCCGGCGCCTCTTTGAGATCAAGCATGACGCCATACCCTTTGAGCGTGCCGAATTCGCCGCCGTCGAACGCCGCAGAAACCACATGACTGTCGCTGTCGAATTCACCCAGGGGATGATTGTCACCGAAAACCCGGTGAACCCGGCTGATATAAAGATAGTCGAGCGTAACGCGTTCAATCAGCTTGGTTGACACACGCGCGGCATCAAAGGTTTGCTGGTTTTGGCGAAAATCAACCGCGCCGACAAAACGATGATTATTGAGATTGAAACGCTGGCGGCCAATCGTGATCGCCGTTTTGTCGATGCCGGTGAACGTGACCTGCGCCCGGTTGATCTCCGTCGCGTCCGGGTCGGCAATGACCGGAAACTGCGTGCGGCCGTTGGTCGTGCTGTTGAAGTGATCATTGCCTATCGAGGCGACGTTTTCGAACTCAACGAGAACTTTGAAATTATAGAATTCGCCTGTTTCGAAGCCGAACCGCGTGCGCACCGTATTGGCGGTGGCGTCTTTAGTAAAGCCCGCCTGATCCTTTGTTTCAAAGCGGTAGCGCACATCAATCAACGGCTTGCCTTTTTTAATCGCCTCAATGATGGGGCCGTCATTGCTGCTGGGCAAACCCTCTTCAGCAAACACAGGTTGGATCGCCGCAGTAGCGAGACATGACACGGCTAGGAAAATTATCGATTTCATCACTTGTTCCATTTCTTAAAGGATGCCTGCTTTTTATTTTACTGGCGCGACACTTGATTGATTGCCAGAGTGTTGTTTGCGCGTGCGCACGATCTGATAGCCAGGCCGGCCAATATACCAAACTGGCGCGCTGAGCATGTGCACGAGCCGGGTAAAGGGAAAGACGAGAAAGATCGTGAGTCCGAGGAAGAGATGCGCCTTAAAAATCGGATGTACATCAGCGACAAGAAGCGCAGCGCCGCCACGGAAAGTCACTATTCTTTGCGCCCATTCCATGAACTTGACCATCTCTTGACCATCAAGATGGTTCAATGAAACGAAGATCGTTAAAAGACCGAGGCTGAGCTGCGCAAACAGAAGCAATAAAATCGCCGTGTCGCCAAAGCTTGATGTCGCCCAGATGCGCTGATCGAAAAGGCGGCGGTGAATGAGAAGAACAATACCGATAAAACAAAGGATTCCAGCAAACCCGCCGGCGACGATAGCCAAAATCTGTTTGGCGCCGTGGGAAATGCCGAGCGCATCAAAGACCCAGATTGGCGTGAGCAGGCCGCCGAGGTGACCCAGAAAGATGATCAGAATCCCAACGTGGAAGAGGACGCTCCCGAACATCAATTGTCTGCGGCGCAACAATTGGCTTGATCCGCTGCGCCAGGAATATTGTCCGTGCTCGAAACGCAAGATGCTGCCGATGATGCATACGGTGAGGCAAAGATAGGGATAGTATCCAAAGATGAATTGATTGAGATAGTCCATTATGACTGCCCTCCTCCCTGCGCCGCATGTCGCGCAGCCGCATCGCGCGGATGCATGCGATTCAGCATCTGGTCGACTTTCGGGCACCCTTCCTCGCCGGGACCAAAGGTCACCGCCTGGTCTTCCCAGGCGGCGTCGAGGGCCTGGAAATCATTCGGGTCGTCATCGGGCGCCTTGCGGAGTTCATCAAGTTCCGCCTGTGCTGGCTTGCCACCAGCGATGGCCTCCAGAACCCGAAACAAGGCGGCATAGGACGTCTTGCGCTTTGCGAGACGCTCTTTCAGGGTCACGATGACGCTGAGAGGCTCGGCAAGAAGCGTGCGCGCCTCAATCGCGCTCCGCGTTGAAAGATATTCGAGAAACAGCGGCAGAAAGTCCGGCAACTCGCTCGCCTCTATGTCGAGGCCGCTTTCAGCGTAAAGGGTCTTAAGGTCCACCAGTGCCTGACCCCGGTCCCGCGACTCGCCATGGACATGCTCAAACAGGTGGAGCGATAAAGACCGTGTCCGATCGAACAAAAAGACATAGCGTTCCTGAAGCTCGAAAATATCAAGCTTTTTAAGGTCGCCAATGAGTGGCTCTATCTTGCGTAAGATCTTTTCCGGAGCCAGCGCCTCTTTGCGTATCATGTAATATATTTCGTCAGCAGATTCTTTGAGTTCGGCTGTCGGATAAGAAAGAAGCGCGCTAAGGGCCTTGTATGTGTTGGTCATGTTGCTCGCATCCTGTTAAGCGTTTTCTTTTCCGGGATTTTTGGCGAAAAGGCCCGTCCACTCGACGGCGTGCTTCGGCTCGCCGCAGCCATCACCAAAGCTGAAACCGCAATCACCGCGCAGGTCGTAGGCGTTCTCCGCGTATTCCCGGTGCGAAGTGGGAATAACAAAGCGGTCTTCATAATTGGCGATCGCCATCAGACGATACATCTCATCGACCTGATCCGGCGTCATGCCGACTTTACCAGGGATCGTCACGTCCTCTGCGCCCTCATAGGATTTCGAGCGCATATAGGCGCGCATCGCAATTAGCTTTTCGAGCGCCTTGGCCACCGGTTCTTCATCCCCCGCCGTCAGCAGGTTCGCGAGATATTTGAGCGGGATACGAAGTTCGCGGACATTCGGCATGGCGCCTTTTTCACCAAACGCGCCCGCCTCCGCCATCGACTGAATGGGTGACAGGGGCGGCACATACCAGACCATGGGGAGGGTGCGGTATTCCGGATGCAACGGAAAGGCAATTTTCCACTCCATCGCCATTTTCCAAATTGGCGACTTTTGCGCCGCCTCGAGCCATGCTTCAGGAATGCCATCCGCGCGCGCCTGAGCCTGCACTTGTCTGTCATTCGGATCGAGAAAGATATCAAGATGGCTCTGGTAAAGATCGGTTTCTTTCTCTGCGCTCGCCGCCTCACCAATACGGTCGGCGTCGTAAAGAACCACACCGAGATAGCGTATCCGCCCAACGCAGGTTTCCGAACAAACCGTTGGCTGTCCGGATTCAAGGCGCGGATAGCACAAGATGCACTTTTCTGATTTTCCTGTGCTCCAGTTGTAATAAATCTTCTTGTAAGGACAACCAGACACGCACATGCGCCAGCCGCGGCACTTGTCCTGGTCGATCAGCACGACGCCGTCTTCTTCACGCTTATAAATGGCCCCGGACGGACACACAGCCACGCAAGACGGATTGAGGCAATGCTCGCACAGGCGTGGCAGATACATCATGAAGGTGTTTTCAAACTGGCCGTAAATTTCCTTTTCTACCGTTTCAAAATTATAGTCTTTCGAGCGCTTGGAAAATTCGCCACCGAGAATTTCCTCCCAATTAGGGCCTTTGTTTATTTTCTCCATACGGTCGCCGGTAATCAACGAACGCGGGCGAGCGGTCGGCACGGCTTTCGATTCAGGCGCATTTTGCAGGTGTTCGTAGTCGAACGTGAAAGGTTCATAATAGTCGTCTATCTCCGGCAGATCGGGATTGGCGAAGATTTTGGCAAGGACAGACATCTTGCCGCCCATTTTCGGTTGCAACTTGCCATTTGTCTTGCGCTCCCAACCGCCATTCCAGCGGGCTTGGTTTTCCCAGTCGTCCGGATAGCCAATGCCGGGTTTTGTTTCGACATTATTGAACCAGGCGTATTCAACACCCTCGCGGTTGGTCCAGACATTCTTGCAGGTGACAGAACATGTGTGGCACCCGATGCATTTGTCGAGATTGAGCACCATCGAAATTTGCGCACGGATCTTCATGTCACCGCCTCTTGAGTTTTAGCAGGGCCTTCAAGCCAATCGACTTTGTCCATTTTACGGACAATGACGAATTCATCCCGGTTCGAACCCACCGTGCCGTAATAATTGAAGCCGTAAGATTGCTGAGCGTAACCGCCGATCATATGCGTGGGTTTCAAGACCGTGCGCGTCACAGAATTGTGGATGCCACCGCGTTTGCCGGTCACTTCAGAGCCCGGTACGTTCACGATCTTTTCCTGGGCGTGATACATCATGATCATGCCCGGCTTGATCCGCTGGGAAACCACGGCGCGCGCCGTCAAGGCGCCATTCGCGTTATACGCCTCAACCCAGTCATTATCCTCAATGCCTGCTAGCGCCGCATCGTCCTCGCTGAGCCAGACGATCGGTCCCCCGCGCGAAAGGGTCAGCATCAAAAGGTTATCCGTATAGGTCGAGTGTATGCCCCATTTCTGGTGCGGCGTGATGAAGTTGAGGACAATTTGCTTGTTGCCGTTTTCTTTTCCGTCGATCACCGGCGCTATCGTTTTAGTATCAATAGGCGGACGGTACACAACGAGGGTCTCGCCAAACGCGCGCATCCACAAATGATCCTGATAAAGCTGTTGCCGCCCGGTGAGGGTGCGCCACGGAATCAATTCGTGCACATTGGTGTAGCCCGCATTGTAACAGACCTTTTCCGATTCGATGCCCGACCAGGTCGGCGAGGAGATGATTTTGCGTGGCTGGGCGACGATATCCCGGAACCTTATTTTTTCGTCTTCTTTTGACGCCGCCAGATGCGCATGTTCACGCCCCGTTAGTTTGGAGAGCGCATTCCAAGCTTTCACCGCAACCTCGCCATTGGTTTCCGGCGCCAGCATCAAGATCACTTCCGTCGCATCAATATCACTGTCGATACGGGGCATGCCTTTGGTGGGGCCCTCTTCCGTCACGACGCCGTTCAGCGCCTTTAAGTGTTCGACCTCATGCTCGGTATTCCACGCAATGCCTTTGCCGCCATTGCCGATCTTGGTCATCAGCGGCCCCAGCGCGGTGAAGCGCTTGTATAGATTGGGATAGTCCCGCTCGACCACAGCAACCGCCGGCATGGTCTTACCGGGGATGGGTTCAACCTCCCCCCGCTTCCAGTCTTTGACGTCAAACGGTTGGCTGAGCTCCCCCGGCGTGTCGTGCAGGGTTGGCGTCAGCACAACGTCCTTCTCGACGCCAAGCACTTCGGGGGCAATTTCGGAAAATGACTTGGCAATGCCTTTGAAAATATCCCAGTCGCTTTTGCATTCCCAAAGTGGATCGACCGCGCTCGATAGCGGGTGGATAAAGGGGTGCATATCCGACGTATTGAGATCATTCTTTTCGTACCAGGTTGCCGTCGGCAGGGCGATATCGGAGTAAACGCACGTCGTTGACATGCGAAAATCAATCGACACCAGAAGATCGAGCTTTCCTTCCGGCGCTTGGCTATGCCAGATAACCTCTTCCGGCTTTTGCCCGCTCGTCTCCCCAAGATCTTTGCCCTGCACGCCATGGGAGGTCCCGAGCAGGTGTTTCAAAAAATATTCATGGCCTTTGCCGGACGACCCGAGCAGGTTTGAGCGCCAGACGAACAGATTGCGCGGCCAGTTCGCCGGGTCATCCGGGTCTTCGCAGGACATTTTGAGGCTTCCGGATTTCAGCTCACGGGCGACATAATCTTTCGCCTCCAAACCCGCCGCCGCCGCGTCTTTCGAGATCTCAAGAGGATTGCGTTGAAGCTGGGGCGCTGAAGGGAGCCACCCCATGCGTTCCGCACGTGCATTGAAGTCGATGAGGCTGCCGCTCCAATTTCCATCAGGCGCGACCGGTGACAGGATTTCATCAATCTCAAGCGTTTCATAACGCCACTGATCCGAGTGCGCGTAGAAAAACGAGGTTGAATTCATCTGACGCGGCGGACGTGCCCAATCAAGACCAAAAGCGAGTGGCAGCCAGCCTGTTTGCGGGCGCAGTTTTTCCTGGCCCACATAATGCGACCAGCCGCCCCCCGATTGACCGACGCATCCGCACATCACCAGCATGTTGATGATGCCGCGGTAGTTCATATCCATATGGTACCAGTGATTAAGCCCGGCTCCGAGGATAACCATGGATTTGCCGCGGGTCTTCTCCGCATTGTCCGCAAAGCCGCGGGCGACGGCGATCACCTTGTCACGCGGCACGCCAGTGATTTTTTCCTGCCAGGCGGGTGTATAAGGAATGTCTTCGTCGAATGATTTGGCTGCCCAGTCGCCGCCAAGGCCACGACCAAGGCCGTAATTGGCGATGAGCAGATCAAAAACCGTGGCGACGAGAGTTTCTCCCTCGTTCAATTGAAGGCGCTTGACCGGCACCCGCCGCTCAAGCACATCCGGGTGATCGGTGCCGGTGAAATGGTCATGCTCACGATTGCCGAAATAGGGAAACGCCACATCAGCCGCGTCGTCGCTTCTGTCGATCAGTGATATGACAAGATCCGTTTCGGCGCCGTCGGCGGCTTTTTCTTCCAGATTCCACTTGCCCTGTTCACCCCAGCGGAAACCGATGGAACCACGCGGGCAAACCACGCGTCCCGCTTTTTCGTCAAAAGCGACGGTTTTCCAGTCAGGGTTATTTTCTTCGTTGAGGGCATCGTTAAAATCTGACGCGCGCAACAGCCGATCCGGAATCAGGCGGCCGTCTTTTTTCACCAGCCGCACCAGCATCGGCATGTCGGTATATTTCCGCGCATAGTCCTGGAAATAGTCTACCTGCCGGTCGAGATAAAACTCGCGCAAGATGACATGACCGAACGCCATGGCGAGGGCGGCGTCCGTACCCTGTTTTGGCGACAGCCACATATCGCCGAATTTCGACGCCTCGCTGTAATCAGGTGAGATGACCACGCTTTTCGCACCCTTGTAACGAGCCTCCGTATAGAAATGGGCATCAGGGGTTCGCGTCTGCGGCACATTCGAGCCCCAGAGCAGCAAGAAGCCGGAATTATACCAGTCCGCGCTTTCCGGCACGTCCGTCTGTTCGCCCCAGGTCATAGGGCTCGCCGGGGGCAGGTCGCAATACCAATCGTAAAAGCTCATGCAGGTCCCGCCGAGAAGCGACAGATAGCGCGAGCCCGCCGCGTAAGAGACCATAGACATCGCTGGAATGGGCGAAAACCCGATAACGCGGTCCGGTCCGTGTTTTTTCGCGGTGTAGGCGTTGGCCGAAGCGATGATTTCGTTCACTTCAGTCCAATCAGCGCGGACAAAACCGCCATGGCCGCGCACCTTTACATAGGAAGCGCGCGTGGACGGGTTTTCAACGATCGACGCCCACGCCGCTACCGGCTCAAGAATCGCTCGCGCCGCGCGCCAGGCTTTCAGCAGGCGGCTGCGAACAAGCGGATGCTTCAATCGATTGCCGCTGTAAAGATACCAGCTATAGCTTGCCCCGCGCGAGCAACCCCGCGGTTCGTGATTCGGTAGATCTGGCCGCGTGCGAGGGTAATCAGTCTGCTGCGTTTCCCAAGTGACAATCCCGCCTTTGACATAGATCTTCCAGCTGCATGAGCCAGTACAATTGACGCCATGGGTTGAGCGTACGATTTTATCATGCTGCCAGCGCTTGCGGTAAGCGTCCTCCCAAGTGCGGTCTTCTTTCGTCAGGATACCGTGTCCCTCTGAGAATTCGCTGACGCGGTTCTTGAAATAAGATAGTCGGTTAAGAATATGGCTCATGCGCTATCTCCCTGAGGAAGATCGGTAGTTTTTGTTTGGGGCATGGGCTTACGGCCGCGTTCGATGTCGTGAAGCATTCCACCCTTACGCGAATATATGAACCAGGTGAGCGCCGCGCATGTGACGTAAAAAATTAGGAAAACCCACAACGCGCCCTCCGGTCCGCCGGTCAACGAAATAGACGTGCCGTAGGATTTTGGGATGAAGAACGCGCCATAAGCCGCGATCGCCGAAGTAAAGCCGATGATCGCGGCGGATTCTTTTTCCGCCTGCTGCACCTGCGCACCGCCTGAAAGCGCCGGCATCAGCCGGGGCATGTCTTCACGCATGATGATCGGGATCATCTGGAAGGTCGAGGCGTTGCCGACGCCTGTTGCAAAGAACAGGATCATGAACATCGCGAAGAAACCCCAGAAAGCGCCTGGCTGATCCTTGACCCCGAGGAAATAGAGCACGCCGCCGACAGCAAAGACCATCAAAACGAAGGTCCAGAAGGTCACGCGCGCGCCGCCCCATTTATCGGAGACCCAGCCGGTCATCGATCGCGATAGGGCGCCGACCAGCGGCCCAAGGAAGGCGAATTGCAGCGCGTTGACGTCGGGGAATTGTGTTTTGATCAGCAAAGGAAAGCCCGCTGAATACCCAATAAAGGAACCAAATGTACCAGTGTACAGCCAACTCATGATCCAGTTGTGACGGCGGGAGAAAATCACCGACTGTTCAGCGAAAGAGGATTTAGCCGAGGCGATGTCGTTCATGCCGAACCAGGCGGCGACGGTGGCGATTAAAAGAAACGGCACCCACACGAAACCGGCGTTCTGCAACCACAGCATCTCACCGTTGCTCGTGGTCTGCGGCTCGCCGCCAAGAGCGCCAAAAACGCCGATAGTAATAACCAGCGGCACCACGAACTGCATAACACTCACGCCGAGATTACCCAGTCCGGCGTTGAGAGCTAATGCATTGCCCTTTTGCTCTTTCGGGAAGAAGAAACTGATATTCGCCATTGAGGAGGCGAAATTACCGCCGCCAAAACCGCACAGCAGCGCCAGCACCAGGAAGAGGAAATAGGGTGTATCGGGATTTTGCACCGCATAGCCAATGCCGAAGGCCGGGATAAGCAACGATGCGGTCGTCAGTGTCGTCCACAGGCGGCCTCCGAATATTGGCACCATGAAGGAATAAAAGATGCGCAGCGTCGCGCCAGAAAGCCCGGGCAGCGCCGCCAGCCAGAACAGCTGATCCGTTGTGTAGTTGAAACCCACCGAGGGAAGCTTTGCAACGACCACGCTCCACACCAACCAGACGGAAAAAGCGAGAAGAAGCGCAGGAATTGAAATCCAGAGATTACGATTGGCAATGCGTCGGCCTTTTTCCTCCCAGAAAGTCTTGTCTTCGGGACGCCAGTCTTCAAGAACCGGGTTCACGCGCGCTTCATGTTCTTTGGTATGAATCTCCTTCATTTCAGGAAATTGCGGCAGTTTATCGAGTTCTGTGCTCAACGCTTCACGTTCCATCTGGCGGATGGTGAAGTGCATCCATATCATAGCGACCACGACGATCCCAAAAAGCAGCATGAAAGAACTTGTCCAAATACCTGTCAGGTCGTTCATCACGCCGAAAGTAATCGGCAGAACAAAACCGCCAAGACCTCCAACCATGCCTACAAGGCCGCCAACCGAGCCTACATGATCCGGGTAATAGACGGGTATATGCTTGTAGACGGCCGCCTTGCCGAGGGACATAAAGAAACCAAGTACAAAGATAATGATGACAAAGGGCACAAGCCCCATTTGTGTTGAAAACGCGATTGGCCCTTCAATACCATGTATTATATAATCTGTATGCGGATAGGAAAGCATAAAGGTGCAAATCGCTGATACACCGAAAGTCCAGTACATGACCTGGCGCGCACCATATTTGTCAGACAGATGCCCGCCATAAGCCCGAAAGATGCTGGCTGGCACTGCATAAAAGGCGGCAAGCATGCCCGCAGTTTGAATATCGAGCCCGTAAACCCCAATTAAATATCGCGGCAACCACAAAGCGAGCGCGACAAAGGCCCCGAAAACGAAGAAATAGTAGAGCGAAAAACGCCAGACTTGCATTTTTTTAAGTGGAGACAATTGCGCGAAGGCGGCGCGCGGTTTCTCACCCTTACTTTTACGCGAAACAGTCGAGGGGTCTTCCTTGGCGAACAAGAAAAACGCGATAGCCGTGATGAACAGAACCAAGGCATAAACCTGCGCTGTTTGTTCCCATCCGATCGCAACCAGCAAAAACGGCGCGCCGAAATTCGTCACTGCCGCGCCGACATTTCCCATGCCGAAAATGCCAAGCGCCGTGCCCTGGTGTTCCCTGTCATACCATGTGGAGGTATAGGCAATGCCCACAGCAAAGGACCCGCCCGCCAAGCCAACGCCGAGCGCCGCGAGAAGGAACATCGGATACGTCGACACTGTGGAGAGCAGATAGACAGCGACCGAGGTCAACAGCATGACCATGGTGAACACACGCCGTCCACCGAATTGGTCGGTCCAGATGCCCAGAAAGATTCTGCTGAGCGACCCCGTCAGCACCGGCGTCGCGACAAGAACACCGAACTGCGTATCCGAAAGCCCTAAATCTTGTTTGATTTTGACGCCGATAATCGAGAATATCGTCCATACGGCAAAGCAGACAGTGAATGAAAATGTGCTCGCTCCGAGCGCGCGCTTTTGCTGACCTGGCGTGACGCCTTCTAGCTCGTTCATCTTTTGCCCCGTGTGCTGATCGAATCGAATTGAGATGCGAACACGATGGTCTGGAATGCATTTTCATTAAATCAGGCGTTTGGTCACAGTTTGCTTGATTGGCATTTTGCATTCCGTATTTTGAGGATCGGATGTCCGTCAATGATAATTTTGACGCCCGTCATGAATAAGGCGAGAATTATCCTTGACATTTATCAAGAGGCGCGTGCAAAAATATCAAACTAATATAATGAAGCCATAACAAAAGGGAGGTGGGATTGCGCGACGAAGATAGTCAAATCGTTCGCAAACTGGATCTTTTTCGCAATATGGACGAAGCGCGTTTCGAGGGACTTCTCAACGCCGCCTTTCTGCAACGCTTTCCCGAGCGTGTCGTCTTGATCCAGGAAGGCGAACCTTCAGATTTTCTGCATATTGTCATTGACGGAAGCGTTGAGCTTTTCGCGACATTGGCTCATCGCGAAACCACGCTGACGGTATTGTCCCCAGTTTCGACGTTTATCCTGGCGGCCGTGCTGAAAGACGCGATCTATTTGATGTCGGCGCGCACGCGCACACCGTCGCGTATTTTGATGATTCCATCGGAAAACGTTCGAAAGGCCATGGCGGAGGATGCCGCTTTCGCCCGCTCGATCGTGAATGAGCTTGCAACATGTTACCGGGGCGTCGTGCGCAATCAGAAGAATCTCAAACTGCGCACCGGCGTTGAGCGCCTTGCGAGTTACCTAGCCCATCAACATGTCCGCCAAGGAGCGAATGGCCGGTTGACCCTTCCCATTGACAAGCGAACGCTGGCTTCGATGTTGGGAATGACGCCCGAGAATTTGTCGCGCGCATTCGCCGCGTTACGCCGGAATGGTGTCACCGTGGCTGGTCCCGACATCATGATCGATTCCGAGGAGACCTTGATTGAACTGGCGCGTCACGCGCCATTAATCGATAATTTCCCAGAACCCCACCAAGATTAAGCACAAAGGTGCGGCCTCCATCATCATTGGTCTGGCGGACCTGGATCACCTCTAAAGGCGCTTGAACCAGGTCGCCGCATGGTCCACAAAGGCGCGCACTTTAGCTGCCAAATGCCGACTGTGGGGATAGACCACATAGACGCCCCGGTCATAAGCTTCAAAGTCTTTGAGAAGTCTCACCAATCGGCCGTGGGCTATATCATCCTCGACCGTCGGAAGCAGGCAAAGCCCGATGCCGTGCCCGGCCGCCACCATATTTCGGATAGGGCGCGCGGCGTTCACACGGGCCCGGGGCTTCACCGTAATCGATGTGGGTTTTCCGTCCACCAGGAATTCCCACCTATTGGTCGGACTGATGGCCGCATTCACGATACAAATATGCCCGGCCAGATGGCTCGGGTGCTCCGGTCGCCCGGTTTTTTTGAGATAGTCGGGCGAAGCGCACAACACGTAGCGATAGGATGCAACGCGCCTGGCGATCAGGCTACTGTCTTCCAGAGCGCCAATGCGCACAGCCACATCAAAGCCTTCAGCCACGATATCGACACGGCGTTCTTCAAGCGCCAGATCAACGGTGATCTGCTCATGGCGGGCCAGAAAATCATTCACGCAATCAGCCAAAACCTCCTCACCCATAATGCGCGGGCCGGCTATGCGCAAATGCCCGCGCGGGGTTCCTGTTTGCAGCTGAATGGCGTCTTCGAGTTCATCGATGCGTTCGATGATGTCTACACATCGCTGGTAATAGGCGCGGCCCACTTCGGTGGGGTTGACCTTGCGCGTCGTGCGGTTGAGCAGCCGGGCATCAATCCGGTCTTCAAGCTGGGCGATATATTTGCTCGCCAACGCATTAGAGATGCCCAGCCGCCGCGCGGCGCCTGAAAAACTGCCCGCTTCGACGACATTGGCGAAAACCCGCATGCCAATAAGAGTGTCCATTCATAATCAACATTTTATTGATAGTTAGTTCTCAATAAGATGGATTATCAATATTATGCCGAAGATGTAAATGATAATTCACGACGGCACGAACGAGAAAACTACAGATCGTGCCCGGACAAAAACAATGAACACAGGAGCTTAACGATGATCACACTCTACCGTCATGCCCTTTCGGGCCATTCTCACAGGGTTGAACTGATGCTTTCACTGCTCGGGCTGGAATTCGATCTCGTCGATGTCGATCTGGCCAGCGGCGCCCATAAGAAGCCGGAATTCCTCGCTAAAAACCCCTTTGGCCAGGTGCCCGCACTTGATGATGACGGTGTCATCGTCTGGGATTCCAATGCCATTCTGGTTTACCTAGCCAAGAAATACGGCACTGAACACTGGCTGCCAAACGACCCTGCGGGCGCCGCGGCGGTGCAAGCCTGGCTTTCGGTTGCCGCAGGCCGGATCGCTTCCGGGCCCGCCGCGGCGCGCCTGGTAACCGTTTTCGGCGCCAACCTGGATCATGAGAACGCCAAAAACAGCGCCAACGCTCTGTTTGCGACAATGGACCAGATACTCGCTCATCGCGCATATCTTGCAGGGAACGAAGTGACAATTGCCGACGTGGCCGGCTACGCTTATATCGCCCACGCGCCGGAAGGCGGGGTGTCGCTGGACCCTTATCCCCATATACGGGCCTGGCTCGGGCGCATCGAAGCACTCGAGAGTTTCGTACCAATGCAACAGACAGCTGTAGGACTGGCGGCCTAAACCGCAAAAGCACACGGGCGGAGCGATTTGGAACGCTCCGCCCGATACGCCATAACGGGAGGCAACTGATGGTCAATTTCAGCCAGGACACGTTAGCAACGCCGTTTCACAGGGGCGAGCTGGACATACAAGAACGCCTGGGCATGCGCGAAAAAGTGCATTCTTACGCACCCGGCTTCATCCGCGATCACCTACCCGACCAGCACCGGGAATTCTATGCACAGCTGCCGCAGCTCATTGTGGGTTCGGTAGATGAACAGGGCCGACCCTGGGCCTCCATGCTTGTGGGACGCCCCGGGTTCATTTCTTCGCCCGATTCCAAAACTATGTCAGTATCTGGGCAACCTCTCTACGGCGATCCGTTGGCTGATAATCTAAAAGATAATGCGCCTCTTGGCTTTCTCGGGATCGAGTTTCAAAGGCGTCGGCGCAACCGCATGAATGGAAAAATCTCAAAAATTCGAGATGATGGTTTTGAGATTGCGGCTGATCAATCCTTCGGCAATTGCCCGCAATATATCCAGGCGCGCGGATTCCAGATCACTGACGCCGTGAATGCTCCTGAAACCCCGCGCCCGCTTGAGCGGAATTCCACACTCAGCCATGCGGCGCGCACAGCCATCGAAAGCGCTGACACCTTTTTTATCGCCTCAATGTTTTCTGAAGATCAGAGCGATAACAGGCATGGTGTTGACGTATCGCACCGGGGCGGAAAACCGGGATTTGTCCGGGTCGTCGATGAGCGAACACTTTTGTTCCCTGATTTTGCTGGAAATTTCCATTTCAACACCCTTGGCAATATTGCGCTTTATCCAAAGGCGGGACTTCTGTTCCCCGATTTCGAGACCGGCGATCTGCTCTACATAACCGGCGCCGCCGAAATTATCTGGGAGGGCGAGGAGGTGCAGGCCTTTGAGGGCGCTGAGCGTCTGGTCCGCATAAATGTGGACGAAGTGGTCCGCGTCGAGGAGAGCCTGCCCCTGCGCTGGGATTTCCAGGGATATGCGCCTGACCTGGAGCGCACCGGATCGTGGCAAGAAGTGGCCGAGACGATCGAAATCAACCACAACCGCAACAATTGGAGGCGGTTCTCGGTCGTTCGTATAGAGAATGAAAGCGAAACGATTTCGTCCTTCTATCTGGCATCCGAAGACGGCAAAGCGCTTGCTTCATACAAACCCGGGCAATATCTGCCTATCCGCCTGGATATACCTGGAGAAGACGCCTCCCTCAACAGAACCTACACACTATCCCAAGCACCGAACGGAAAAATTTACCGTCTCTCGATCAAGCGCGAAGCCAAAGGCTTGGCGTCCCAGCGCTTCCACGACCAGATGAAGCCCGGCTCCATACTGGAGGCGATGGCGCCACGCGGCAAATTCACGCTCCAGGAGAAAAGCCCCCGGCCCATCGTCCTGCTGTCAGGCGGTGTCGGCATCACGCCCATGATCGCGATGCTTGAGCATGTGCTCCTTGAGGACGCCAGGACCGGATCACCCCGCTCGGTTTATTTTATTCACGGAGCACAAAATGGCCGGGAGCACGCTTTTGGACGGCATGTTCGAAAGCTGGCGCGCGAATGCGCATCGCTCACCGCCCATATCCGATACTCAAAACCCCAGAAAAGTGATCAGGAGGGGATCGATTTCGATAGCACCGGCCATATAGATATGGAGCTTCTCAAATCAATACTCCCGCTCGATGATTACGATTTCTATCTCTGCGGACCCTCCCCTTTCATGCAGGCGCTCTACGAAGGCCTTGCCACGCTTGGTGTCGGGGAAAACCGTATCCATTATGAATCCTTCGGTCCGGCCATGGTTTTAAAACCCAGCGCGCAGACAAATAAGCGGCAACGTGCCGAGCATCCGGCACAAGGCCCCGTCCCGGTTTGCTTTGCTAAATCAGGAATTGAGATCGAATGGTGGCCCGAGAAGGGTACGCTTTTGGATCTGGCCGAAGGGGCAGGACTGACCCCGGCCTTTTCGTGCCGCAATGGTGTGTGTGGTACCTGCGCCACTAAGGTGAAGTGCGGCGCCGTCGACTATCTTGATGATCCAATTGCCCCCCATGGCGATGACGAGGCGCTGATCTGCTGTTCAACACCTCGGAGTGCACAAGGAGAGGAAACGTGCGGTGAGGATTTTGGCGTGATACTGGATCTCTGAAAGACATTCGGCGATCCGGTTATAGAATCAATCGTTCATGCGATCCAGCTCTGCCAACATTGCATCGCGCATGGCGAATTTCTGGATCTTGCCCGTCACGGTCATCGGATATTCTTGAACAAACCGAATATGCCGCGGAATTTTGAAATACGTGATTTGTTCCTTACAGAAGATTTTCACGTCCTCTCCCGACAGATTTTCCCCTTCACGCAGCTGAATCCACGCACATACTTCTTCCCCCAATTTTTCATCTGGAATTCCAAAGATCTGTACATCTAGAATTTTTGGATGGGTATAAAGAAACTCTTCAACTTCCCTCGGATAAATATTCTCGCCTCCCCTGATAATCATATCCTTGATGCGCCCGACAATCTGGACATAACCTTCTTCATCCATGATGCCCAAATCGCCCGAATGCAGCCAGCCGCCTGCATCAATCGTGTCACGCGTTCGTTCTTCATCATTCCAGTATCCACGCATCACGGAATACCCACGGGTACAGATTTCTCCCTTTTCTCCGATAGGCGCAACGCGGCCATCATCCCCCGTTATCTTAACTTCAATACGCGGTACGGCCCTGCCCACTGTGCCCACGCGTTTTTCTATGGGATCTTCAGGCAATGTCAGATGATTGAGCGGACTGAGCTCAGTCTGCCCATAGCCGATCAGGATGTGTTCCATCCCCATATCATTGATCACGCGGTTCATCACTTCCACCGGGCACGGCGCGCCCGCCATAATGCCTGTGCGCAATGACGAAAGATCATATTGATTGAAATCCGGATGATCCAGCTCAGCAATAAACATGGTTGGCACGCCATGAAGGCCCGTGCACCTTTCATCCTGAACCGCCGCCAAGGTTTCCGACGGGTCAAATCCAGGTCCGGGATAAACGGCTGTTGCGCCATGCGCCACGCACAAGAGGTTTCCCAAAACCATCCCGAAACAATGGTAAAGCGGGACCGGAATACATAGTCGGTCTTCATGCGTGAACTTCATCCCGCATCCTGAAAGCCATCCATTATTGAGGATATTACAGGAGGTTAGCGTCGCGCCTTTCGGACTGCCCGTGGTGCCGCTGGTGAACTGGATATTGATCGGATCATCAGGCAACAATTCATCTTTCAGTCTCTCCATCTCGCGGATTTCAGACTCTCCACCCAGCCCCAGAACATCCCGATAGTTCAACATGCCCGGCGTATGATCGTCGCCCATGCGAATAACAGATTGCAGATAGGGCAGGCGTTTCGCCTTCAGGTTCCCCGGCGCGCAACTCTCAAGCTCCGGCAACAACTCTTGCAACATTTCAATGTATCGGCTGCTCTTAAACCGGTCCGCCGTGACGATGGCGCGGCATTCAACTTTTTTCAACGCATATTCAAGCTCATACAATCGATAAGCCGGATTGATACAGACAAGGAGTGCGCCGATTTTCGCCGTGGCAAATTGCGTAACCGCCCATTCGGCACTATTAGGCCCCCAGACTCCTACGCGATCACCAGGTTTAATTCCAAGCTTTAACAAGCCCGTCGCCAGCGCATCAACCTGTTCTTTATAATCATTATACGTCCAGCGGATATTCTGATGTCTGACGATCAGCGCATCGTTGTCGCCAAAGCGTGCAACAATATCATCAAAATAATTCCCGATCGTCTCGTAAATCAGGGGCTCATCGCCTGCGCCGCATACATAACTCTTTGTCAACTTAGCCATCAGTACACACCTTCACCATATGAAGAAGCTTGTTACAAAAAGAAGGGGCACGGGCGGCCCCTTCTTCTCTGGATATCAACAGATCTCCATACGAGATATCTCTCTAACGAGGCATTACCACCTAGTGCATCACTCGTTATTTTGGAATCACTTGCGATGCTCTCGTTCTTGTTGGTCGCGCCGTTTTAAGCGCAAAACCGCACACACCCACGGATCAAGTCCGAGGGCATGCTTTTGCGCACGGCGCTCTAGTGCTCAACTGCACATTCATCAAGAACTGCTTTCAGCGCATCACTTGACTGTTCATACGCTTCATCGTCGTTTGACGCAGTTTTAGTAACCGCCCAGATTTCTTCATTAAGCGCTGCATTAGCATCCCCTTTAGCGCCGAGGCATGAACACTGCGACGCCACATCGCCCGTACTCTGCCACTCAATAGAGATGCGATTGCACATTTCTTCCGTTGATTCTGCCAAGCTTGGCGAAACAAAAGCAAAAACCGCTCCAAGAACTGCACCACAAGTTAGGATATTTTTGATATTCACTTCACAATCTCCATTTTTGCAACTTCCTCAATCCCACGCACAGCATACAGGATCGCCGAAATTAGAAACAGTTTCAATATAAAACTTCTCCTCTAACAATTTAATTTGTACACGGGCCTATTTAACTGGTGCGTTCAATTGCCATGGCTGTCGCCTCCCCACCGCCAATGCACAGGCTAGCCACGCCTTTTTTAAGATCGTAGTGCTCGAGCGCCGCGATAAGCGTGACCAATACACGCGCTCCCGAGGCCCCTATGGGATGTCCCAAAGCGCAGGCCCCGCCATGCACATTGACTTTATCAAAAGGTATATCCAACTCTTTCATCGCGATCATGGGAACCACGGCAAAAGCCTCATTGACCTCGAAAAGTTCCACATCGCCGGCAGTCCATCCGGTTTTGCCAAACAGCGCCTTGATGGCGCCCACCGGTGCGGAGGTAAATTGCGACGGCTTGCGTGCATGAACGCTGTGTCCTCGAATGGTCGCCAGCGGCGTTTTTCCCAGTTTTTCGGCTTGCGAACGGCGCATCAAAACGAGCGCCGCGCCGCCGTCGGAAATCGAACTGGAATTAGCCGCCGTCACTGTACCCTCGATGGCAAAAGCTGGCCGCAGGGTCGGGATTTTTTCAGGCCGCGCCTTACCCGGCTGCTCATCCACACCGACAGCCAAGACCCCTTTTCGGGTTTTAACCTCCACCGGCGTGACCTCCCGATCAAAAGCACCGCTTGCAATAGCTTTATTGGCCCGCTCCAGAGATGTAATCGCATAAGCATCCTGTTCTTCGCGGGTCAATTGATAGGCCTGCGCCGCTTCTTCGGCAAAGCTTCCCATCAAGCGACCCTGCTCATAGGCGTCTTCCAATCCATCCAGAAACATATGGTCTTTGACTTCGCCATGGCCAAGGCGTAAACCCCCGCGCACTTTGGGCAGAAGGTAGGGCGCATTGGTCATGCTCTCCATACCGCCCGCGACCATCACGTCGTGAGAGCCCGCGCAGATTGCATCATGCGCCACCATCACCGCCTGCATACCGGAACCGCACATCTTGTTGACCGTTGTGCACGGCGTCGCGACATCAAGTCCCGCCCCCAGCGCCGCCTGCCGGGCCGGGGCTTGCCCCAGACCCGCGCTCAGCACAAGGCCCATGATCGCGCTGTCCACGGACTGGCCATCCACACCAGCTTGCCCCAGCGCGGCTTTGATCGCCGTGGCGCCCAATTCCGGCGCGGTTATTGACGAGAGTTCACCCTGAAACCCGCCCATGGGCGTGCGGGCCATGCCGACAATCACGATAGGATCTTCATTCATACCATTTCTCCGTTTTCCAACAGCCCACATCTACATCAAATCGAGATCTTAGGCATCTCCTTCAAGCATTTTAATGATGCCGGAAAAATCAAGTGCGCCCTGGCCTGCTTCATCGAATTTGGCGTAAACGGACATGGCTTTGGCCCCCAAAGGGGTCGTCGCGCCGGTTTCCTGCGCTGCATCCTGCGCCAGCTTCAGGTCTTTGAGCATCATCGCCACCGTGAACCCGGGCTGATACTCCCGATTGGCGGGCGAGGTGGGCACGGGCCCCGGCACCGGGCAATAATTGGTCAAAGACCAGTTCTGCCCTGATGCATTGCTCGCGATGTCAAAAAGCTTTTGCCGTTCAAGCCCCAATCTGTCGGCAAGAAGAAAAGCTTCACAGGTGCCGATCATGGTGATGCCGAGAAGCATGTTATTGCACACCTTGGCCGCCTGGCCCGCGCCTGAAGGCCCGGCATGGATAATTTTTTGCCCCATGGCGCCCAGAATCGGCTGCGCGCGCTCAAATGCTGACTCAGAGCCCCCGACCATGAAAGTGAGCGTGCCCGCTTCAGCCGCCGCAACGCCGCCGGACACCGGCGCATCCACCATCATCATGCCCGCCTCTTCAGCCACCTCGCCAACCGCGCGGGCAGTGGCGACATCAATGGTCGAGCAATCCATAAACAGTGTGCCTTGTGATGCGGCGCCGAGGATACCATCTTTACCCTGATAAATCGCGCGCACATGTTCACCGGCGGGCAGCATGGTCACGACCGCCTCCACATCAGACACGGCATCAGCCGCATCACTAGCCAATTGCGCCCCTTGGGACCCAAGTTTTTGCATCGCGTCTTCAGACAGATCGAAAACCTTGAGCTGGTGACCATTTTTGAGAAGGTTCAGCGCCATTGGCCCGCCCATATTCCCGAGCCCTATAAATCCTATCTTAGTCATGGAGATTCTCCTTTTGGCCAACTTGCCGATCAAAGCGCAACTCATCGGCATCCAGAGATGCAAAATAAGCATCGACAGACGCCGTGGAAACGTCTTCAAGCCGCGCCGGCTTCCAATGAGGCGTATTGTCCTTGTCAATCACAATGGCGCGCACACCTTCAAAGAACTCATACCCCTTCATGATCCGGCTGATGATACGGTACTCCAGAGCCATGCACTCACGAAAAGAAAGTTTTGCTCCTTCCCGCAATTGTCGCATTGTAATTTTGAGAGACGTGGGAGATTTGGTGCGCAGGGTCATCACCATCTCTTGCGCCCACGCGTCATCCGATGCTGAAAGGGTATTCAAAATATCTTCGACCGCATTGCCGGCAAAAAATCCATCGATCCTGTTTTGAAGGGCGGCAAGTGAGGCAGCTCCAGGGTCAACGGCAAACTTTGCACACATCCGGTCCACATCCCCGCCCGCGCTCAAATTCCGCAAAAGTTCGTCTTGGGCATGACTGGGCGCATAGTGCGTCGCAATCCCGGCGTAAAGACAATCCGCCACCTTCAGCCGTGCGCCCGTCAGACCGAGATAACACCCAAGTTCCCCGCGCAGCCGCGGCAGAAAATACGTCCCGCCAACATCCGGGATCAGGCCGATGCCGGTTTCCGGCATGGCAAACAGAGTACTCTCGCCTGCAATGCGGTACTTCCCGTGGACGGAAACGCCAACCCCGCCTCCCATTACAATTCCATCGATAAAGGCGATATAGGGTTTGGTATATTCCTTGATGAACGTATTCAGCCGATATTCATGCCAATAAAATTGCATGACATCCTTTGAGCCTGCCTGCCCCGCCTCGTAAAGCGATCTGATATCACCACCCGCACAAAAAGCCCGGGTGCCGGCACCGCGTATCGCCACCGCGTGCACATGTTCCGCTTGCGCCCAGCGCTCAAGCTGATCCAACAGTGCCAAGCACATGTTTGTCGTCAGAGCATTCAGCGCGTCCGGCCGGTTCAAGGTGATCAGACCCAGCGCGCCCATTTCCTCAAACAGAATGTCGGCATCTGCATTCATGGCTTCAACAGGTTCCGGGCGATAATCATCCGCATAATCTCATTCGTGCCTTCAAGAATCTGATGAACGCGCACATCCCGCAAATGGCGCTCAATCGGATAATCTTTGAGGTAGCCATAACCACCATGTATTTGCAGCGCCTCATTGACCACTTCGAATCCGGTATCCGTCGCCAGACGCTTGGCCATGGCGCAGTACATGCTGGCCTTCGGATCTTTATTCTCTAATTTATACGCCGCCTGATAGAGAAGCAGCCGGGCGGCTTCCAACTCAGTCGCCATATCGGCCAGTTTGAATTGCAGCGCTTGAAAGTGGCTGAGCTTGCGGCCAAATTGTTCGCGCTCCAGCATATAGGCCCTGGCTGCCTCCAAGGCCGCTCCCGCTGTTCCCAAAGAGCAGGCCCCGATATTGAGCCGCCCGCCATCAAGTCCCTGTAAGGCAATTTTAAAACCGTCTCCCTCGGCTCCGATAAGGTTGGCCACGGGCACACGGGCATTTTCAAAAATAACTTGCGTCGTCGGCTGAGAATTCCAGCCCATCTTGCGCTCTTCGGCGCCAAAGCTAAGGCCTGCTGCGCCCTTTTCAACCACAAGACAAGAGATGCCCTTAGCCCCGTCGCCGCCCGTCCGCACCATGCAGACATAGACATCGGAGTGGCCGCCGCCTGAAATAAACGCCTTCGTGCCGTTAAGGATATAGTCATCGCCCTCGCGCACGGCTTTGGTTCTCAAAGAGGCAGCATCGGACCCCGCGCCGGGTTCCGTCAGGCAATAGCTGGCGATCAATTCCATCGTGGTGAGGCGCGGCAACCAGTGGCGGCGCTGCGCTTCAGAGCCAAAGCAGTCGATCATCCACGACGCCATATTGTGAATGGAAATAAACGCCGCCGTCGACGTGCAGCCCGCCGACAGAGCTTCAAAAATCAGCGCCGCGTCAAGGCGGCTCAAATTTGATCCACCAACGTCCTCTTTTACATAGATTCCACCAAAGCCCAGCACGGCCGCCTCGCGCAATGTCTCCACGGGGAAAAACTTGTCCTCATCCCACTCGGCCGCGAAAGGCGCCAGGCGATTTTCAGAAAACTGCCGCGCCGTCTCCTGAAACGCCCGCTGGTCTTCATTCAAGTCAAAATGCATTGCATGCCTCCACCAGCCTAGCTATTTCATCGTCGGAATCACGAATGATGCGTCTTCCCTCTGACCTTGTGGCCAGCGTGACGTGACCGTCTTGATTTTTGTGTAAAAACGCACGCCTTCCGGCCCGTGCTGATTGACATCGCCAAAGGCCGAGCGCTTCCACCCGCCAAAGGTATGATAGGCCAATGGCACGGGGATGGGCACATTAATACCGACCATACCGACATTCACCCGAGAGGCAAACTCACGCGCCGTATCGCCATCGCGCGTGAAGATCGCCACACCGTTTCCGTATTGATGTTCAGAGGGCAGGCGCAGCGCTTCTTCAAAATCTTTGGCCCGCACAATCTGAAGGACAGGGCCAAATATTTCTTGCTCGTAGGTCACCATATCAGTGGTGACCCGGTCGAACAGGCATGGCCCCATAAAGAAACCATTCTCGAAGCCCTGCATGGAAAAATCACGCCCGTCGATGAGAAGTTCTGCACCCTCTTCAACACCTTTGGCGACATAATTTTTGATTTTATCCAGATGCGCCGCGCTCACCACCGGCCCATATTGGGCTTCGGCATCGGTTGAAATTCCAACTTTGAGATTTTTGATCCGTGGGGTGAGCGCTTCGATCAACCGATCGGCAGTTTCATCGCCCACCGGCACCGCTACCGGCAGCGCCATGCAGCGTTCACCGGCCGATCCATAGGCCGAGCCCAGAAAATCATTGACGACCTGTTCCATATCCGCATCAGGCATGACAATGCCGTGGTTCTTCGCCCCGCCCATGGCCTGCACGCGCTTACCATGGGCCGTGCCTTGAGCAAAAACATATTGAGCAATATCCGATGACCCAACAAAGCTGACCGCTTTAATATCAGGATCGGTCAAGATGGCATCGACAGCTTGCTTGTCCCCATTGACCACGTTCAAGACCCCGGCCGGCGCGCCCGCCTCCATGAACAGCTCCGCCAGACGCAAGGGCACGCTCGGATCCTTTTCAGATGGCTTGCAGATAAATGTGTTTCCGCAGGCAATGGCCACACCGAACATCCACATCGGAATCATGGCGGGAAAATTGAACGGCGTGATTCCCGCCACCACGCCCAAAGGCTGGCGCATGGAATAAATATCAATGCCGGGCCCGGCGCCTTCCGTGAACTCGCCTTTGAGCAAATGAGGTATCCCGCAGGCAAACTCGATAACCTCAAGCCCGCGCTGAATGTCACCCTTGGAATCGGCGACAACCTTGCCATGCTCGGCAGATAACATGTGCGCCAGCTCGTCAATATTCTGCTCCAGCAAGTCTTTGAACCTGAACATGACGCGGGCGCGGCGCTGGGGGTTCATAGCTGACCAGGCTCCAAACGCGCTTAAAGCTGCCTCGACCGCTTTGCGCATTTCTTGTGCATTCGCTAACGGGACTTTGGCTTGAACTTCGCCCGTATTGGGGTTGTACACATCGCCAAAGCGGCCACTGTCGCCGCTCACCCGCTCCCCATTGATAAAATGCATCAATTCTCTAGCCATGGTCTCCCTTTCCCACATTTCAGCAAAAACAAGAAATGAGATGTCTTAAAGCTTGAATTTTATCGTGCAAATACGCCAATGTAACCTGGTATTATTCCGATATTACCATGCATTTTTGCAGTCACTGTTCTTTCAAGGATACGCTCATGCAACGGCAAAATCTCAACTGGGACGATTTGCGGGTCTTTCTGGAAGTCAGCCGTACCCAATTGCTTTCCAAAGCCGCCAGCCGTCTCAATCTCGATCAAACGACAGTCAGCCGACGCTTGCAACGTCTGGAAGATAAATTGTCCGTGCAACTTTTTGAACGCTCGCGCCGTGGGCACAAACTGACCCAAGCCGGCTGCGCATTAAGGCCTTACGCCGAGAAGGTGGAATCGGCAACTTTTTCGGCGCAGGAATCTCTAACTGGAACGGATCAGGCCCTCTCAGGCATGATCCGGGTGAATGTGGCAGACGGGTTTGGCGCCCATTTTGTTGCCCCGCGCCTTGCCGAATTCACATCGCTTCACCCAGCCATCGAGGTTGAATTGGTGTCCAATCTCAATTTCCTCAACGTCTCCCAGAGAGAAACCGACATTGCCGTGCATCTGGCGCGCCCTTCTGCGGACAATTTGATTGTTCAAAAACTCACCGATTATCACTTGAAACTCTATGCGTCGAAAGACTATCTCGCAAAATCAGAGCCGATCAATGGTCCTAATGATCTGAGCGGGCATACCTTTGTCGGCTATATTGATGATTTCATTTACGCCTCTGAATTGCGCTATATGGAGGACACTGTCTTGAATGAGCCTTCACGCGTGAGGCTCTCCAGCACCGTGGCGCAATATCATGCGGTGAGAAACGGCGCCGGGCTGTGCATTCTGCCATGTTTCATGGCGCATGGAGATTCTGCTCTGGTTCCGCTGCTGGAAGAGGTCGTCCTGGTGACACGCACGTTCTGGCTGATCATGCCTAAAGACCTCAAAAATGTCGCCCGCGTGCAATCATTCGCCGGTTTTCTCACCCGCATTTGCCAAAGGGAAAAATCGCTCCTTCTCGGGACTTGAAAAATATATAACCAATTGTTTTAATTGGATTTTTTATGAAATAATCGATTTTTCCATAAAACACTAAAAAGTGTGACGGCCGTCACATCGCGAAAAACACCCCCGTCCTAAGTTGTCCTTAACGAAACACACACCAAGGGGACGACACATGTTGGGACATATTTTTTCACTCATTCTTTCCATCGGCATCATGACTGGTTCGTTTTCACTTTATTTCCTGTTTTAAAAATCAATTCCTCATAACCCCGAGACCCCCCAGCCGCGCATAGCGGCGCCAGAAAGGGCGCTCTTCCCGGGAAGAGCGTCCTTTCACTTTTCTCTTCGAGATTTTTTCAGTCTTCTTCTGAAGCCCGACCAGAAAGCGCCACAAGCGCATCCCTTTCATCGATATAAAGGGTCCGTCCTTTTTTCTCGACAACCCCCTCGCCCGCCAACTGGCTGATCACACGGGCGACCGTCTCTCGCGTGGTGCTGACTTTCGCGGCCAAATTGCTCTGTGTCGGCAGGGGGTAAATCATCCATCGCCCGCGCATCACGGGATCGGGCGCGGCCAAACGCAATAGCTCGGCATAGATGCGCTGATGCGCCCCAAGGGTGCTGAGATCCATGATGCGCTCATCATTGGTGCGAATGATGGCAGCCAGCTTATGAAGTACGCGCAAAGCAATATCAGGATAGCGGCACAGAACACCCTCAAAAGCTTCAGGGGTCAACGAAGCAAGAAGACAAGGTTTGACTGCGACGACATGAGCCGAGCGCGGCTTTTTGTCGATCGCCGCCAGTTCGCCAAAATATTCGCCTTCTTCCATGATCGTATAGGCGATCTCGCGCCCGCTGGCTGAAAAATTGACAATGCTCACAGCCCCCTCAACTACGAAGAAAACTTCCCTTCTGGTGCTTTTCCGGGCGAGAATCTCTTCGCCTTTGGCAAA
>JAJFIO010000291.1 GCA_021774915.1 Alphaproteobacteria bacterium
CGTAAAGGACCAAGCCAGCGTCGGGATTGGGGCGGGGCAGATGAGCCGGGTGGATTCAAGCCGGATCGCGGCGCGCAAGGCAGAAGACGCCGCGCATCATGCCGGCGCACCAACACCGGCCACCACCGGGTCAGTTGTGGCGTCTGACGCATTTTTTCCGTTTGCGGACGGTTTGCTCAGCGCCGTTGAAGCGGGGGCTACCGCGGTGATTCAACCGGGCGGCTCAATTCGCGATGAAGAAGTGATCGCCGCAGCCGATGAGGCGGGCGTGGCAATGGTCTTCACCGGCATGCGTCATTTTCGTCACTAGGGACTTTAATATCGCTCACGCCAGCGCGCCAAAGCGCGCGGCTTCGCGGGAGCGGCGCATAGCGCCGGGCTGCGCTTGCAGCCTTAAGTCATTTCCGTTTGGTCGGAAACGGCTCTCATCAAGGGCTAAGGGTCGCATCACTCCGGTGTTCTTCAACCCGACGCAGCAGAATAAATCCGATCAGCAAAAAGAAGGTGATGACAAACAGACTGGCGCGCTGCGTGGCGAACAGAGCGGTCATCCAGCCAATGAGGAGCGGCGCGGCAAAAGCTGTAGCCTTGCCTGAAAGGGCGTAGAGTCCGAAAAATTCGGTGATCATGGCTGGCGGCGCCAGGCGGGCCAGCAGCGTGCGGCTGGCGGCTTGCACGGGGCCCGCCGCAAAACCGATCAAAGCGGAAAAGCCGAGATAGACCTGTTCCGGCAGGCTTTGAAAAAGGCCCGCGTCTTTGTTGTCTGGTGGCGTGTCGATGAAATACAAAATGCTACCTTCAGTGATGGAAGCAGCTCCTATTCCGCCTAAGATCAACCCGCCAAGTGCCACCGTGACCGTGGCGCGCGAACCCCATAGATCATCGAGGCGCCCACCTAAAAAGGCGCCAATGGCGGCAAAGACGGCCAGCACAATGCCGAACAGACCCAGCGCCGTGATTTCCCATCCGAATAATCCGCGCGCATAGACACCGCCAAAAGCAAAGAGAGCTGCCAGCCCATCATTGTAAAACATCCGTGCCAGGAGAAATGTGGCTATGTTTCGGTAAGCTCTTAAATGTTTGACCGTTTGCCATAGCGTGGCCAAACCTTTGGTGGCGGCACCTTTGAAGCCCACCCCAGTGGAGCGGCGGTCAGGGGTGAAGAGGAAGAGGGGCAGTGCGAAGAGGCAATACCAGAGGGCGGAAAACGGCCCGCTGAGACGCTCGGCTTCCCTTAACGCCGGATCGATATCCAGTATCGGCTCTGCGGGGACGAAGGGCAGACCCTGTCCGGGAAGCGAAAAGGCGAACAACAGAACAAACAATGCCGTCAGACCGCCGACATAGCCCAGCCCCCAGCCAAACCCACTGAGCCGGCCCATGTGTTCGGGCGGCGCCAATTCGGGCAGCATGGCATTATAAAATATGATCGCAGATTCAATGGAGACCGAAGCTAGAACGATCATGGCGGCAATATAATAGGGTCCATTCGGCGCACCGGGCACGGCCTGCCAGAGACTGGCGCAGGCAAAGACGAACAGGATGGAAAAAACCAGCATCCAGGGTTTGCGGGGGCCTGAGGCATCGGCAACAGCACCCAAGACCGGCCCTAATAATGCGATGAGCAGGCCAGCCAGTGCCAATGTGTAGCCAAGCAGAACCTGGCCTTCAACCGGGTCGCTCATAAAACCCGATGTAAAATAAGGGAAGAAAATGAATGTGGTGATCAGGGTAAAGTAGGGCTGGTTGGCCCAATCGAACAGAGCCCAGCTTACCCGTTGCAAAAGAGATGCCTGCATATCCGGCCGGTCCCGGGGAGGGTTCAAGTCAACTTAAAATAAAAACACTCTAAGCCCCGCCCCCGAATTTCAAGCGGCGGGTCTTTTTAGCGCGACCAAGGCCGCCAGTTCGCGCACCTGGCTGCTGGCAAGTGAGAGTTTGGCCACAGTCAAGGCTCCACCCACGGCCATTTCGGCCAGTAGAACGCTGGTGCGCTCAACCACAGCCTGATGCTCCGACATCCAAAGGTCAAGTGCTTGCCGGACGTCCCCATTAGCCGTCCCCGCCATCACGGCAGCAGTCAACGATCTTTGTTGATGGTATAGATCATCGATGATGCGCCGCACTGCCAGCCGTTCCCAATGTTCTGACAGACGCAGGGTGTGGGCCTGTTCGCGCAATTGATCCAGCCCCAGACGCTCACCCAATGCGAAATAAACCCAGGTGACCGAAGTGAGTTCATGGTCAGCCTCGCGGGCAACATCCACAATATCGCATGCCGCCGACAGAGGTTCGAGCAGAGCCACATCGCGCGCGAGATCAGGGTCAATGCCCTCAGCCTTATACGCTGTGATTCTCTGTTCGATTTGTTCTGCCACATAAGGCGACAGGCACTCACCCAAGCAGGATTTGATGTTGGCGAGACCTGATGCATAACGCTTCACAGTTTTGCCTAAGCTGGATCCCGCAGGATCATGGTTGGATAAATTATAGCGCAGGAACCACAGAACCTGGCGATGAAGAAGTGAGATCAATTCGGTGTGGAGCTTGGCTTGTACCAGTGCAGGAATTTTATTGTCCAGAGCATTGATGCGCCGCCGGATGTCAGGCAATCCATAGGAGCCTTCGGTTGCAATGAAGCCTTTGACAATCAATGCATGTTCAGCCCCGGTATCCTCCGCAGCGTGATTGACGAATGTGATGCCGCCATCATTGACCACGCGGCTTGCCAAAATAGTCGCAATGATTTCCCGGCGCAATTGGTGAGATGTGATGCACGGGACAAATCGGTCCTGGATTTTTTCAGGGAAATAATCTTTCAGATCTTCCAGAAGATCGTCTCCATCGGGAATGGTGGATTCAACGATGGTATCGAACAATGTTATTTTCGAGTAGGCCATCAGCACGGCCAGTTCGGGAGATGTGAGACCCTCCCCAGCCAGCGCTAATTCTTCAAGCTGCTCGTCTTTGGGTAACTGCTCCACCTCGCGGTTCAGGCGATCTTGCCGTTCCAGGGCTTGCATGAAACGGCGATGCGAATCAAGATCGTCGGCCGCCGAGGCCGTGGAGAGATTAAGCGCCAAGGTCTGAGAGTAATTGTTTTGCAAGACCAGAGACGCGACATTGTCGGTCATCTCTTCCAGCAGGACATTGCGTTCTTCTTCCGATAAAAGCCCGTCACTGATCGCAGCGCCAAGAAGTATTTTGATATTCACCTCATGGTCAGAGCAATCAACGCCCGCCGCATTGTCTATGGCATCAGTATTGACCCGCCCGCCTGAGCGGGCAAACTCGATCCGCCCGGCCTGCGTGACCCCGAGATTGGCGCCTTCTCCGATAACTTTGACGCGCAAGTCAGAGGCATTGAGACGGATCACGTCATTGGCCTTGTCTCCGACTTCCGCATTTCTTTGTTCGCCAGCTTTGAGATAGGTTCCGATCCCGCCAAACCACAAAAGATCAACCGGCGCTTTCAAGATGGCCTGAATGAGCTCATTGGGCGTCAGCCGTTCAGCTGTGATATCAAGCGCATTTTTGATCTCGGGGGTCAGGGAAATGGATTTGAGCGATCGGCTGAACACCCCGCCACCTTGCGAGATCAAATCCTGATTGTAGTCGGCCCAACTTGAGCGGGGCAGGGCAAAAATACGGGTGCGTTCGGCATGAGTAGGCTCAGGCTCAGGATCAGGGTCGATAAATATATCACGGTGATCAAAAGCTGCGATCACTCTGGTCTGTCTGGACAACAGCATACCGTTGCCGAATACATCACCGGACATATCGCCGACGCCAACAGTGGTGAAGGGCTCTGTTTGGATATCCCTTCCCAATTCCCGGAAGTGGCGTTTAACAGCTTCCCAAGCGCCGCGCGCAGTAATCCCCATTTTTTTATGGTCATATCCCTGGCTGCCCCCTGATGCGAAGGCATCTCCCAGCCAGAAACCATAATGCTGAGAAACCTCGTTGGCGATATCCGAAAAAGTTGCCGTCCCCTTGTCCGCAGCAACAACCAGATAGGGATCATCACCATCATGTAAGACGCTTTGCTGCGGCTTGACGATTTCACCGCTGACAATGTTGTCAGCCAAGTCCAGAAGTCCTGAAACGAACATCCGATAGCAGATGATTCCTTCAGTTTGAATTTCTTCTCGCGATCCCCCTTCAGGCAGATGTTTGGGCACGAATCCGCCTTTGGCGCCCACCGGTACGATGACTGCGTTTTTCACCTGCTGAGCTTTAGCCAGTCCTAATATTTCGGTGCGGAAATCTTCCCGCCGGTCCGACCAACGCAAGCCCCCGCGCGCCACCAGGCCCCATCTTAAGTGCACGCCTTCAAAGCGCGGTGAATAGACAAATATTTCCGTGAGCGGACAGGGAAGTGGCAGGTCGTCAATATCACGGCTGGAGATCTTCAGTGAAATATAGAGTTTGGGAGCGCCACTGGCATCTTTCTGGAAAAAATTTGTCCGCCATAGTGCTTCGATGAGATTTAAAAACTGGCGCAGGATGCTGTCTTCGCCAAGGCTTTGGACCTTATCCAGAGATGCCAGAATTTTGGAGCGAATTTCTTCTTGTTCCCGCTCCCGATCTTCCAGTGAGAGTTTCAGTTCCGGATCAAACCGGATAATGAATAGGTCCACTAAAAGCCGAGCAATAATAGGATGGTTGGCAAGGGTGTCCTGCATATAGAGCACCGACAATCCCTTGCCGGTTTGTTGGCGGTAATGGGCAAAGGCCCGCAACAATGACACATGGCGCCAGTGTAATCCCTGTTCTGCACTCAAACGGTTAAAGCGGTCATTTTCAGCATCGCCATGCCACACCGCCATAAAGGTATCTTCGATGTTTGTCCCGACCGACTCCAGATTCAATTCCAGGCCTTTTGCCTGGCTCATGACAAAGTCATGGATCCAGAAAGTTGCATCCTCTCGTTCGACAGCATGTGCCGCTTCATCAATAACCTCAAAACCCATTTTTTCCAGAATGGGCAGGACATGGCTGAGCGGAACCGGTTCATGTGCGCGGTAGAGTTTAAAGCGAACGCTCTGATTCTCGTCGTGTGCGCGCCGATAACACCGTACGGCAATGGCAGGTGGCGCGCCCAGAGGTTCAAGCCGTTCAATGTCAAACAGGGCTTCTCCGGCACTGTTGTTCTCTTGGTAACTGGCCGGGAATGAAGATCCATAGCGGGCAAAAAGCGGCCTGCTCTTTTCCTCTCCGTATTGGCTCACCAGTGAGCTTTTGAGATCGTCAGACCAGTTGCGCGTTACCTCAATAATGGCGCGTTCCAGCTCAGCGTGATCGGGCAGTACGCGGCTGTCATCCGGATCAAGTCCAATGATGAAATGCACCCGAGCCAGGCGCGTGTCATTAAAATACGGATAATATGCTGAGAGGCGGCCATTATAGGCTTTGACCAGAATGTCTGAAATGCGTTCGCGGGTTTGAGAGTCGTATCGTTCTCGCGGGACATAGGCCAAGGCTGATACATAACGATCATACCGGTCATGCCGTATGAAAATGCGCGTGCGGGGGCGCTCCCCTAGATCTAGAATACCCAGTGATGTTCGTAAAATTTCATCTTCATTGACTTGGAACAGTTCATCGCGCGGGAATATTTCAAGGATGTTTTGAAGCGCTTTGTAATTATAACTGTCGACCGCAAAACCACTACGATGAAGAATTTTATTCACCTTTCGCGATAAAAGTGGAATGCCCGCCGTAGAACGGTTGTAGGCATCGGCAGTGAACAGGCCGACAAACCGGCATTCACCTGTCAATTTACCCATCGTGTCGAACAATTTAATACCGATATAATCCATGTACACACGGCGGTGGACATCTGAGCGGACATTGGCTTTTGTGATAATGATGGGCGCCGGGAGCATGAGAAACTCCCGCACCTCGGCGGTTAAATTTACAAGTTCACTTCCGCGGCGCAGCACGCGTGTATTGGGATCGCGTAACATTCCCAATCCCGAGTCCGGCAGGGCAACGAGGTCTCCACCCTCAATCTCACCATCGAACTGGTAGATACGGGATCCCAGGAAGGCGAAGTGATTGTCTCTGAGCCAGTAGAGAAAGGCGATGCTTTCTTCAAGCTCTTCAGGGCTTATGGCAGGTGGTGTGTCTTGCAGGCCATGCACGGCTTCGTTCATGCGCTCGAGCATAGCATCAAAATCTGTCACGACGATCGTCACATGTTGAATGACTGTCTCGATCCGGTTGCGGATGAAATCAATAATTTTGGAATCGGAATGATGGTCGAACTCAACCTGAATCATCGATTCGCGAACGGTAGAAGAAGGCGGTTCAATATCGGTTCGGTTAAGACTGGTGCGGTGTCCTTCATTGTCCCGTTCGACCTGCGCTACGGGATGCAGGACTACATGTAGGTTTAGATTTTGTTCATTCAATTCGCCCAGTAACGAATCGACCAGAAACGGCATGTCATCACAGACAAGTTGGAGAATAGTGTTGGGGCTTTGCCAATGATCTTCCTCAGCGATGGGGTTAAATACTTTAAGCAAAATCTTGCCGGGTTTTCTGGTTGTTGAAAAACGCCAGAAAGAAAGAGCCATCTGAAACAGGGTGTGGCTGTCATAGCTTTCAAGTTCATCATGCGTGGCATCTTCAAAGAAGAGCTGGATAAAGGATGCAAAACCGGCATAGACGCTCTTGCTGGTCTCGGGTTCGTCTTGTTCCGCCAGCGCCATGATTTCGGCGATACGTTCTTTTTGTTGCTCCCCTCGAACAGTCACCATAGGTCTTCAGCCTTCCTAGTCATTATCAACATACGGTTCTCCAGAGAATTTGTCCTCAAGTTGAGGTTGTTTGAGAGACCCACCTGACCGCCAGCTTACGGTAAATGTGTTAACCATAGTCAAAGAGTCAGGTGATTCATCAGGTTTTTCATTTGAGGAAAAAGAGATTTCTTACGGATGACACTTCTGCAAGCCGGACGGAGTGTCCGGAAAGGTCTTGTACGGCGGGTGGGCGTTTACAGGTTGGCGGGTCCTGAATAGCGATAATGACCGGTGATGGGGAAATCAAACAAACGGTCCTCGATCTGAGGTCCAGCCCCGATATTGTGGACAATCAGGGGCCGCGCCGCATCTGGGGAGCGCTGGTCGGCCACAATGCCAATATGAGGAAGATGGGGCGGCACCTCCCAGGTGACCAGATCGCCTGGTGCGTAAGACTCAGGGTTATGGCTGACGGCTAAGGATTGACCATGGCGGGTAAAAAAGACCTGCAAATTAGGCACTCTGCGGTGATCAATATTGGAATCAGGGCGCTGCAATCCCCAGATTTGGGGGTAGGCTTTGAAATCTCTTGCCATGTCTTCATGCACCAATTGTTGCAAGTCGATCCCGACGGTGCGAAAGCTACGGATAATCACATCCGTGCACACCCCCCGATCGGCAGGAACGTCGCCGAGAGGGTAAGCGATCGATCGATAGGACGAATCATAGCGCACATTTGCCCTGGTGCGCGCCAGAGCCGCCGTGGCCAGACGGTGCTCAAAGGGGATGGTTTCTTGCCCCCTCGTCTGTGCCGCTGCGGTCAATCCAGCGAGGGCGACCAGGATCAAAAACGCAAAAACAGTAAACCCAAACAGCCAGATTGCCCGAGCCGACATTTTTAAATATCTCCCATCCTTCCGTTTCACGGGCCAGGCGGCATGCAACCCGCGACGCCGCCCTTATATGGCCTGGAAACGCCGTTTCGTATAGCTGACCTGCCAAGTGCGGCATGAATGGGGCTGTTCTGTGATCTTAGTTTGATCGCTCACAGTTCCATGCCCACTGCTTCTTGCGCATGGCGGGGCAGGTCATCGTCTCAATCTTAGGAACCGCTTTTGACGGCTGCTCCTCAACGCGCACTTGGATACGCTACAAAAAAGGGGAAACTAACAAACAGGGCGGGAATAAAACAAATCAGGGCGCCGCGCGAGGACAAGTGTGATTGAGGACGGCGTTTGCGTCAACACTCACTGTACAGATGATGATCAAATTTCTCCAACTCTGCCTCCTGCAGCATGGCTAAAGGGGGATGTTGTGAGGCTAGGGTACTAGTGTGATCAATGTGGGTCTGAAAATGGTCCTGCTCTGGAAAGGTTTTAGAAAGGCCGCTCTTTTGAAAATACGGCGTGCCGACCTTAAGGGGCAGAGGACGAATGCTAATAGAGCATATAAAGGCTCAATGACCCGCCCATGATGGTGAGGGATAAAACTAGTGAAAATGTATGGCCTAACATGGGTGAATTCTCCTTTCTCCAGCGGCGGTCTTGCCTTGTCATTTCATTTAAGGTGCGACCATGGTGTTTGCCACTCACCTTGTCTTCACTAAGCAGTGATGCAGATTTGAGGCCAAAGGGGGGAAGCAATGAGGCGATCGTGTGGCTAAGCGCTTTTCGCCGGAAAACAGCCGTTTAAACCAGGTTTATAGTTGGCCGGCCAGATCTTCCAGGATCGGGCAATCGGGCCGGTCATCGCCATGGCAGGTGTCGATCAGGGCCGCCAGAGTTTCGCGCAGACCCTTCAATTCAGCGAGTTTACTGTCAATTTCCCTCACCCGCGCTTGCGCCATCGCCTTCACATGCGCGCTGGCACGGCTCTTGTCTTCATAGAGAGACAGGAGATTGCGGCATTCATCAATGGAAAACCCCAAGCCACGCGCGCGCTGGACGAATCTGAGTTTGTGAATGTGGGACATATCGTAATCCCGATAGCCGTTCTCCTGCCGGTCTGCGGTGACCAGACCGATCTCCTCGTAATAGCGAATGGTTTTTTTGGGGAGATCTGAGCGTTTTGAGGCTTCGCCAATATTCATCGTCTCCTCCTCAAAGTGGTGCAAGCCATGTGAAAAGCCTCGTGTGAAGGTTCATAGGTTCCCTAAACAGGAAGGTTTGTGCCGTTTTAGCACTTTCGAGGCTGCGGATCTAGTGAGGGGTATCCGTGAGTCCTCTCGGGCAGGATTCAGAGAAGGTGCACGTGAGGGTTGGCGGTGTTCAGAATATTTCAATTATATGCGCTTAGGGTATTTAAGCAGCAGGGTTTTTGGGCAGCGGCCATGAGGAACAGACAAATAGAATGTTTGCCGATTCAGTCACATCCTTTCTCGGGTTAAAGGTGTCGGACCAACGCGCGCTGTTCCATCAAACATTGCGGGCTGAACAGATTCAGCTTCTCGTTCGCTCAACGCTAATTCTCAGCGTGCTGAACCTGGTGATCTCCACATTAATGCTAGGAACATTCTGGATCTGGGTACCCAAATCGACATTGTTTGCGTGGTATGGTTTCGCAGTACTAACGTCATGGGGTCAATACAGCGTCTGGAGAAAATGCCGCAACAGACCGCCCCCCCGCAAGGTCAAAGAACGGACCTATCGAAAATCAGTTATATATTCTTTTGCCTATGGCATTATTCGCGGCAGTGCCGGAGTGTTGTTGTTTGTTCCTGAGTCCTTTGCACATCAGGTATTTTTAACTCTCATGATGACAACCATGGCAGCGGGTGCAGCGGCAACTTTGGCGCCCTTGCCTGCTGTACGCAACGTGTATGTTTTTGCTGTCATGGCCCCATTGATGACCACGTTTTTTCTGCAAACCGACTATGAGCAGTTATCGATGGGCATCACGGCTATCATCTTAACGACCGCGAATCTATATTTTGCCCGCCCGGCTAACGAACGTTTTCTTGATCTCATTTTGACCAAAACAGAATTAGAGTATGCGCGGAGTAATTTGCTCGATGCCATTGAAAGCAGCTCTGAAGCCTTTGCCCTGTTTGATGCTGCTGGAAAACCAATGGTGGTCAACAGCCGTTATCGTGACTTGTTCGGTGCAGCCCACGGGCATGCGCCGGTACTTCCTTTGGAAGAAAAAATCCATCAGCTTGAAAATGGAAAGTGGGTGAAGAGCACGCACCGGCGCACCTCAACCGGCGGCGTCGTGAGTGTTCATGCGGACATTACGGACTTTAAAGATAATGAGAAAGATTTACATCAGGCGCGTGATCTTGCCGAAAGCGCCAATGAGACAAAGTCTGAATTTCTGGCTTTGATGAGCCATGAATTGCGTACCCCTCTCAATGCCATCATCGGCTTTTCAGATATGCTGAAGGACAGCCATGCCGGTGTGGTTCTGGATGCGGAGAAAACGACCGAGTATGCCGAATATATTCACCAGAGTGGTAGTCACCTTCTGAATCTTATTAATGACATCTTGGATCTGTCGAAGATTGAAGCCGGCCGGTATCAGATTTACGAAGAAGAAGTGGATCTGGTTGGATTGGCAGAAAATCTTTGTGGGTTGATGACCCCCGTTGCTGATGAAGGCTATATTACGCTTGTTAATGACGTGGACATGGGTGTGCCGAGATTGATGGTCGATGAGCGGGCCGTGCGGCAAATGTTGATCAATCTGCTCTCTAATGCCATCAAGTTCACTGAGCCTGGGGGCCGTGTCACACTGAAAACTCGTATAACGGAGACGGAATTTATCATTGCTATTGAAGATACCGGAATCGGTATTGCACCTGAAAACCTGGATGCGGTGTTGGAACCGTTCCGGCAGGTGGAGAGTCATCTGAACCGTAAAATCCAAGGTACCGGTCTAGGCATCCCTCTGGTCTGCCGTCTGGCGAAGCTTCATGACGGTTTCCTCGTGTTAGAGAGTGAGCCTGCCGTAGGCACTGTTGCACAACTTCATTTTCCTGTTGAGAGGGCGATCACGTCACTGGCGCCTCTTGTGCAATCGGGGTGATGGATCCTGCGTGTTCTTCTCAAAGCAATCTGGTTAAGAACTTTGACAGGGAATGATTGAATCAGAAACATAACCAGCATTGAAAAAAAGAGACACTGTCCTGAAGCATGTTGCTTCAGATCAATCATGCTTAACATAATATTTAAATCTATAAGGGATCATGTTTTTCACCGTTCACGTGATCAAGCGATGTTGGACATCGCCGACAAAGTGAGAAAGAGGGGGAGATATGCGTGTACTCAGTATCTTGTCTCGCAAAGGGGGCGCAGGGAAAACTACTCTGACATTGCATTTGGCAGTAGCGGCTCAGCAGGCGGGATTGCGGGTTCTCGTTATGGATGTCGATCCGCAGGCCAGCGCTGTGTCATGGTATGAAAAACGCGAAGAAAAAACACCTCTGTTTATCAAAGCCGGTACAACGAAAATCGCTGAGGCCCTAAGGGCCAGCAGTGAATATGGCATTGATCTGGTGCTGATCGATACACCGCCGCACACGCAACAAGTGGCCAGCGTGGTGGCGCAGGACTCAGATCTGATATTAATTCCAACAAGGCCCAGTATTCTGGATCTTGAAGCGATCGGTGGCACGGTGGACATCGTCAAGGTGGTGCGCCGACCGGGTTTAATCGTTTTGAATGCCTGCCCCGCCCGTTCCCCGGTAACGCAAGAAGCCCGCGAGGCACTCGCAGATTATGGATTGCCGGTCGCGCCCGTGACAATAGGCAACCGCGTGGCCTTTCAGCATGCGTTGAATTCCGGACATGCAGTCAGCGAGTTTGACCCTTCCAGCAAGGCGAGCGCTGAATTGACAGCGCTATGGCAATGGATTTCCTGGACCTTGAGGTTAAGTGATGAATACAAAAAGGCCGTTGCTTAGCGAAATCACGCTAACCAAATCGAAATCTGCCGACTTAGAATCACTATCTGGCGTGGAGATTCCTCGGCCTGCCGGTGAGGCAGATGTGACCGTCAAAGCCTTGAGCGTGCGTGTGCGCGACGATGCGTGGCGGCAATTGCGTGAACTGACCCTTCGTGAAACCACGGCGGGCCAGCGAGTTACGGCTCAAAGCTTGATTGTCGAGGCGTTAAATCTACTTTTCAAAGATCGGCACTTGCCGGAAATTGCCGCTGCGCCTCCAGAAGGCTCCGCATCGCGTAAACCGGCGGCGTAAATTCCGCTCCACAATTTCTCGCTTGAGACATTTAAGACTCAATCCGAAGACCCTGCCTCTTGGAGCAGCCGCTGATAAGCTTCATTGATGCGCGCCATGATATCTGTTGCGTAGGAAATAATCTCGTCCGGCAGTTCGAGCGCGGTTAACCTGTCGGGATGAAACGCACGTACCTTGGTATGATAGGCTTCCTTGATGGTTTCGAGTGAAGCCTCTTTTGAGATTCCAAGTATGTCACTGGGATCGAGATAGGCTTTTTCCAAACCTGTCTTTTCTTTTGGCGCCACCTGGGAGATGGCGCCTTTGGTAACAAAAATAATTTTCCCATCCATGGTCTCGAAGGGGAGAAAGGGCTTAGCACTGTTGAGTAGATCGCTGAGGCGTTCATCTTGCGAACAATAGACATGCCCATTGAGCACCGAGCCGTCTTTCAGCTTGATTGTGGTTCGTGTCTTGATTTTGGAACGTATTTTTCCGCCTGCTAACATGTGCTATTTTCCGCCTTCTGCCGGTTTCACAGCCCATGGGTGCGGCTGCAAGACCGGCCATCTTAAGGGATCGGGGTTGGCGAATTGTTAAGCTGAGAATGTGGCGGAAAACCCACTAATTAACTCCCTGCGAAGGCCAGAATGTGGGACGCCAGTTCTGCTGGCTGATCTTCTATAATGGAAAATCCCGCTTTCAGGAGGGCGTGGGGTTGGCTTTGCGTCCCTGGTATTTGCTCAAAAAAGGGCTCTGGTCCCATGGCGGTTTTGGCCGTCATCTCACTGAACAGGGTCAGCACCGGTTTGTCCCAGGTTTTGAGCTTCTCCCACGCTGCGCGATTGGCCGCCACGGGCGGGTCCTCTGGCGTCGTGGGGAGGATCATGGGAAAGCGGCGCGGGCCGGTCTTATAACTTTCATCCGGATACGGTGCATCGTAAGCGGCTATGACTTCCGGTGTGAGTTTGTTGAGGGTTCCTCGATTGACCATTTGCCCCATGGGAAACTCCGGCGCGCTTAAAACCCTTTCGCGGAATTTGAGGAACCATTCCATTCCGTCTTGATCGGCCATGGGCAATTGTGTGTTGCTCAACACCAGACGATCAAACAGCTCCGGCGTTTCCGCCGCCACTCTGAGGCCAAAATAGCCGCCCCAGTCATACATGAAGGCGGTGACGTTTTTTAAAGACATGGACTGCAGAAAAGACCTCAGCCAGTCCACATGGCTTTGGAAAGAGTAGTCTTCTTCCCGTTTCAATTTGTCGGAACGCCCAAAGCCGATATAGTCGGGTGCAATCACGCGGTAACCTGCGGCGGTGAAGAGCGGAATCATGGTGCGATAGCTGTAGGCCCAGGCGCCCTGGCCGTGCAGAAGAAGAATCACATCTGCTTGCCTGTTTCCCTCATCGATATAATGCATGCGCAAGGGGCCG
>JAJFIO010000292.1 GCA_021774915.1 Alphaproteobacteria bacterium
CAAAGTGGCGTGTGTTGCATTAATGATGCACAAAGATGGCGGTAAAGGGCCGAATTTCGAATTTTCTCAATTAAGTCACCGGACTTGACACAATTGTGATCTAGCCGCACAATTATTAAACGATTAAGCTATCGGGGAAAAGTGTTTCTGTGAGTCTTCTCTGCGGCACTTCAGTTAAACGATTAAGTGAGCGGTGAGACACACCAATCTAAGATTTATCAAACAAGGGGGATTTCAAAATGACAACGACCTCAAACGTGACTTCTACACGGCGCGTTTCAAAAGCACGGGCGCTTCTTATGGGCAGCGTTTCGATATTTGCTTTCGCGGCACAGGGCGCCTTGGCGCAGGATAATGGTGGACAGATCGACGAACTGATCGTCAAAACCGACCCGGTCGGGCTGATGGAAGAAAAGCAATCTGGATCGGTTTTTGGTATTGACCGTCCTCTCGTCGAAACCCCCCGTTCCATCTCAATCGTCAGCGACACCACCATGGAGCGCTACGGCATTCAAGATATCGACGATTTCATTACCACAACGCCGGGCACATTCGGCGGTTCTTTCTTCGGGGTTCCTGGCGCCATCAGCATTCGTGGCCGGCTGAGCGACAATTATTTCCGCGGATTCAAACGCGTCACCAATAATGGCTTCTTCCCTCTGCCCATAGGGGCGAGTTCGAAAGTGGAAATTATTCGCGGCCCGACACCCGCGATTTACGGTGCGGGCCGGATTGGCGGTCTGCTCAATATGCAACCCAAGACCACCCGCGCAGCAGGCCTCACGGCCGATGACGGCATGAATGGTTCTGTGAGCTACACAGGTGGTAAATACGATAAAAACAATGTGACGGCGGAGTTAAACCTTCCTTTCCTCGTGGGCGGACGTGAGACCGGTATTTCTTTCTATGGCGAGTATGAAGATTCGAAAGACTTCGTCCGAGGCCGGGAACCGGAACATAAGCTCATTCAACTTGGCGTGAACCATGATCTAAGCAATGGCTTCAGCGTTGAATTCGGCGGGATGTATTTTGACTCGGAAGGCTATAACCAAACAGCAGGTTGGAACCGCCTGACGCAGGAATTGATCGACAACGGCACATATATCACCGGACGCGATACGGATCTTGTCGATCTCGATGGGAATGGCCGCGTTACTCACAATGAAGCGAACGCTGCGACCTCAGCAGCACTCGGCGTCTTCCCCATAGCGGGCGAAACGGCAGGGGAATTTTTTGGAGTTTCGTGTCTTTCGTCCTTTGTTGAATTCTTCGCACCTGCTCAATTCTTTTTGGGTTGTGGTTTTGGTCAATTCTTTCCGGGCACAGCTTTTGATCTAGATACCGGCGTCGGCACGGCACAGATTTCACCCCGAGACCAGCTGATATCGCCGTTCGACGTGGCTGAGGCGGAAAACTTCACATTGTATTTTGATCTGATCAAGGAATTCGACAACGGTTCGACGGCCAAGCTTCAGTTCTTTTATGACGATAACAATGCCAAACAGGGAACCGCTCATGGCTTTGCCGGGCAGCATATTATGGATGTCTTCGAAGTGCGCGGTTCTTACGAATTCAAAAAGGAATTGACGGATTTCGCTAATGTCGATGTCTTTGTGACGGCGTCTCACCGCAGATATGATTCGCTTCTGCGTGAGAACTTTTTGAGTGGCTTTGTCGTTGTTGACCGTCTTGATCTGTCTGTGGGCAGTTTTGGGAATGATGTCTTTGACACACCATTTACAGTTGAGCCGGGCGGCGTTACGTGCGGCCTGGATGTCGTGGTGACCTGCAACGCGCCTTGGGACACTCAAATGGATTCGTTGTGGACGGATACAGGCGCGGCCATCGTCACAGATATTCATCTGTGGGAGAATTTGGGCATTCTGTTCAATGGCCGCTATGACCAGTACCATTTTGAAGCCATTGATAATGGGACAATCACTTTTGGCGCTCCCTTGGGCGTGTTAGCTGAAGATAATAAAGGAGGATTTTCCTTCTCAGTCAGCGGCAGCTATAACTTTGACGGAATTGTTCCTTATGTCACCTATGCCGAAGGCAATGACCCTCTGATTAATTCCAACGGCGGTGTCAGTGTAGGCACTATTATGGGCAATGATGGCGCCTTAGCGGATTCGGAACTTATCGAGGCGGGTGTCAAATTTGATCTGCTGGACGGTACCTTGTCCGGTGCAGTCTCGGTTTATAAACAAGAGCGCGTCGACCTGGATATAATCGGAAGTCGGCTGAATGAGGAAACGCGAGGCATCGAAGCTGAATTTAATTGGGTGGCAACTGACAACTGGGCGGTGACCGGAACGGGGACACTCATGGATGTCGAAATCAAGGATCCTGATCCGCTGAACTGCCCCGGTGGTACGTTCTTCGGTGCAGGCGCAGGGGAATTTGTGAACGTTGCTCCAACCGATCCCATATTCTTCGGTGGTATTCCTAGCACCAGCGGATTTGGCGGGATTTTCAGAGCGCTCAACGCCTCCTGCCTGCCTGAACTGCAAGATGGCTATGATAAAGAAGGCATCCCGGAGAAGGTTTTCTCTCTCTTTGTGACATACACATCGGACGAGACCGACTACGGCACATTTGGGGCCACTTTTGGCGGCACCTATGTGGGGACGACAGGAACGCTTCCGGTGGCTGACGAAGTTCGGTTCCCGGATTATACGACATTCCGGCTTGCGGCCTTTGCTGAATACAAAAACTTCAGCGTGGTCGGTTCGATCGAAAATCTCTTTGATAAGGAATACTTTATTTCCTCGCAGGGCACCTTCCAGAACGTGACCGTTCATCCCGGCACCGGGCGTATTTGGACCTTGCAGGGTAAGGTGAGTTTCTGACGGCGTCAGGCCACTAATCTTATAGATGGGGGACGGCTTTTATTGAGGCCGTCCCTTTTTCTATTCTACTTGAATACAATGGAGACAGACCAGTGACCCGCAAAACCGTTGATACGCTGATCGTTGGCGCCAAGATTGTCACCATGGATGCGACGCGCCGGGTCCTGATGGATGGGACGCTGGCCATCAGTGGAGACAAAATTGTGGCCATTGGGCCGCGCCGCGAGCTGGAAGGCGACTATGACGCATCCCAAACGATTGATGGCCGTCGGTTTGTCATCACGCCGGGCTTTATCAACGGACATGTTCATATCACAGGCGACACATTGACCCGGGGCTATCTGCCAGATGATCTTGAGTGCGATTTTGTGGAAAAACTCAACAAATGGGTCATCCCGCGTTATCACGCCCATACACCCGAAGATGAGGGAGTATCGGCGCAATTAGCTGCCGTGGAAATGTTGCGCTCGGGCACGACGTGCTTTGTGGAAGCGGGCACCATTCGTCATATGGATGAAGTGGTCGAGGGGTTGCAGAGCACCGGCATACGGGGCCGTGTGGGGATCTGGGTAGAGGGCCAGGCCTTTGATCCGGCAGACGACCAGTCGAAACTGAACGCTGAAGCCATCAGCAAGCTGGAGGATGAAGTCATCCGATTTCCGTCAGATGATGATGCGCTAATCTACGCGTGGCCTCTTTTGGTGGGGCATTCAACCAACACTGATGAAGTGTGGAGGGCCGCCAAAGCATTGGCAGACCGTAAGGGCCTCGGTATTTCGGCTCATATGAGTCCTTACAAGGCGGATCCGGATTGGTTTTTGGAAAAGTATGGTCACCGCCCCATCGAGCACTTAGCGGAAATTGGCGTGCTGGGAGAGAATGTCTCACTGACACACGTTGCTCATATCGACGAGAATGAACAAAACTTACTGGCTGAGACGGGAACCAATGTGACGCTCTGTCCTCTGGCATCACTCAAAGGAGCGTTTGGAATGAGTGCGGTCGGGCGCTTTCCGGAAATGGCCGCCGCCGGTATCAATATTATGCTGGGTACTGATGGATATGACAATGATATCATGCGTCTGACTTCCTTGATGTCCGCGATGCATAAAGATATGCGCCATGATATCACCGTTTTTCCAGCCCATGAAGTGCTGGAGATGGTTACGGTGAATGGCGCCAAGGCTTTGGGATTGCAAAATGAGATCGGCTCTCTGGAAGTGGGCAAGAGGGCGGACTTCGTTTGTCATGATACGGATCGCCCGGAATGGCACCCTCTCATGAATGTTTTGAACCAGCTTGTTTGGGCGGCTGATGGCCGAAGCGTTCACAGTGTTTGGGTGAACGGCGTGCGCGTGATTGACAATTATCATTCAACATTAATTGATGAAGAGAAATTGTGTGCAAAAGCGCAAAGCGCGGGAGATGCCATTATGAAGCGTACAGGATTGCCGTTTCTCTCGCCTTGGCCTGTCATTGAGTGATAAGGGTTCCGTGTAGAGCCGCTATAGGGGAAGTTCGACGCCGATCTGCTTGAAATAGGTGAGGCCGTCCCAATAGTCACTTCTGACATCGATCAGATCACCTGATGTAGTGATCAGCATGACCCCATGAGTTTCAATGGGGCGGCCCTGATCTTCCGCATTCATTTGATATGAAACGGCCACGCGGTTGCCCTCGCAAATCACATCTTCCACGGTGTAGTGGAGGTTTTTGAAGGTAGAGAGGAAGTCTTTTAACTTAGACCGGTAGACGTCACGCCCTGTGCATCCGGAGCCGATTTCTCCCATCTGATTATTCTGGAAGCCTTCCGACACATGCGCAACTATTTGCTCTGGCTCGCCGGATGAGAAGGCTTCCAGATAACTCAGGGCGATCTCGCGCGGCGTCATTTACTTCCCCATATTTCCTTCGCCTTATCGTAGACGCCTTGATCATAGGAAAACTCGATTGTGTTTCCATCAGGGTCTTTCAGGAAACATATGTAACCAATCGGTGCTGGCATTTGTACTGGGTCAAGAGCCAGAAAACCGTCTTTTTTCGCCATGGCTGCGAGCTCATCAATGGTCTCGCGCTCGGTTACCTCAATGCCGATATGACCGAAAGGCCCAAGCGCCGGGTGTTCTGCGGGCGCAAAGGGATCTTTGCCTTCAAAAAATTGGGCAATAACCAGAAGAAAAGGAGAATCAGCTTGGCTTGAATCTCCCAGCCAGGCGCCATACCCATGGGCGTCTTCATTGCGGGCAAGTAGTTCCAGATGCGTGTATTTTTCATACCAGGCAATAGAAGCATCAATATCTTTGACTTTGAATGCAAGATGGGTCCACCGCTGCTTTTTGGGATGAAGTTTGTGAACTGTATCTGATTCTGCCATGAGAATGCCTCCTTAACTCACAGTGAAATAATGGGCGTGAGAAATGGCTTTTTGTGTTTGACAATTATATCCCTCATATTCCGCTGCCGCAACTGCCGATCTTGAACGAGCGCGCACGCCAACTTGCCTAAACTGAGTAGGCGAAAGTAGTGAAATCCGGACGCAGCAGGAGGCGGACCTTTGAAAGATAATGAAACTTGGGTAGACGTCTGATTTTCAGCTCAGTATAAAAATTTCAAGCGATAAGCTTTTTCTATATCGTTGGATGGTGTAAGTGCATCCATTCCAGTTTAGCAGATAGTCAGAATCAGAGTGAAATTATGAAAGAATTCAATACCAGGCAATTCCGTGACACATTGAGTGCATTCGCAACTGGGATTGCAGTTGTGACTGCCAGAGATAAATTTGGAAAACCTGTTGCGATGACTGTGAATAGTTTTTCACCTGTCTCATTGACGCCGCCATTGGTGCTTTGGAGTGTTGACTGCGGTTCCGATTTTTTTGAAGAGTTTAGTCAAGCTGATTATTACGCCGTACACGTCTTGCGCCAGGATCAGCAGGACGTTTCGACTCATTTTTCAACCGAAATGGAAGATCGATTTGCCGATATGGACACTGATAAAGGGGTTTCCAATTTGCCTTTATTGCCCAATTACTGTGCTAGGCTCCAGTGCAAAATGGAACATCGGTATGAAGGGGGCGACCACCTTATTCTGGTTGGCCGCGTACTGGATATAGATCACAAGCCAGCCGACCCACTTATCTTCCATGCGGGAAAATACAGAACGCTCGAATGAGTGTGTGTTGACGTTGGCTTCGCCGGCGCGGTTTTCTCTTTTCCTTACTATTGATTTTGTCGGATAGGATCAATCGGTTTTCGCCATTGACTCCTTGCGTCCTGTCTATTAGAAATGTAAGCGTTTACATTATTTAACGCCGGGATTGATCTGAAGCTCAGTTTGAGCAAACGTTGGTGCTGGAAAGAGAGATGAGGATGCTGGTTCAAGGACAACATATGCGCCCTACCAAAGAATTCCATCAACTTTCACCGTCTGCTGATGCAAAGATTATATCGGTTGAGGCGTGCACGGTGCGCGTACCCTTGGACCATCCAACATCATTCGCCACACGTGACGTGTTCGGGCGAGACTATGGTCTGCTCAGGCTGCGCACTGATGATGGTGCTGAAGGCATCGGTTTTTGTTATGGGGGCAGTACGGCAGGGGGATTAATCGCTCAAGCGGTGCGCGAACTTTTTGCTCCAATTCTAGTTGGAGAAAACCCATATCGCGTGGAAGGGCTATGGCAGGCTATGTACAGCGAGGCATTGCTTCATGGCCGTGCCGGGTCTGTTATGCGGGCCCTGAGCATTATTGATATAGCGCTTTGGGATCGCAATGCCCGCGCCGCTGGATTGCCATTGTGGAAATATCTCGGGAATTTTCACGAGGCCCGTGTCCCCGCCTATGCCAGCGGCGGATATTATCTTGAGGGTAAGTCACCAGAAGATTTAGGGAAGGAATTAGCGGGCTATGTTTCGCTCGGGTTTAAAGCTGTTAAAATGAAAGTCGGCCGTCTTGATCCAAGGCAGGAAGAGGTACGCATCAAGGCGGCGCGCGAAGCTGTTGGTTCGGAAGTGCTGTTGATGCTTGATGCCAATAACGCATGGTCTGATTTGCCGACGGCCCTGCGCTATATGGAACGGTATGAGCCTTATGACCCTTATTGGATTGAGGAGCCATTCAGTCCGGACGATATCGACAACCATGCGCGCCTGGCCCAGCGGACCCCAGTGCCTGTCGCTACAGGCGAAATCGAAGCCGGCCGCTGGCGCTTTAAGGAATTGCTGGAAAAGCAAGCGGCGGTGATCCTTCAAACAGATGCGGCTGTATGCGGCGGGATCACAGAATTCAAACGCATTGCCGCGACCGCCGCCAGCTACGGCATCACACTTTGTCCTCATTGGTTCCACGATCTTCACATCCATCTTGTGGCCGCAGCGCCTAATGCGCGGTTTGTCGAATATTTTGTGGATGATCAGGTGTTGAACTTCCGCAACCTCATTGACGCCCAACTGGAACACGAAGATGGTGATTTGTTGCTGCCGAACCGGCCCGGTCTCGGATTTAACTTTAAGGCCTCGGCGATCAAACAATGGACTTTGGACGAATGGAGTTGACTTTTGCAAGGCCGTTTTTGGAGATGACACATGGGCAATAGCTTAGTTGCACGAAAAATTCTGATCACTGGCGCGGCAGGGGAAATTGGATCGGTGTTACGAAAGGGCTTTGCGGGCCGTTTTGACCTTTTGCGTTTGACGGATATCAAGCCAATGGGAGGCGCGAGACCAGGCGAAGAGGTGTGCGAGGCCAATATTCTGGATCAAGGCGCTATGATAACGGTCATGAAAGATATTGATTGCGTTGTCCATTTGGCAGGAATTCCCCGTGAAAATAGTTGGGAACAGATTCTCCCAATGAACGTTATCGGATGCACAAATGTATTTGAAGCGGCGCGGGCTGCAGGCGTAAAACGTGTTGTTTTCGCCAGTTCTAATCATGCAATAGGATTTTATCATCGTGACGAGCCGATTGATACGAATGTCATGGTGCGCCCCGATTGCCGCTATGGGGTGAGTAAGGCCTATGGCGAGGCGATAGGCCGTCTTTATGCAGATAAACATGGGCTGAGTGTGTCTTGCTTGCGTATCGGCTCGTTTCGTCTCAAGCCCGAAGATGAACGCCAATTGATGACGTGGATTTCTCATCAGGACACAGTTCATCTTTTTGAACGGTGCATTGTTTACCCGGATTATCATTTCGTGATTGTCTATGGGGTGTCAAATAATGACCAAAATTTGTGGAGTAATTCAAAAGTCAATTGGCTCGGTTACCGGCCTAAAGACAATGCTGAAGATTATGTAGCGGAGATCATCGAAAAAGGTGAGGCGGAAGATCCGGTGGCCAAAGCTTTTCATGGCGGTTCATTTTGCTCTGCGGAGTTTGATGGCGATCTGGAGCGGATTGAGTGATATGGTTAGAGGCATGGGTGTAACCATTCAGGACCTAGCACACGCTACTGGCGTTTCTACAGCCAGCGTATCCCGCGTATTGAACAAGAGTGATAAAGTCAGTTCTAAAGTGCGGAAACGCGTTCTTCAGGCTGCAGATAAATTGAGTTATGTCCCTAATAGTGCCGCGCGTGCTCTCGTTTCGCAAAGCACTATGACCATCGGTGCGGTTGTTCCAACATTAGAAAACCCAGGATTTGCGATTGGTGTTGAAGCCTTGCAAAAGCGTTTGGCGGAAGAGGGGTATACGTTGTTAGTCGCCAGCTCCAATTACGATCTGTTGCAGGAAAAGCAACAGGTCGAAACACTGGTGACCCGTGGCGTTGACGGCATCATGCTGGTTGGTTCACTGCACAGTAAAGGCCTTCTCGACTTTCTGCGCAAAAGGCGTGTTCCCTTTGTTGAAACCTGGGTCTTGTCAAAAGACTCTAATACCCCCGCTATTGGATTCGACAACAGGAAAGCCTCAGCCGATCTCACAGATACCCTGCTCGATCTTGGCCATATTCATTTTGGTGTAATTGGTGGTGTAACTAAGACAAACGATCGTGCCAGGGAACGGATCAAGGGTATCAGGCAGGCCCTCAAAAAGCGGGGCTTGAGTCTGGCCAAAGAATCTCTCATTGAGCGACCTTTTCGGATCGTCGATGGGCAATTGGCCATGCGGACCTTGCTGGCTGTCAGGCCACGACCTACGGCTGTGATGTGTGGTAATGATATTCTAGCCTTTGGGGCGCTACTTGAGTGTCAGAGGCAAGAGATTAATGTGCCTGATGGTATGTCTGTGGTGGGCTTCGATGACCGGGATTTTGCTGCGGAGTTGATTCCATCACTCACCACGATCAGAGTTCCTGCGGATGAAATTGGCCATGTGGCGGCAGATTATCTTCTGGCTGCAATCGCCGGACGGGATGATCGGCCTAACCCCAGGATCAATGTAGAACTTATTGTACGTAAGAGTACCGCTCCGCCACCCTCGCCTCAGTAAGCCTTAGGCCAGCTATATGTGTCTCATAGAAAAGGTAAGAGATCACCATGTTCGAACATAAGAAAATGTCCGGTGTCTTGGCTCCCGTGGTGACGCCCTTCAAGCATGATCTCACGCCTGATGGTCTGGCGCTGGCGAAGCAATGCCATTGGCTTCTCAGTCAAAATTGCGGACTGGCGGTATTTGGCACCAATAGTGAGGCCAATTCACTCTCTGTGGAGGAGAAGATCCAATTGCTAGATGTTTTGATTGATGGGGGCGTGGATGCTAGTCGTATGATGCCGGGGACAGGCGCGTGTGCGATTCCCGATGCCGTGTGCTTGACGGCGCATGCGGTCAGTCTTGGTTGTGGCGGTGTTTTGATGCTTCCTCCCTTCTATTATAAAGGGTTAAGTGATGAAGGGTTGTTTCGCAGTTACTCGGAAGTGATCCAACGTGTCGGTGATGTGCGGCTCCGGATTTATCTTTACCATATCCCACCAGTGTCGCAGGTGCCTATCACATTGAATCTCATTGAGAGACTGCTCAAAGAATACCCCGATACAGTAGTTGGCATTAAAGACAGCGGCGGTGATTGGGAAAATACAAAATCCATGATTGAGTGCTTCCCCGATTTTGCTGTGTTTGCAGGGAATGAAACCGCGCTGTTAAAAACTATGGAAGCGGGCGGGGCCGGGTGCATTTCAGCAACGGCGAATATCAATGCGGCAGAGATCTATGATCTTTATGTCAATTGGCGCGCGCCGGAGGCGCAAGATCGGCAGCAGGCGCTCAATGGTTTGCGCGGTCTGATGGAAAAATATCCAATGATCCCGGCCCTCAAACAAGTGGTGGCGCACTTTACGGGGGATGAGGCATGGGTGCGGGTTAGGCCGCCTCTGATAGAGCTATCGGAGCAACAACGGGAAGACCTTTTGGCCGCTCTGGCGGCGCGTAATTTTTCCATGCCAGGCCTGGGGCAGGGTGGGGTTTAGGGTATGCTGTTCTCCCCGCCATCGGATCTGACGACCAGTGTTTTCGCCCGGATACCGGATCAGTTTCGGATCAAAGACCGGCCTTCACACTGGGTCAAGCAGCAGCGTGGATCAAGGAGCACTGATTGCTTTCTGGAAGGGCCGTCTTTTGATCGTCAGGGTCGTTTATATGTGGTGGACGTCGCCTATGGCCGCGTGTTTAGAATTTCTCCTGATGGTCAAAAAATAGATCTGGTTACGGAATACGATGGCGAACCAAATGGTTTGAAGATACATAAAGACGGACGTATTTTTATCGCCGATTACAAAAACGGGATTATGATTCTGAACCCGGAAAGTGGCGCGGTGACGCCTTATCTGGTGGAGGTTGAAGGCGCGGCGTTTAAAGGCGTCAATGATCTGGTTTTTTCCAGTAATGGCGATCTCTATTTCACTGACCAGGGACTGACAGGTTTACATGATCCAACGGGGCGGCTCTATCGCTTTTCGGTGAAGGGAAAACTGGAGTGTTTACTGGATACTGCGCCCAGCCCCAATGGTCTGGTGCTAAGCAGGGAAGAAAATTTGATTTACCTTAACGTTACGCGAGCAAATGCGGTGTGGCGCGTGCCGTTATTGCCGGGGGGCGGTGCCATGAAAGTTGGAACTTTCATACAATTGTCCGGTGGCCACGGCGGGCCTGATGGACTGGCGATGGATGAGGCGGGCAATCTGGTTGTGGCGCATGTCGGGATGGGCAGCGTCTGGGTGTTTTCACCTCTGGGCGAGCCCCTTTACCGCATTCGATCCTGCCAGGGGTTGAGCACCACCAATGTGGCGTATGGCGGGGAGGGAAATCGAACGCTTTATATCACCGAGTCCGATTCAGGGTGTGTTCTGCACTGTCCGATGGAAATCCAGGGGCGGGATCTTTATTCGCATATGTAACGGTGGGGAGCGCATTTACATTTTGTTC
>JAJFIO010000293.1 GCA_021774915.1 Alphaproteobacteria bacterium
TGCCATAACCAATAGTCAGGGGACAGATGATGAACGCACTTGCCAAACGCTTTATACCTACCGTCGATACTCGCTTTGAAAACATGCTCCAGGATCTACCCTTGAGCGTCGTGACCTGCAACATTCACGACAATTTTAAAATCGATTACGCCAACTCTGTCGCGATTGAAACATTGAAATCCATCGAGAACCTTTTACCGTGCCGGGCGGATGATCTCATTGGTCAATCCATCGACATATTTCATAAAAATCCGGATCACCAACGACGAATTCTCTCCAACCCTAAAAACCTTCCCCATCAGGCTCTGATCAAATTGGGTGAGGAGACGCTCGATCTGGTCGCAACGGCGATCTACGATGCAGGGGGAAGCTATATCGGCCCCATGCTGACCTGGAACATCGTGACCGAGAAAATAAAAAACGAACTGGAAGCCACGCGCCTGTTGAAAGTGCTCGACGAAATGCCGGTCAATCTCATGATTGCCGACAAAGAGACGTTCGAGATCGACTATATCAACAAAACAAGCGTGAACACCCTGGCGCCTCTGGCGCACTTGCTGCCGGTTAGCCCAGACAAGCTCAAGGGTCAATGCATTGACATTTTCCACAAAAATCCCGGCCATCAACGCGCGATATTAAGCGATCCGTCAAAACTGCCCTGGCGCGCGAAAATCAAACTTGGAGATGAAACCCTTGATTTACGCGTCAACGCTCTGATGGGTGACAAGGGTGAATATCTCGCGCCTCTGCTGACCTGGAACGTGGTGACGGACCTGGTGAAACTGGCCGACGATTTCGAAACTAATATCGGCGCTGTCGTCGATACAGTCTCATCCGCCGCCACGGAGATGCAAGCCAGTTCAGGCTCCATGACCAATGCAGTAGAGGAGACCACGACCCAGGCCTCATCCATGGCCGCCGCATCGGAAGAGCTGGCCACCACGGTTGATGAAATCAGCCGACAGGTGATGTCCTCATCCGATATTGCAAAATCCGCCGTGGGCGAAGCCAACCGTTCCAACGAACTCATCACTGGTTTGGCCCAAGGCGCGCAGAAAATTGGTGATGTGGTCAACCTCATTCAGGATATTGCCAGCCAGACCAATCTGCTGGCGCTCAACGCCACCATCGAAGCGGCAAGAGCCGGGGAAGCTGGTAAGGGGTTTGCGGTCGTCGCGGCGGAAGTCAAGGCGCTGGCCACTCAGACGGGCCGAGCTACAGAGGATATTGCCACACAGATAGCGGAAATCCAGGCTGCTGTCGGATCGTCCGTCGAAGCCATTCAGTTGGTCGGCACGACCATTGAGAAAATGGACGAAATCACCACCAGCGTATCGGCGGCTGTGGAAGAACAGGGCGCCTCAACACGGGATGTCAACGCAAACATCCAAGGCGTGATGCAAGCGTCCCAGGTCACCGGTGAAATTGCCGCCAACGTTGAATCCGCAGCTGGAGAACTCAGCCAACAAGCGGAAAATCTGTCAACCCGGGCTAACGATTTTGTCAAAAAAGTTAGAGAATTGTAACCAATTCGGGATTTAATCACAGCCTCCAGGTGTTCTCATCAGGACATCTGGAGGGCGTGGATAAGAAAAATATATTCCAAAGGAGCCGCATTATGGATAACAGTTCTTTAATTCCTGAAAGCCGGGTCCTGAACTGCACCTGGATGCGTGTCGGATTACTCTTCATTGGCATCTTTTCTACCGGTTGTGGCATCATAGGCGTTTTTCTACCCGTGATGCCGAGTACGGTATTTTTTCTGATCGCGCTATGGGCGTTTTCAAAAAGCTCTCTTCGTATGCACCACTGGCTGTTCTCTCACCCCAAATTCGGACGTCATTTGAGGGACTGGCACAGCCATAGGGTCATTCCCAAGCGCGCGAAAGTCCTCGCTGTCGGCATGATGTCAGCCAGCCTGTTTTTCGTTACTTTCTTTGTCGCTGAAAACTGGATGCTGCCGGGTATCCTCTCTCTGATCCTGGGAACCATCGCCACTTTTATCCTGACGCGGGCAAGCGAAGTCGAATTGGGTTAGACCCGATAACTCTAACCCCTCACCTCGGCGCGATCAGCCGCACATGCGAGCGGGCCGAGCGGCCATAAGCATCAACAACCATAATATCCGCATAGCCCAACCCGGCGGGACGCCAAAACGTCGTGTCTAAAAACGACGCTGGTGGCAACAGCTCGTTGTTTACCATCCACCGCAAAGGTAAAGCGCCGCCGACGGCTTTAAGCGCCAATGCGGAATCCTCCCCCTCTCCCGGCAGGGCGACCGAGACGCCATTGCCGGGAAATTTAATGACCGGCGCTGGGGTATCGGTCTGGCGCGCATTGTATGATGCTTTTCGCGTGCGCGGCTTGAAAACACGCATCGCCAAAGGCAGGTTGCGGCGATCATTCACGCTGATAATATTGTCCGGGGGCGCGGGAAAGACACGCCGCTCCACGGGAAGCAGCCCAAATACGTTCAGCAAAAGCGGCGCTGCCGTGTTGCGGCCAAAATGCCCCGGGCGCGCCGAGCCATCGGCCCGGCCAACCCACACGCCCACCGTATAAGCGCCCGAATAGCCGACCGACCAGGCATCCCGAAACCCGTAAGACGTTCCGGTCTTGAACGCGATGGGGCGCTTGCCATCAATTCCGGCGCGCGGAGCCCAGCCGTCAGGCATGGCGCTGCCTTTTAAAATATCCGTCACATACCAGGCCGCAGCGCGGCTGAATATCCGCCGTGGGCTGATGAATTCATCTTGCGTCGTCAGGCGCAGGCGGCGCATCTCACCGCCATTGGCCAGTCCGACATAAAGCGCGGTCAGATCCAGAAGCCGAATGCCGACCCCTCCTAAAGCCAGGGGAAGCGATGGCGCGGCGCCAATCTGTGCAAAGCTCAACTGCGCCCCAGCCTGGGCGAGACTTGAGGCCAGACGCACCGGTCCTATCCGATCCAGCACCTGCACCGCAGGAACATTAAGCGATTGGCGCAGGGCCTCAGCAATGGTGACAGTGCCCTGATACGATTTATCGAAATTCTGCGGCGCATAATCACCAAACACCATAGGCCGGTCTTCGATGAGGGTTTGGGGATGCAGGGTGAGATCGTCGAACGCGAGGCCATAGAGAAAGGGTTTCAAAGCCGAACCTGGAGACCGAAAAGCGCGTGCGAGATCAAGTTGACCTTGCGGCGCCCAGAAATCCGCCCCGCCGAGATAGGCTTTGACGTTCCAGGTTTCGTTTTCCACCACCACGACGGCAATGCTGGCGCCGTCATCGGCCCAGCGCGCTTCGTGGCCAATGAAATTCTCAAGCGCCTCTTGAAGGGAAGGGTCAATCGAAGTCTGAATGACTTTTTCTTCGTTGCTATTTTTCAGTCGCCGCGCAAGATGCGGCGCCCGAAAAGGAAAGGCCAGACGCTGGGCGGGAACAGCTTCTTCCCAAGCTTCCTTTGCCTGGCTGTCAGTCACCGCACCCTCTGTCAGGGCGCGATCCAACACAGCATCGCGGGCGCTCAACGCACGTGTTGGATGACGGTCCGGGCGGCGGCTTTCCGGCGATTGCGGCAAGGCCACCAGCAGCGCCGCCTGGCCGCGCGTCAGATACTGGGGTTCCTTGTCAAAATAACTGAGGCTGGCCGCCCTCACCCCTTCAAGATTCCCGCCAAAAGGCGCAAGCGTGAGATAGATCGACAGGATTTGCCTCTTGTCAAAATGTCTTTCAAGCTGAAGGGCGCGGGCCATCTCGATGACTTTGTTTTTCAGCGTGCGCGGCCTTGGCTCCAGAAGCCGCGCGGTCTGCATGGTCAGCGTCGAGGCGCCCGATACGATGCGTCCAGCCTTAAGCCATTGCCACCCTGCCCGCGCGACCGCCAGTGGATCAACGCCCGGATGCGTGAAGAAACGCTGATCTTCAATCGCCATCAACAGGTCAAGATAAGCCGGATCAACATCTTCCGCGCTCACCGGTAAGCGCCATTTATCGTCCGTGGAAAGAAAGCCACGTAAAATACCGCCATCCTCGTCCAGCACCAGCGTGGAGACGTCTTCATAACGCTCCAACGCCGGGGGATAGGCCCGGTCAAGCGCGGTGACAAGGCCAAGCCCCCACAGCGCCGCTCCAAAAACGCCAAGCCGCCAGCGGGCTTTGTTGGGCCCCACAGTCACCGCGCCGTTACCCTCAAGGCCGCCGGATCCGTGCGGGCAAAAACGCTTGGCTTATACATATCCTCCACCCGCGCCGCCGGTACGATAAAATCACCCGGCGTCACAGCCCGGACCACATAGGCAAGCGTAAATTTGGGATAAACGACTTGCTCGTCTTTCTTGCGGCGCCGTTCATAGCGCCACCCGATATCGAATGCCGCGACAAAGCGGTCATCGCGCGCCTCGACCATGGTGGTATCGGTGAGAGCGGGCAGCCATTCATAAGCGGTGTCAGTGGGCTTCAGGACCGCTTCGATTTCCCAGCCCGCAGGCAGTAGGTCGAGAGCGATCATTTCATGATATTTCTCATCACTCATCTGTCCACGGATGAGCACGATCGCGCGGTCATTCTGCTTGACCTGACCCAGCGACATCGGAGCGCCTTTCAAGGTGCGGAATGATTTTGACAAAAGCACATCGCTGAACTCGGCCGCCAAGGGCGTTTGAGGCACGCCCGAGATGCTAACCGTCCGCCATATATCGCGATCCCCCCGATTGGTCACCTTCACTCCGGCGCTCAATTCATCCGCCTTTGGAGTGAGAAAGATCGGATCTGTTTCCGACACCGGCTCTGCACCATCGATCTCCACATTGAGTGCGCCACCGGCGCGGCTCATTTGATATGCGGCAAACAGCAACCAAGCTTTTTCCTGCGTGGTGGTATGATCGAGGCGCTTGTCCAACTGCTCGGAGAGATCGAACAAAGCGGGCATGATTTGCGTCTCGTCCGATGCCGCCGCCAGCGCAAGAATGCCCGACACATCACGCAATTGCGATCCGTAAGGGGTTGCTTCATAGCTCTCGCCCTCTTCCACATTAATCAGATCGAGCGCCCGGCCAAAAGCCAGACGGGCGCGTGATCGGTCGCCAATCTCCACCAGAGCCGCAGCCAGATGCGCCGCACTCAGCGCGTTTTCAATATGCCCGAGTTCAGTGTCGGCATAATAGCGCAGATCGCTGGCATTCACCGACCCTTCGCGCGCCAGAACATAAAACGCGTAAGAACGCGCCCACAGATCCCGATAGCTTTGTCCGGCCAACCCGCGCAACCACCCCAAGCCGCGTTCAAGCGAATCGCGCGGCACGACATAATCCTGAGCTTTTGCCTGCGTGATAAAATCAAGTGCAAAAACACTCAGCCAGGTGTCGGCATCATAAGCGCCAGGTCCCCACATGCCGAATGATCCCGAACCGTTCTGCATATCGAGCACCCGGTCGACGGCATTCTGTACACGGAACTTTAGGCCTTTATCCTCAGTCTGCTGAGACACGAGAGATAGCTCGTTATAATAGAGCAGCGGAAAGGCCCGGCTGGTGGTCTGCTCCAGACAGCCATAGGGATAGCGATCCAGCCATGCCAACAATCCCGGCACATCCGCCCCACGCGTCACCGACAATCCGGCCGCCACAGATGCGGTGTCGGGATAAAACCCCGCCACTTGCACCGCATCGAGCTCAAAACTCTCCCCCGGCGCCAGCAGCGCCACCACTTCAGAGGTGACCGGCAATTGCGCCGGGCGCACTTCGATCGGCCAGGCGCGGGCGATGTGATAGGCGCTCGGGCCATCTACAGTGACGGCAATTGTTCCGATACCGGGCTCCAGACCGTTCACCGCAACATCAATGCTCCGGCGCTCATTTTCAGCCAGAGTGATGCTTTTCAAAATGCGCGTGCCCGGCGATTTTGTGCCAACCGAGCCGGACACCTTTATGCTGAAAGTATAGTCCCCCGGCGCCCCATCGACATTATGGACCGAGAGAGTGGCGTTACTTTTATCCCCCGGCGCCAGGAAACGCGGCAGTGTCATGTCCGCCACCACATCATCACGAATGGACAGACGGCGCTCTCCCATCCCCACTTTGTCTGCGCTGGTCGCCACTGCCATCAGGCGTAACTCTCCAACAAAATCCGGTATATCAAGTTCGATGACAGCCCGATGATCGGCATCCACCTCCACCAGGCCTGAAAACAGCGCCACCGTGATCGTCGGCACCACGGACAGCCCGTTGCCTCCGATAGAATCGCCGCCCACGCGCAAAGCTCCAGGCACGCCGTCCGCATCCAGGATAAGCCGCCCATAATCATCGCGTATATCAAGACCCAATCGCCGCTTGCCGAAATAATAAGAGGCCGGAGAGGGTGTTTTGAATTTTGTCAGTTGCAAAATGCCCTGATCCACAGCCGTCAAAGTGATAAAAGCGCGCTCGCCTTGCCCAACGCCGGTGACGGTGAGCGGCACCATGATGCGCTGACGCGGCGCCACTTTATCAGGCGCTTCAATATTCACCGACAACGTACGGGCGCTCTGGTCAACTTCCAGCCATGTAAGACCAATGGAGCGCACCGGCGCACGGGTCTGTTTGGAGGTCAAGGGCTTGAACGCGGTTACCATGACATAAGCGCCGCTGCCCCACTCCTCACTGACCGGAACATCAATCCGTGCGCCGCCCTCGGGCACATCGAATGTGCGTGACAGCAGCACTTTATCATTTGCCACCACCAGCAGGGCTTTGCCGGCAACGGGCGGGCGGACATCGATCGCAGCCACATCACCGGCGTTGTATGAGTCTTTATCGGCCGTTACCTGAACCCGGTCGGGCCGCGCACCGGAGAGCGCCCCACCCCAACCAACGTTAAAGCGCACGCTTGTCGCGGCGCCGCTGGCCGCGTCAGACACCAAAAGGCGGTATTGCCCCCAAGGTAAAGCGTTTGAAACCGATGCCGGTGCATTCCCTTCCACATCGATCACGCCCTCTTCCACAGGCCGGTCGCGCACGATCCGCTCATATTGCCAGCGCCCGTTCACTTCATACCATTGATAGTGGGTATCCTCCTCCACCAGGCGATAGGTGAGGTTCGCCAGACCTATCCGGGCGCCGTCGGCATCCACAGCGATCACCTCAAAAACGGCTTCAGTGTTTTCACGCACACGCCCGCCTTCAAAGCCAGGGCGAATGCCGATCATCACGTTACTTGTGCGCACGGGACGAATGATTTCATTTTGAGTGGTGCGCCCGCCCGGTTCATAGACCGCCACCCGCACCCGCGCGCGCAGAGGCAAAGTGGTTTTCCGCACATTGGGGATGACCCCGCTGATCAATGTCGTGCCCTCATTGTCCGTATTCGGAATATCCATCTGGGTGAGACTATCGCGGAATATTTCCTTAATGCGTCCAAACCGGTACCCAGCATGCGCCGGAAACGGATTGGGATCGATCATCAGTTTTAGTTCCGCTTCGCCGCCAAGGTCAGCCGCTGGGGCGCCATAGAGAAACCGGCTCACCGCCTCAAGCCTAAGCGCATCTCCCGGCCTCCAGTACGCCGCAGCCGCGTCAAGCGAGACTTCCAGACGTTGGGGCACAAAATCCTGGACCTCAAAACTCACCCGGCCTACCGGATCGCCGCCCGTTCCGATCATGGCCACCGCTTGCCAGCGCCCGCGCGGCGCGGTGTCGCTTAAAACTATTTTAAATTCAGACGACCCCGCTTTTTGCTCACTCGTGGTGAATTGACGGTATTCGATACCGTCAGGGCGGCGCACCGACAGGGTCAGCGGCACAGCGTCCAGCGCCTCCACCATGCGGTCGCGCAGCATTGTGACCACATGCACGGCTTCCCCCGGCCGGTAAATCCCCCGGTCCGTATAGAGATAAGCGTCGACAGGCCCCGGCACGATGCGCCCCGAAACGCCGCGATCGGTGAGATCAAAGGCAGGCCGGCGCAAGTCCAGGAAATTAAAATCACCGCCCGGCCCATAAGCCATCACCGCCACCGGCTGGGCGCCGCCCACGCCGCGCAACAAAGCCGCATCGAA
>JAJFIO010000294.1 GCA_021774915.1 Alphaproteobacteria bacterium
GGATGCGCAGCGCGCAGAAACGCACAATCGAGGACGCTTGGAAACAGGTCGGGCTTATTGTCGGGTCAATCACACCAAAAGAATGCGCAAACTATCTCAGAAACTCAGGGTATGCTTCAATAAAACAATGACAGACTCTAAGACTGGCGGGGACGAACAGTAAGCGTCGTTGCTGCGGAAACGGAGCACGCAAAGACGCCCGAGCTACTTTCACCCGAAGGACGACTCGGACTTAACCCGCACCCAACATCTATTCCATTGTTCCACCGCCTGGCCGAAATTCAACGCTCTGTGCCGTCAAAAGGTCTTCGACCTCGCGCGATAAAAAGACATTGAAGGCAAAGGGTTGTTGACGGAGACCAGGCCTATGCGATGCAATCCGACATATTTTGCTGCCATAACTCTTGCCTGTGTCGCAAACCGCTCAGTCGTGCAAATGTGATTCATGGGAAGTTCTTTTATGTCCTTAGATGCTATCAAGGCGCGGACATCATTCTCCAGGGCTTTACCCTCACGTCGCTGAACGATCCCATAATCACAGATAAGTTTTAGGCCATTGATGTCAGAAATATTGAGAGACGCTGCTTTCTCCGCAAATCGAATAGTTTCAGGTATGGAGTCAAACGTAACGAAAACGCCAAAGCTCATAGCGGCAAGTTCTCGTTTTTCTAAATAGGCATATTTGAGCTGCAAATCCATAATCTGATCGACCAGTTGAGAGAGAAGTTTTTGGCTATGAATTGCATCGCTTTTTCGTGGCCTTTCATCTCCTTCCTGATCAATCCAGATAAACAGATGTGGCTTGGAATCAAAGTTAACGGATGATTTGTGATGAGAAGTCTCACCTATTTCAGGTTCCCTCCAGGGGCATTGGATGTTGAAGGAGCGCTTTGTTGTTGCCTTATGCAATCCAAAGGTGGCTTGCGCATTGGCCGAAACCCTGATCAGGCGCAACTTGTGGTCAGTGACGATACTGTAGGCCGTGTACATGCCTGCCTCCAATGTTCACAAAGACTTCATCAAGGCACAATGAGACTTTAAGCGATAGTGATGGCATTGCCAGATCAAGCTATTTTTCGCTAACAGCGCCCAAGCCTTCCCACGACACAAGTCAATCCGATTATGCCCTCTTATGATAAACGATATGAACAACACTGCCCTCCAATGGCGTAGTCTTCAGGCGCTGAGAAAAATAATCCTGCTTTCCGCTTAGCCTAACCGTGCTCGCTTCAACCATCGCGCCTGTTGTATCTACTACGGAAATATGGATGTGGCCTTGGTACATATGAGGGATATGACTCTTAATTCCACGCCGAACTCGTCCTCTGACGAATGTGTTATCCGCCTTAAGAAAAACGCCGACCCGGCGAATATAATTCGCGTTCTCCTCGGCGATACTAAGCGTGACGGAATCGTTTTTGACGAATGCGGACAGATACCCCACACATCCAGCTAGTAGGCTTGCCATTGCAGAGATAACGACAAACCGTATGTATTTTTTTTGTGAGCATTTCACCAACATATCTTTTCTCCCCTATCCTTTTTCCAAATGGTTTTTATTGATCGGGCATACTTTGTCGCTCGCTACAACCGCCCGTGCTGCTCCACAGACGTTACCCAATAAATTCCCTGAGCGGAAAAACCACTTCGATCCCTGCGAATAGTGGTAAGAATCAGTTCCACATCCACATCTTCAAGTAGGATGTCCACGCGCACACGCGGTGTATAACCCACCACTTTGTCCCGCGCAGAAAGCAAGGGATCATGTTCCACCTGAGCGCCATGGCCTTCGACATGACTGAAGGTGAACCCCTGCACTTGTTTAAGGCCGCGCAACAGGTCAGCGAGGTCCTGCTGTAAGTTGGCATGTATGATCATAGATAGGTTTTTCATAATGTCTCCTCCACAGCATTCTGCAATCGTTTCTCTGTCCGTCCCTCCAACCAGGCATACAAGGTCGGCAAGAGAACTAGAGTGAGCAGCGTCGAGGTGAACAGGCCGCCGATAACCACAACTGCCAACGGCCGTTGCAACTCCGAACCGGGCCCTGTGGCAATGAGCAACGGCATCAAACCTAGACTGGCAATCAGTGCCGTCATCAATACCGGTCGCAAGCGACGTTCGGCGCCCTCTTGCACGGCTTCCAAGACACTACGCCCAGCTTCTCGTAACTGATTGAAGTACGTCACCATCACCACACCGTTGAGCACGGCCACACCAAACAAAGTGATGAAGCCCACCGACGCTGGCACCGACAAGTAAAGACCAGATAAGAACAAAGCGATCACCCCCCCAATCATGGCAAAGGGAATATTGAGAATGATTAGCCCGGCCTGAGATAGAGAGCGGAAGGTGGTGAACAGCATGAGAAAAATTAGCGCGATGGAAATGGGTACTACCAGACTAAGGCGAGCGGCAGCGCGCTGTTGGTTCTCAAACTGACCGCCGAAGGTAACAAAGTAATTCGGCGGTAGATCAACTTCGCGTTCAAGTGTAGCGCGAACCTCATTCACAAATCCCACTATATCGCGACCTTCGACATTGGCTTGAATTACTATTTGGCGACGGGCCGACTCGCGATCAATCGCTACCGGGCCGTCCACTTCCCTGATATTTGCTAAACTGCTCAACGGAACTTTCTCCCCGCTGGGGGTTTCCACCCACAGCGCGCCAATTGTCTGAGGCGAGTTGCGCGATGGTGCCGGATAGCGCAACAACACGCCGATGCGCTGGTTGTCCTGAATCACCTCGGTGACCACACGCCCACCGATCGCTGTTTCCACAAGTTGGTTGATATCTTCGGTATTAATGCCAAAACGAGCAATCGCCTGGGGCCGGATTTCTATTTGCAAATATACCTGCCCCGATAACTGGCTACGAAACACGTCCACTGCGCCCGGCACTTGGTTGACCAGTACCTCAATCTGTTTGGATTTTTCTTCCAGTACTTTGAGATCATCACCATAGAGCTTGATGGCCATCGCTGCCCGCACACCGGTAAGCATCTCGGAGACACGCATGTCGATAGGTTGAGTGAAGGCGTAATCGATGCCGACGAAGAGATTAAGTTTGTCGCGTAATTTCTGCTCAAATTCCCCCAAACTTACTGTCCATTGATCACGCGGTTTAGTGATTATAAAATTATCTGTTTGGTGTAGGCCCATAGGATCCAGACGTAATTCATCAGCGCCGGTGCGCGCTACCACCCCAATGACTTCGGGTATCTCCATCATGGCCTTCTGATACGGCTCGTCTAACGCCAAGGAACGCTCAAGAGAAACACTGGGCAGCTTCTCGATGATGACTACCGTGGTGCCTTCATCCATCACCGGCATGAATTCCTCACCGATAAAGGGAAATAGCACGCCCGCCAGCGCTAAAAACCCCAAAGCGCCACCAACGGCCATCTTCCTATTTTCCAGTGCCCAATGCATTGTCGGCAGATATGTGCGTTTCATTGCCGCTAATACGCGTCCATCGTCCTCGTGGCCACCCTGCATCAACAGGCTTGCGAGCACCGGGATCACCGTCAAAGAGAGAAACAGCGAGCCGATCAATGCGAAAGAAATGGTTACCGCCAGCGGCCCGAACATTTTTCCTTCTAGCCCGGTGAGGCTAAACAACGGTAGGAATACAACGATAATTATGAGAATACCGGAAATTACCGGTGTGCTTACTTCTATCACCGCTCGGTAAACCAGGTGCAAACGGCTCACCCCTCTAGGCGCATGACTCAGACGTGTATGGATGTTCTCCACAACGACCACGGCGGCGTCCACCAGGATACCGATAGCGATAGCCAGTCCGCCGAGCGACATGAGGTTTGCACTCACTCCGAATAGATGCATCATGATAAATGTGAATAGTACAGACAGGGGCAATATCAAGGCAACCGTTAGGGCGGCGCGCAGATTACCAAGCATAACGATCAGCACTAGCAATACTAAAATGACCGCTTCGCCGAGAGCTTTTTCAACAGTCCACACTGCTGCAGTTACCAGTTCGGTACGGTCGTAAAATGGCATGATACGCACGCCTTCCGGTAATGACGGTTTCAGCGCCTCCAGTTCGAGCTTGACCCCATCGATCGTGCTACGACTGTTGGCGCCAAGGCGCAGCAATACCAATCCGGTAACCACTTCTCCCTGTGCGTCGGCGGTCACAGCGCCATACCGAGTCATTGAGCTTATGCGCACATTGGCTAAATCGCGCACATGCACGGGGATGCCGTCTTTGCTGGCGACGGTAATTGCTTTAATGTCATCCAATCCGCTCAGTTGGCCTATTGTACGTACTAGGAGGATCTCGTCATTGCGATTGATGCGGTCGCCACCGGCGTTCCTGTTATTGGAAGCCAGCGCCATTTCCAAATCGTCAATGCCGAGCCCATGGGCCAGCAGCGCCTCTGGATTGGCTACAACCTCAAACACTTTGACTTCACCGCCGAGAGAATTGACATCAGCCACGCCATCGACGGTACGCAGGCGTGGGCGGATTACCCAATCCTGAATACGGCGTAATTCCCGATTGCTGTATCCGTCGCCCTCCACGCGGTACATGTAACCCTCACCAAGCGGTGTCGTAATGGGACCCAAGCCCCCTTCAATATTAGCAGGCAGATCTCCCCACACTTGATTAAGACGTTCGGTTACTTGCTGGCGCGCCCAGTAAATATCAGTGCCGTCCTCGAAATCGATGATAATGATACTAAGCGCATATTTAGTCGTGGACCGCATCACCGTCTGGCGTGGCAGACCTTGCATTTCAACCTCGATGGGAAATGTAATGCGGCTTTCCACTTCCGTCGGCGACATGCCCGGCGCCTTGATAATGACCTGCACCTGCGGAGCGGAGATATCGGGAAAGGCGTCAATCGGTAGACTACGAAATGCCCACAATCCGCCGATGGTGAGAGCGGCTGCCAACAACAGAACCATCAGCCGCTGCGTTAAGGAAAAACGAATCAAGAATGCGATCATGATCTATTCGCCCCCTTGATATTGCCAGTGGGACTTCAATTCCGCCACACCTTCACGGACAATCTTGGTGTCTGCCGCCATGTTTGTCAGGACAGAAACCCATCCATCCATCTCCATGCCGGTTTCGACCGCCACCGGTTCAAAACGTCCATTCCCCAACGCTTTGAATAGGTAAGCTTGGTCACCGATTAAAAACCTGGCGCTGGCCGGAACCATAAGGCCCTTGCTTGATACGCCTGACAGAACAACCTCCGCATACATGCCTGGGCGAAGCAGCCCATCAGGATTGTCGAGCACAATGCGTCCAGCTAGTGTTTGACTTTGCTGATCTACTTCACCACCCAGAGATTCCAGACGGCCTTGATACGGCTGGCTAGGACGGGCTTGCACCTCGACCAGGGCCTCCGCTTCAAGCACAATTTGGGGCAAGCTAGCCACCGGTATTCGCACCTCGACCCACAAAGTAGAAAGATCGTCCACGTGAAAGGCAACTTGACCGGCGGAAAGAAATTGACCGGATTCGATTTCGACATTAGTGACAAGACCGTCAATGGGACTGATTAAGTCGAATTCCGCCAAACGGGCGGGGCCTTTGGAAAGTTGTTCAATCTGCTCATCTGAGAGTCCGGTAAGTGAAAGGAGGCGGCGGCGCGCCTCAAGAGTTGCGCGCGCCACTTTGTGTTCACTGTTCACTTTGAGCCAACGGCTTTCCGCCACAACGCCGTCTTTCCACAAACCTTCGATGCGCTCGCGTTCAGCTTGCGCCAATTCATACCGCGCCAGTGTTTCCAAATAGTCACCTTGTGCTTGTCCGAGGTTATTGCTGCGCAAGCTGGCCAATACTTGTCCCTTACGCACACGATCATGTGCCACAACCTGTAACCCAGTCACCATGCCATCCACCACTGGTGCGACTCGGTAACTTTTGCGCCGGTCTGCGCTTAAACTTCCACTGAGAGGAAGACGCGCGTGACTTTCGCGGACAGACACAATAGTGGTCGAAAGTTCCACGTTGGCTAATTGCTCTGCGGAAAGTTCTATTACTTCGGCTTGTGCCATTGATGGGATTAGCGTGAAAAATAAAAGCATAAGTCGTGAGTGGAAGTGGTTCATGACTATTTTTCCAGTTCAGTTAACAGGAGGGGGCGTCCAGCCGCTAAACGCAGCTCCGCTGCTTCTAACCAAGCCTCTTGCAGCAATTCCAGGTAGCGCGCATAGGCATCGAAATAGGTACCGTTCGCGTCAATCAGAAAGAGGATCTCTACTTCTCCGGCGCCATATGCTTGGCGTGTCAAATCGAACACTGTGCGGGCTGGTTCAAACACCCGAGTACGAAAATGCTCGCCCTGACCGACCAAGTGAGTTAGGTGCAAATGGCTTTGTTGGAGCCGACTGCTCAAATCCCGTTCAAAGGCTTGGAGCTTGAACTGAGCTTGATCGGCTTCAGCCCGCGCTTCACTTATGCGTCCACCCTTCCGGTCCCAGAGTGGTACCGTGATCGAGACGCCAATGCCCGTAACGTCTTGCCGGCGTCCGTTGAGCAAATCCCGCTCACGAAAAAACCGTAGTTCTGGGTCCGGCAGACGCTCGGATCGCGCCAATTTCACCTTTGAGAGTGCGGCGTTCTTACCTTGCCTCATCACTTCCAGAGCCGGATGTCCGGGCAACCCGGCTTGCAATTCCGCAAGCTCCGGTATGAGGCTAAAAGGTTTAAGGGGCGCCAGTTCCGGCACTTGTGCCGCCGGCAAATTAAGGTAGGTAAGAAATTGGCCCAACGCCTCGTTGTATTCTCCTTCCTCTTTGTCGAGGATCTGCTGCGCTGCTTCGCGCACTAAATCCAAACGCAAGCTCTCGAGCTGAGAAAGGTCTCCAGACAGGCCACGCCGGCGTCCCGCGCTTTGCAGCTCATTCGCTAGTTTCAAACGCTGTTCGGCAAGGTCCAGGCGGGCTGTGGCCAATTGCAAGCTATGAAAACGCTGCGCCGCTTCCGCTTCCAGACTAAATTGCTCGTATAAAAGGGCGGCTTGGGCTCCGCTTAATTTAGCTCTGACAATCGCTTTTTGCTTTCCAATACGGCCGCTCAATGGCACCGGCTGGCTGAGGGCAAATTGCGTTAAATCAGTTCCGTTAACACCTTCATCCCTACCAATTTTATCGTCACCGCGCAGTTCTATCGTTGGATTGGGCCACGCGCCTGCTTGCCGTAAGGCGCCCTTCTGCGCTCGAACGGCGGCGACGGCGTCCTGATACTCGGGGGCAACATCCAGTACGCGCTGCACACTCGTTTCAAGTGTCCAGACGTCTTGAGCTGCGGCTTGCGTCGGCATCAAGAGTGGTAAAAAACAGGTCAGCATATGACCCTTGCGCCCCAACCAGGGACTCACGACCTTTATCATGATGTACTCCTCTCAACGCGGACTGATCACCAGACGCGTCAGGGTTTTGCATAGAAATATTGAAATGGGGAAAGGCGAGCGAGACTACCTTGAAAGAGGGGTCTCTTCAGCCTTACGGCGCTAGAGCGCTAGAGCGGCGGCGCGCGCAGCGGTGGGAGCAGCCCAAGGTCGAGTTGGGAGGCAATATATTTTTCAAAAGGAGCACTTGGTCGAAAGACTACGTACCTACGTAGCACAATAAATGCGGAGGCAAATAATACCCCAAGCAGGGCGATAAAAGAGAAGTTCTTTAGAATACTGTATTTATAGATCTTGATGGGTGCAGATCTGTCAGGATGCGCCTTGTCTTGTTCCACTATGTGGTCAAAGTGCACCGGGTTTTGATGGACATGATCCGATTGCTCTGGGCCATGATCATAGGTATGCACATGTATCTGCGAACTCTGCACCATGAATACGGATACAACCAATAAGAGGGTGCAAACCGCTCTTAACTGTATCCCGAAAGGTGAGCGCCAGTAGGTCATGAAACGCGTATAACACCGTTTGAACGAAAATAAAACATAAACCGGCGATCCCCCTCAGAGTCAACATCAAGTCGGGCAAAGGCCTTCTTCTTCAGGACTCTGTTGTTGTGCTGATGTTGTATCTTTGTTCGGATCGTTTTCGAAAGAATCCCCAGGGCTTTGTCAGACTAAAACACAATGCGAAACCCAGCCCAGATTCTAACAATATTCATGCGGCAAGTTACCGCCATTCAGACAAAGCTTCAGATCGCATTGTCTTGAATCTTTCTCTGTGCTGTAAGTTTCGTTGGTGGTTGAAATGGTTATGAATGGATGAGTGAATTGAGACGAACTTTTGTAGGGTGGTAAAACTTCCAAATTTCAACATCACTTTCTCTCGCCTTCGAAACAGTTGATGGGAGTTCTCTGCGCGGTTGTTGTTCCACTTCTTCGTGTTCTGAATATTTGCATTGCCAACCACCTTAACCCGCTCTTCGATGCGCCACACATTGAACGTAGCTGTGCCGGTTACGATAAAGCCCATGCCTCGAGTTAGGGCGATTCGTGAAAACCGCAGAATCTTAGGGTGGATGGAATAAGCGGAAGGGCCAGCGTGCTGTTTTGTTTATAGATATCTGTCCGCCTCTTCTCGTCACACGCTTTTTCCCAGGATTCGGAGCAGCACGGAGAGCCGTGTACGAAAAATCGCAATCTAAATTGTCGACAAATATTTTGACATAGAAGTCGACAATAGTTAAACTCCATTCCGTTAAGGGAAATGCGAATGGTCAAGAGAAGCGTTAAGACGGCCGTCAGGGGCGAGAAGCCGCAGGTTGACGAGATCTTGGAGGTTCTGCGCGAGAAGATCGCGAACCACGATCTGCCGCCTGGATGCAAGTTGCGAGAAAGCGCTCTGTCAGAAGAGTTTGGCGTTTCGCGGGCCCGCATCCGTGAAGTTTTCGGCGTCATAGAAGAACGGTCCCTAATTGAACGAATTCCAAATCGAGGGGTTGTGGTTACACGATTGACGCCAGCGCAGGCCTTTGACTTGTTCGATGTTCGAGAAGTCCTTGAAGGTTTGGCGATTCGACTAGCTACACAAAACATGCCTCCGGAGACTTGGCAGGATTTAGTTGAGATGTTCGGGGAGCCGGCCGAGAAAGGTGTCAGAGAGGGTGATTTCGAAGGCTATATGGAAAAGCTGGCGATTCTGCGCCACCGAATCACTAACGGCGCCGACAATCCGCTGCTTGCCAGTCAACTTGATCGGCTTGATGACCAAACCCGAGTTTTGGTTAAGCGGTTGGTTATTCTTCCAGGGCGCGCGGCAGAAGGACTGGTCGAGCATCGACAAATTTTGGCTGCGATGCGTCATGGAGATGCTGAAGAAGCCGAACGACTTAAGCGCGAGAACATTCGCGGTGCTCGCGAATGCTTTCGTCGGTATCAGAAATTGATTCTTTAACGAGGCCTGTTGATGTTTCGAAAGGTTTTAATTGCCAACCGCGGCGTTGTGGCAACGCGCATTGCGCGGACCTTAGAAAGTATGGGTATCGAATGGGTCGCTGTTCACTCAAAAGTTGATGAAGACCTCCCCTATGTAAGGGGGGCCAACGAAGCTTATTGCCTTGGTGCGGCTACCCCACGCGAAAGCTATTTGAATTACGATGCGATTCTTTCCGCAATCAAACGCTCGCAATGTGACGCGGTTCATCCGGGCTATGGATTCCTATCAGAAGACCCGAATTTTGCGCGTTTAGTTACTGATTCCGGCGTCCGCCTCATTGGTCCCAGGCCGTTGGACGTTGAGACTATGGGGAACAAGATCAGGGCGCGTGATCGAATGGAGGGAGCTGGCATTCCCGTGCTTAGGGCCAGCAAACGTGTTCCTGAGGACGTAGAGAATTTAAAAGAGTACGCGGAACATGTCGGCTTCCCAATGTTGGTAAAGGCCGCTGCCGGAGGCGGCGGCATAGGTATGCAACGCGTCAGTGATGAAAGTAAACTTAGTATTGCCGTCGAAAAAACTCGCCAGCTTTCTGCGCGCGCATTTGGTGACGGTACTGTTTATCTGGAACAATATTTAGAGGAACCCCGTCACATCGAATTTCAAATGGTTGGTGACGGCCGTGGTGGTGTCCGCCCTATTTATGAACGTGATTGTTCGATCCAGCGCCGACACCAGAAAGTAATCGAGGAAACGCCAGCTCCCAAAATTGATCGTAAAGCTTGTGATGCCATGGGCGAACGCCTGGCGGATGTTCTTTCTGATTGGAATTATGAAAGCCTCGGCACCGTCGAGATGCTCATGGGACGCGACGGCAGCTTTTACTTTCTTGAAATGAACACCCGCCTTCAAGTAGAGCACGGAATAACAGAAGCTGTTACCGGCCTGGACTTGGTAGAGATGCAAATTGCAGTGGCCGCCGGTAAGGACTTGGCCGATACCTGTCCACCGAAAATTATTCGCAAAGGTCACGCGATCGAGCTGCGCATTTACGCCGAAGACCCTGTCCGCTTTTTTCCCTCAGCGGGTAAGTTGATCAAGTTCCAGCCACCTAAAATGACGAATGTCCGGGTTGAAACACCGTTCGCGGAAGGCTGTCTTATCACACCGTATTATGATCCGACATTGGCCTTGGTTATCGTGCACGGCAGCGATCGCTTGGGCGCTATAAAATTAGCCCGCGAGGCTTTGAATGCCTTCTCTATTGAAGGGGTCAAGACCAATATTCCCTTCCTGCATCTTGTACTTTCTAGCGACGAATTTCATGGTTGCCGTTACCACACGACCATCGGCGAACAGTTGAGCAAGAAGGTCGCTTAAGCATGGATGAACGCGTCACAACAGATTCAGAAAACGCGCGAAACGGTCCGCTTTCTGGCTACCGGGTCTTGGAACTTGGGTCAACGGTCGCCGGCCCCTTTTGCGGTCGTCTCATGGCCGACTTCGGCGCTGAAGTGATCAAGGTGGAGCCGATCGAGGGTGATGCCGTCAGATCCATGGGGAAGCGTTACAAAGACACCTCTCTTTATGCTGCTAGCATATTCAGGAACAAGGAACTTATTGCCGTTGATCTGCGAACCGATGAGGGACGTGGAATTATCCGTAAACTAGCTTCTGGCTGCGACGTTCTGATCGAGAATTTCCGTCCTGGAACGCTGGAAAAATGGAATTTAGGATATGAGGAGCTTACCAAAGAAAATCCTGGACTTATCGTCGTGCGAATTAGTGGTTATGGCCAAGACGGGCCATATGCCAAGAGACCCGGATATGGCGTGACGTGCGAAGCTGTTAGCGGTCTGCGAGAGATTACTGGTGATCCTGACCGGCCACCGCCAAGAGTGGCTGTGTCACTTACCGATTATATTACTGGTTTATATGGGGCTTTCGGTGCTGTTATGGCTCTAAACGAACGCCACCGCAGCGGAAGGGGTCAGCTCGTCGATGCCGCGCTCTACGAATCTGCGTTCAGTTTTATGGAGCCGCATGTTCCAGCATTCGCAAAACTTGGAAGTGTGGCTAAGCGCGCGGGGTCGCGATTGCCGAACAATACGCCTAACAATTTGTACCCAACCGGCGACGAGCAAAATATTCACATTGCTGCTGGCGCCGACGCAATTTTTGAACGACTAGCAAAGGCCATGGCTCAGCCGGAACTGATCGCAGACCCGAGGTTTTCGAGCGCCATTCAGCGCTCGACAAACGAAGATCTGATTGACGAGATTGTCGCAAAATGGACGGTGAGCCTGTTGCTTGAGGACATCGAGGCTATCCTTGAAAAAGCGGATGTTCCATTTGCCCGCATCTACACGATGGCGGATATTTTCGAAGACCCTCATTACAGTGCTCGCGGAATGCTCCCGGAGTTAATTGACCCTACTATTGGGCCGATCACACTGCCAGGAATCGTTCCGCGGCTTTCGACCAGTCCAGGGGCCATACGTTGGACCGGACACCGGGTCGGTCAAGATACCCGTAAGATCTTAGAGACAAGAGCAGGACTGACAGTAGATGAAATAAATCACTTTCAATCGACCGGTATTATTGCCTGTTCAAGCGCTGACGGCATTGAACTCGATGAAATCCCGTGCAGATCACGTGACAGAAAGTCATTATGAAAGGACGACTAAATGGGCCACGGTGAACTCCTCGCGGATTACAATGACAGAGAGGCCAAAGCCCTGGCTATGGGCGGGCAGAAGAAACTCGAAAAGCGACGGGCGAGCGGCATACTTAATGCCCGTGAACGAGTGGATTACCTTGCTGATCCCGATTCTTTTCTCGAGGTCGGTTTATTTGGAACATCGTCTGTTATTCCCGAGGATAGGGATAAAACCCCCGCTGATGGAAAAGTTTGTGGCTTTGCCAAGATTGCGGGTCGCGAGACGGCGGTTATTTCTAACGATTTTACCGTGAAGGGTGCTTCGAGCAGCCTGACTAATATGAAAAAAATTGGTCATGTCAAGAAAACGGCAACCAAACGGGGGCTTCCCATTGTTTTCTTGGGGGAGTCTTCGGGCGCGCGGATGCCAGACAATATGGGATCGCGGGGTATGGGGGCACTGCTTGGCAATGATCCAACACAATATATGCGGGGACGAGAGACGCCGTGGGCGTCAGCCGTGTTGGGTCCCTGCTATGGATCATCGGCTTGGTACACCTGCCTTTCTGACTTTAGCGTCATGCGAAAGGGTGCGGTGATGGCTGTTGCCAGCCCACAACTCGCGTCCTTGGCGATTGGCCAGGCTGTGGAACCCGAAGAACTCGGCGGCTGGGAAGTGCATTCCGAAACGACAGGGCTCATCGATGCATTCGTTGATAGCGATGAAGAGGCGCTTGATGTGATTAAACGCTTCCTCTCTTACATGCCTAGCAACCACAACGAAGCACCGCCGCGCTTGGTGGTGCCTGCGGGATCTGACACTGCAAGCGCCAGTCTTATGGGCTTGGTCCCTGAAAGCCGTAAGCGGGTATATGACATGCACAAGGTCATTAACGGCGTTTTAGATTGCGATAGTTTTTTCGAAGTTAAGTCTCGGTTTGGGCGAGTTGCGATCACCGGACTGGGCCGGCTGGACGGTAGGACAGTTGGCGTTATTGCCAACAACCCTTTGGTCAAAGGCGGTGCCCTTGACGCTCAGGCTTGCGAGAAAATCACAGGTTTTCTGGTTCTTTGCGACTCGTTCAACATTCCGATTCTGATGTTTGTCGACACACCGGGTTTCACGATCGGTATGGAAGGCGAACGGCAACGTGCGCCGGGTAAAATTATCAATTTCATGACAGCGCTGCAATCATGCTCGGTACCGAAATTGTCCGTTATTGTTCGCAAGAGCTACGGCCAAGCCTATCTCAATATGGGGGGTGGGCAAAATTCAGATCAGGTCGCTGCATGGCCTACAGCCGAAGTTAGTTTTATGGATCCGGCCTTCGCGACCAATGTTGTTCTTTGGGGGCGTGATGAGAAAGCCGAACCAGAGAAATTTCAGCAGGTCAGAGCGCAGATGGAACAGGACGGTTCGATCTGGGATATGGCGTCTAGTTTCGCAGTTCAGGCCGTTATTCGGCCTGACGAGACCCGGCAGTATCTGATGCGGATGCTTGAAGTCCATGAAATGAGAATCACTGGGGGCATCGGACAGCATGTGCTCCGTAATTGGCCGACCACGTTCTAAACCGGTTCCTTGGGCGGACAAGCCCACATATGTGAGAAAAGCAGAAATTAATATGACTGACGTTGAAGTTAAATCAGAAGTCACGGGCACCATCTGGAAGATCGAGATGAAGGTCGGCGATGCCGTTGATGTTGGCGACGAGATACTGATTGTCGAATCCATGAAGATGGAAATCCCGGTTATGGCATCTATACCGGGGCGAATTTCTAAGATCACGGTTAGTGAGGGGCAGCCCGTTGAAGAAGGTGATACGCTTGCAATAATCGAGGCGCAGAAATGAGTAATACCGACGACGCAGACGCAGGTTGGCTGCCGGAGGTTAAAGAACTCAACCGCCGAAGGAAGTGGGCGGAAAAATTAGGCGGCGCTGATGCGGTCAAAAAGCACCATGATCAAAAACGTCTGACAATTAGAGAGCGCATTGCGGGACTGGCAGATGCTAATTCCTTCGGTGAGGTAGGTAAGCTTACAGGCAACGGGCAATACGAAGGCGCGCAGGTGATGGGTGTTACTCCGGCGCCCTATGTCATGGGCTTGGCGCGGATTGCCGGCCGGCCTGTCGCAATTGGCGGCGAGGATTTTACAGTACGAGGAGGGACAAGCGGCGCCTCACGCCGACGCAAAGGTGGCCAGGGCGGCTTCGTCGAGGACTTGGCCCATCATTATCGTATTCCACTGGTCAACCTGATCGATGGCGCTGGCGGTACGGTGACATCGCTCCGGGGGCGCGGCTATTCGGTGTTCCCAGGCGTATTTGGATTTGAGCGCTCGGTGGAACTTCTGGGCGAAGTTCCTGTGGTTTGCGCGGTTACCGGAACTGCGGCAGGAGGCCCTGCCGGCCGCGCTATACTTTCACATTTTTCTTTGATGGTGAAGGAAACGGCCCAAGTATTTGCTGCCGGTCCGCCAGTTGTTGAGCGGGCTCTAGGCCAACAGATAGACAAGAATGATCTCGGCGGGCACGAAATAGCTGTGAATACATCGGGGACAATTCATAATACAGCCAAAAGCGAAGAAGACTGCTTGGAACAGATCAAACGCTTTTTAAGCTATATGCCGCAAAATGTATGGGAATTACCCCCCGTTATAGAGACGGACGATCCCGTGGATCGCTGTGAGGAAGAGCTTCTACATATTGTTCCGCGTCGTCGAACGCGAGCATATAAAATGCATCGTCTTATCGATCTGATCGTTGATCGGGCGTCCACTTTCGAGATCCAACCGACATTTGGTAAAGCAGTAATCACGACGTTGGCTCGTCTCAACGGTAATCCGGTAGGGATTATCGCTAATAACCCTATGGTTTATGGCGGGGCCCAAGATGCTAAGTCTGCGCGCAAGCAGACTCATTTTATGGAGCTGTGTGATAATTTTCATATCCCCTTGGTATTCCTTGTCGATGTGCCCGGGTTCCTGATTGGCCAGCAAGCTGAGCAAGAGGGAGCGCTGCGTGAAGGGATGCGTTCCGTCTTTGCTGCGGCTCGGTTGACCGTTCCGACCATAACTTTAGTCATCCGCAAATGTTACGGCATGGCCGGTATGGCTACGTGCGACAAAAACGGGCTTGACCTTAAGGTTGCTTGGCCTTCGGGGGAGTGGGGCTCTCTTCCACTTGAAGGTGGTGTTGCAGCGGCGTTCCGTAAAGAAATCAAGTCTGCGCCAGACCCGGTTAAACGTGAGAAAGAAATTGAGGACGAATTACGTCCATACATGTCACCATTTCGAACGGCAGAAGCTTTCGAGGTTGAAGACATTATCGACCCTCGGGAAACGCGCCCTTTCCTATGTAGGTTTATAGACTTGGCGCAACATAGACTTCGCACCTCGTTGGGGCAGCCTCTTAAGGCTGGTGTAGCCCCTTAACAAAAACCAAGGCCCGTTTTTGGACCTTGGAACGATCGGAAGGGCACGCGAAATGCCGAATCACAAGACATTTTTAGCAGGCATTTTGTTTGTCGCAAATGTGACTGTAACTGGAGCTATGGCGGCTGACCGCATTTCATACGGTACGACATCGTTGAAATCGGTTCATTACACCTATGCGGTGTCGGCCGCGAAGGCGATTAACACGTATTCTGGCGACAACGTTGCGGTAACTGTGATCTCTACTGGTGGCGCAGTGGACAACCTGAAGCGCCTCTCCCGGGGCCAAATCAAAATGGGGTTGGGCACTTATTCGACGATTTATCAGGCTTACAAGGGAATCGGTAAATTCGAGGGAAAGCCGCAATCAAAGTTGAGAGGATTATGGGTGTATGCGACAGCTCTCCAAGCTTGGGTCGTACGAAAAGACTCGGACATTAAGACATTATCTGAGTTAGATGGAAAGAAATTTACGCCAGGTCAACGCGGTTCAGCAACAGAACAATTGGTAATCCAGATGCTTGAGGCATTGAATATCACGCCTGATCTGTACAGAACAAGTCTGAGTGACGCCATCGCAGCGGTAAAGGACAACCGCAGCAGCGGGTACGTAAAGGCCGGCGGTGCCGCAGCACTTGATGGAACGACGCTTGAGTTGCGTTCGTTCACGCCGATACGGGTGCTGAGTTTCAATCCTGATCAAGTTAGGGCGGTGAATGATAGGTTTCCATTCATCAGATTCACCACCTTAAAACAGGATGAAATTGAAGGAATTCCAGAAACAACTTCGCCGATGCAGGTTATCGGGCAATTCGCATACAATGACAGCCTGACCGACGATCAGGTCGTGGCAATACTTACGGGAATTATTGATGGAAAGAAAATCCAAGAGGCCGCGTTCCCTGACATAAAGAAGATAGACATCATCCAAACATCTTTAGAGATGATGACAATCCCGCTGCATGCAGGAGCAGTAAAGTTTTATCGCTCGCGTGGGGCAGTTGTTCCCGACCATCTCATTCCCCCAGAAATGAAGTGAACCTTTCGCGGGGCTTTCTTATTCCATGAGAAGCGCCAGAATTCATTACTCAGTACTGACGATTAGAAAAAGATCTGTCGGCCATTTATCCTTTGAGCGAATAAATAGATGAGCCATTCCGAGATAAAGCGCCGCGAAGGAAAAATAGACAATGTAGTAAACACTACAGTCTCGATTCTAGGCTTCATTCTGATTGGTTATCATATTTATACCGCCGGGTTTGGGCAGTTTCCCCCCTATATCCAGCGGGCTGTTCATCTCGGTCTGGGAATTGCTATTGCCTATTTGCAATTTTCTCTCGCGGGTCCCGAACACGGGCCGCGGTGGAAAACTACGCTTAAGCTTCTAAACGGGTTCATCGCTCTTTTTGCGGCTATTTCATGTGGCTACATAGCAATTTCTGAGGAGAGATTGTCGAGCTCATTCGACGTCTTTGCCAGCCCCGAGGAAATCATAATGGGGTCCGGTCTGACCCTTTTGGTCCTGGAGGCGGCCCGTCGAAGCACCGGACCTTTTTTACCGGGGCTGGCGTTATTGCTCATCCTTTACACTTTGTTCGGGGAGCACATTCCAGGCTCGTGGGGGCACCCCGGGTTTTCATTCACATACCTGATCGAGGAGTTGTATCTTGGCACTGAGGGACTATGGGGTACGGTCACAGGGCTATCCGCAAATCTGATCGCTATTTTCATCATATTCGGAGCATTTCTGCTTGTGACAGGAGCAGCTGAAAGCTTCATGTCCCTTGCGATGTTGGCCGCCGGGCGTTTTCCTGGCGGTGGCGCAAAGGTCGCCACGGTCTCGTCTGCTTTATTCGGCATGTTAAATGGGGCGGCTGTCGCCAACGTGGCAACCACGGGCAATTTTACCATCCCGGCAATGAAGCGGCTGGGTTATCGGCCTGCATTTGCTGGAGCAATCGAGGCGGCAGCCTCGTCCGGTGGTCAAATCACACCGCCGATTATGGGTGCAGGAGCTTTTGTAATGGCTGAGTTGCTCGGCATGCCCTACGTCGAAATCGTTCAAGCAGCTATAATTCCTGCATTTTTATTTTACGCATGCCTTTGGCTGAGTATTGGGGTCGAGGCCCGGCGAGAAAATATGAAGCCATTTGACCCGAGCGAGATCCCTCGTTTGTCCGAAGTATTACATTGGCGCAAAATAGGCCCTCTAGTTCTAACCATTTTGGTTTTCCTGGTCAGCATGTTTAGCGGCAACACTCCGGAGCTTGCTGCTTTTTACGGTATTTGCGCCAATCTGACATTGTTTCTATCAAGTAGCTCTTTCAACTGGGATGACCTGAAGTCGCGTTTAAAGAAATTGGCCGAAGGGGTTCGCATTGCACGAAACGGAATTGTTACGATCGTAGCGCTACTGATAAGCGCGCAAATTGCTCTGTCCTTGATCGGAATGACAGGTATCGGCATTAAGCTAAGTGAGCAAATCGTTTCAGTTGGTGCGGATGCAGGGCTCTTTGTTGGTCTGTGCTTAACACTAATGGTGGCTATGATTCTGGGCATGGGCATGCCGACGACGGCAGCTTATCTCCTTGCTGCGGCAGTCACTGTGCCGGCGTTGACAGAAATTGGAGTTGATCCGCTAGCTGCGCATCTTTTTGTTTTTTACAGCGCTCTTCTATCAGCGCTAACGCCGCCTGTTTGTACAGCCGTATTTACGGCGTCGATCATTGCTCAAGAGCATTGGTGGCCTATTGCCTTAAACAGCATGCGTCTTGCCGCTATGAAATACGCCTTGCCATTCTTCTTTATCTTCAGACCTGAGGTTTTGTTGAGAGGCACGCTTGGTGATATTGCCTGGGTTGTTGTTGCGGGCGTTACGTGTGCATTCTTATTTGCTATCGGTATTGGCGGGTTTCACCTGCAACGCCTTAATACACCACAGAGAGTTGTTTGTCTGGCAGCAGCCTTGGGGCTCTTTGCCGGAAATTTAACACTTGATGCTGTGGGTATAGCTGTCGCTCTGTCCATCGCGATATGGCATAAAGTAAACGCTGCAAAGCACGATCTGTCACATTAGTTGTGGGGTAGCGGGTTGTGCATGGCGAATTAGCATTCGAATCGAAACATCCTTGTCCCTGTGCCTTCTTTAATCCGTGGGTATTGTCACGTTAAGTGGTGTTGGGCGTAAAAGTTCGAACCTGTCATTTCTTTACGCAGCTGTGGCCGCACTTTCCCATACACCGGCTGATGCGCGTTCTCCGCCCGGTTATTTGGTCGCTTATTATCGATATGTTCCGCCGTCAGGCCAATCGATCTAAATGCGACGTGATACGATCGGAACTTATCGGTCACCATGCGGGCAGGCGCCCATCCCTGCTTCTTCAAGAGCTTACGAACCAACCTCTTCGCTGCTTTAGCATCACAGCTTCGGCTGTACCAGAAAGTCCAAAACCTCGCCTTCATTGTCCACGGCACGCCACA
>JAJFIO010000295.1 GCA_021774915.1 Alphaproteobacteria bacterium
GCCGCCACCCCCATGGATCTGGATAGCCCGGTCAATCACGTTTTGCGCCATGGCCGGTGCGACAATTTTGATCATGGCGATGTTTTCGCGCGCGTCTTTATTGCCGACTTTATCCATTTTGTCGGCGGCAGCTAACGTCAGTAGGCGCGCCTGTTCAATCTCGCATTTCGAACGGGCAATGGTTTCCTTAACGCTGCCCAGATCGGCGATTTGCTTGCGAAAGGCCACACGGGCCTGGGCACGCCGGCACATTTCTTCCAAAGCGCGCTCCGCGCATCCAATCAATCGCATGCAGTGGTGAATGCGTCCCGGGCCAAGGCGCCCTTGGGCAATTTCAAATCCACGGCCTTCGCCCAATAGAATATTGCTGGTGGGCACGCGCACATTATTGAATTCAATCTCGGCATGGCCATGCGGGGCGTCGTCATCTCCAAAAACGCGCAAAGGACGGATGACCTTCACTCCCGGCTCATCAAGAGGCACGAGAATCATGGATTGCTGCTTGTGCCGGTCAGCGCCTTCAGGGTCGGTTTTTCCCATCACGATCAGAATTTTACACCGTGGGTCCATCGCGCCCGATGTCCACCATTTGCGGCCATTGATGACATATTCATTGCCATCCATGATGATCTCGCATTCAATATTGGTGGCGTCCGAGGACGCGACGGCGGGCTCCGTCATGGCGTAGGCGGATCTGATTTCGCCCTCTAGCAGGGGTTTTAGCCAGTGCTCTTTTTGCTCATCAGAGCCGTACCGCACCAGCACTTCCATATTCCCGGTATCGGGCGCCGAGCAGTTGAACACTTCAGAGCCGATCAATGAGCGCCCCATAATCTCTGCCAGGGGGGCATATTCAAGATTAGTGAGTCCATAGCCATACTTAGTATCGGGAAGGAACAAATTCCACAGCCCTTGCGATTTGGCTTTGGCTTTCAGCTCTTCCATCACCGGGGGTACGGTCCAGCGGTTATCGGCCTCGTCGATAAAACTGAAATAGGCCTGCTCAGCCGGATAGACGTGATCTTCCATGAACCGGCCCACCCGCGCCATGAGCTCCTGTACTTTGGGAGAATATTCAAAATCCATACCGGTACTTTCTGTTTATGGGTGGGCACGCCGACGCGCGGAGGCGCTTCGGGTTTGATGTGTTCTAAGAGCCGTTTAGAATTTCGTGCCGCATGCGCTGCATGCCGGCCAGCCAGCGATCGGGGTCGGAGGCTTTGCGCTCCATATAAGTGCGGGTCTCTTCATGGGGCAGGATCAAAAAGGTTTCCGCCTCCAGCCCCCGGATCACTTCATCAGCCACCGCCTCAGCGGTTAGTACGCGGCCGACAGCAGCGGCGCCTTCGCCAATGCTCTGGGCCATGGGCGTGTCCACTACTTGCGGGCAGAGAGCGGAGACTGTGATGCCCTGGCCCCCATGTGTGATGGCCAGGCTCTCGGCAAATCCAAGGGCGGCGTGTTTGGTTGCTGAATAGGCGGCGGCGCCAATTTGATTGAGTATTCCGGCGGCCGAAACTGTGATTAGAAAATAGCCCTCCCCCCGCGCGATCATTTTGGGCAACAGGGCGCGGGCCGCATAGACATGGGACATCAGATTGACGTCCCAATTGGCCTGCCAGTCTTCGTTGGGGCTGGAGACGCAGCTGTCGCGCGCCGGGTCGGGGCGCAGAATACCCGCATTGGAGCAAAAAAGATCGATGGCGCCGAGCCGGTCTTGCGTCTCTTCAATCACGCGGATCATGTCCTCTTCGCGCCCAACATCCGCCTGCAGCGCCAGTCCGCCGACACGCGTCGCGACTTGCCTAGCTTTGGTAAGATCGATATCGATGACGGCAATGGCTTTAGCGCCTTGCGTTTGAAAACGTTCGCACAAAGCCCGGCCAATTCCATCGCCGCCTCCGGTGACCGCTATTATTTTTCCCGCAACATGCATGGGGAAACTCCTTAATACATATGCTGGCCGCCATTAATGGACAGAGTGGAGCCGGTGAGAAAATCAGCTTCGTCAGCCACCATGAACAAAACCCCCCGCGCAATATCCTCCGCCTTTCCCAAGCGTCCAACAGGAATGCGCGCAATGATCTTTTGCAACACGGGCTCGGGCACGGAGCGCACCATATCCGTATCCACATAACCTGGCGCAATGGCGTTGACGGTGATGCCTTTGCCTGCGCCTTCCTGAGCAAGTGCTTTGGTAAAGCCGTGTATGCCCGATTTTGCCGCCGCGTAATTCACCTGGCCATATTGCCCGGCCTGCCCGTTAATCGAGCCGATATTAACGATCCGGCCAAAGCCCCGCTCCCGCATGGAGTTGATAACCACGCGGCACATGTTGAAGCACGACCCCAGATCAGTCTCGATCACGGATCGCCAGTCTTCCGGCGTCATTTTATGCAGGGTTGAATCCCGCGTGATACCGGCATTGTTGACCAGAATCTCTATCGGCCCCAGATCCTCAACAATGGCGGCGACAGCGGTCTCACATTCGGAAAAATCGCTGACATCGAATTTATAGCAAGAGATACCGGTTTCCTCACTCAAAGAGCGCGCCGCGTCTTCGTTGCCGTGATAAATGGCGGCGACCTTATAGCCTGCGTCCTGCAACATTGTGCTGATGGCCCGGCCAATGCCACGTGTGCCGCCCGTGACAATCGCCACCCGTCCCTGAGCCATTATATCTGTCCTTCCTGTTACTGTGTTGGAGATTGCTTGGTGGCATTTATTCTCTGTCCAAACCCGCCACTTCGCAAGGCATCAGGGCGTTTTATTTCGTAGTCCGGTCCAGGTTTGACAGGAAAGCCCCAAGCGCTTCGGCATTGGCCCCCGCATCGCGTTCCGGCGAGCAGATCCCGCCAGCGCCCAGCACTTTGCCGGTGATGGTCGGAACGTCACCGAGCAGGACATCGAATTTATCGCGGAACATATCATCGCGCGCGGTCAGCGCGAGAATGGGGCAGTGTACTTTTGCGAGGGCTGTAGGCAGATCCTGGTCTCCCACAGCCGAAAAGGCCTGATGACGCCCGGTGATGGAGTTCATGGCGCCCATAAATTCCTGATGTATCAGGAGCGGATCGATCTCGCCGAGCAGTCCTGCCACCATCTTCCACGTTTCACGGGCGTAGGCGCCTTCCCCGTCAGGCGCCAGCGGGGCGCGGATGCGATCACGGAAGGCCAGGCGTTCTTCAGTGGCGTAATAAGCGATGCCGTTGAAGATCAATGCGCTCACACGATGAGGGGAGCTGAGAGCCAGCTCCACCGCTATATGCACCCCGGTGTGATTGCCGAAAATAACGCACGTTTCGATCTCTAAGACATCGAAAGCGCCCTTCATCCAGTTGCCGTAATCAGCCATGGAGGGCATGTCGGGCGGGGTAAAAGATTGACCAAAGCCTGGCGTGTCGAAGGCATAAAGCGGCCGGCCTCCGGCGAGCGCGCGCATCATGGGTTCAAAAGATAGGGAGGAGGATGGCGTGCGATGCAAAAAGACGATGGGCTGCCCGTTGCCCGGCGCATGTCGGTAGTGGATCTGACCCTCCGGGATATCCACGTAAGCTTTGATAATAGTCAAAATGTTCTCCCTCTTTCATGAGTGGTGTGATGTTTGTTATCAGTATAGCCGCATTTGATGCAGCAAGTTCAGCCCGCGGGCCTTTCGTGCCAGACACCGGAATAGGGGCCCACGGC
>JAJFIO010000296.1 GCA_021774915.1 Alphaproteobacteria bacterium
GTTCCCGCTGCCGCCGACAGAGCATAGAGACCACGATGGCCCTCAACCGGCTTGAACGAATCGCTGATGCCCAATACCGTTTCCGCTGCACCCAACAGCAAATATCCGTCAGGGGCCATCTGCGCTGCAAGCCGGTTTAGAATATCCTTTTTTGTTTCCTGGTCGAAATAGATGAGAACATTGCGACAAAAAACAATATCCCACTTACCCAAGCTACCGAAACCTTCCAGGAGATTGAAATACCGATAGCTCGCCATTGCCTTGATTTCAGGTTTGATCTCCCAGCTCTCTCCCTTTTGGGTGAAATACTTAACCATCAACTGGATGGGCATTCCCCGCTGCACCTCAAACTGGCTGTAAATACCAGCTTTAGCTTTTTCCAGAACCTGGTTTGAAATATCCGTGCCGAGAATTTCCGTTCGAAGGTGCCCGAATTTCGCCTGATTCTCTTTCAAAACCATACTGATTGAGTAGGGTTCTTGGCCGGTCGAAGAAGCGCAACACCATATACGCAGCTTCGCAGATGAAGTACGATTCTTGGCCATATATGGCAAAATCACATTGGAGAGGTGCTCAAAGGGCGTTTTATCGCGAAAGAAAAATGACTCATTTGTGGTCATAGCCTCGGTGATAGCCGATTTCAGCGCCTCACTGCCATTTTGGCGAATCTTCGAGATGAAATCATCAATATTCGCCACTTCCTCTTTTCTCGCCAAAGGCGCAAGGCGGCTTTCCAAGAGATAAACTTTGTCTTTCGTCAAGACGAGTCCTGAGCGTTTTTTCACCAGATCACTGATGAAGGAAAAATTTTCCTGCTGCATTATCTTTGCCCTTGCATGAAGTGCTTCATCTCGTCAGCAATTTTTTTCAGTGGGAGAACCTTAGAACACAAACCTGCCTGGGCGACCGCACCTGGCATTCCCCACACGACACTGGTCTCCTTGTCCTGTGCTATCACTGTGCCACCGGCATCACACACGGCACGCGCCCCCCCCAAACCGTCGTGCCCCATACCTGTCAGTATAACCGCCAGGACTGCAGGACCGTACAAAGCTGCAAGCGTCCTGAACATGGGGTCGACAGAAGGTCGGCAATAATTCTCGGCCGGAGCTTGAGTTAATTTCAGTTTTTTGTTTTTACCATCAGCGACAATTTCCATGTGGTAATCACCGGGCGCGATATAAACGCGGCCTCGTTCCAAAATCTGACCGGTTGCACCTTCAGCACAAGAAAAGCCAGTGCTTTTATTGATATGTTCGGCCAGAATAGCTGTAAATGTTTTCGGCATGTGCTGAGTGATCACGATGGGCGGAGACGATTTAGGGTCCAATCCACCGACCACTTCTAAAAGCGCTTGAGGCCCACCGGTGGAACTGCCGATAGCTACAATCTGTGGCATGTTCCTGGATGCTGGTCGCAAACGAACATCTGGCGCTGGTCCTGGCCGGACCGCTTCCAACATTGCTGACTTGGAAAGCGTCCCAGCTTGCTGTTTAATAGAAGCGCTGGCCGCGCCTGGCTTTGGTGAGAGACGGTTGGCATTTTCCCGTGTGGCTATACCTAAAGCTCGTACTTTTTCAACCAGCAAACGGTGGAACTCTGTTGCTCCTTTTGTCCCGTTTATAGATTCCGGTTTGGCAATGTAATCGGCCGCTCCTAAAGTCAGCGCCCGCAGAGAGACATCTGCATTCCGGCGTGTCAGGGTTGAAGACATGATCACTTTGACATCCGGCACCAGCTTGAGAAGCTCGGGCAGAGCCGCCAGTCCGTCCATTTCTGGCATTTCTATATCAAGCACAACGACATCGGGCTGAGCAATTTTTATTTTTCTGACAGCATGAAGGCCATTGGCGCAAGAAGCCACCACTTCGATATCAGGCTCTGCCGTCAACCATCGGCGTGTCATACTACGGATGACCGCTGAATCATCGACAAGCATGACGCGCAGGGGTTCACCACCGGCCGGTGTGGGTGTCGCCATTTCCACTGCTAATGATGTCACGTTACATGAGCCCCACTTCAGAAAATTTTGCTTCAATGATCTCGCGATCAAAGGGCTTCATAATATATTCATTTGCACCGGCGCTAATCGCCTCGGTGATGTGCGATATATCATTTTCAGTTGTACAGAAGACAACGATCGGTGTTTGCCCACCTTCTTCCATACGCAGAGCACGGAGAAATTCTATCCCTGACATAACAGGCATATTCCAATCCAAAAGAATCGCATCTGGCATGGTTTGGCGACATTGATCGAGCGCCTCTTGACCATCACCTGCTTCGGCAATATCGAAGGCGAGTTCTGTCAGAATCTGCCTCGCAACTTTTCGAATTACACGGGAGTCATCAACCACTAAGCACTGTTTCATTGTATTATTCCCAGTTTTCAACACAGAAATATCGATTTGTGTACTTTTCTAAGCAGCCAGTGACTGATTAAAGTTGAGCAATTTTTCAACATCCAAAACAACTAACAATTTGTCATCAAGACGGTACACACCTTTTGAAGCTTGCCTCCAACATTCATCCAAATTGGCTGGATTTGGCTCATACATATCACCCGACAGAGTCAGCACTTCTCCAACTGAGTCGATAATCAATCCAAAGGATTCTCCGCCCATTTCAATGCCGATGGCCATAGACGCTTCCCCTGTGTCTCGATGCGGCAATCCTAAACACTTTCGTGTTTCTATGGCCGTCACGATACGACCACGTAGATTCAAAACACCGGAAATCTCGTTTCCCGATAAAGGTACCGGAGTAATAGATGCTGGAGAAAAAACATCATGGATCAACAGCACAGGCACACCAAATAATTGCCCGCCTATGGTCATCGTCACGTAATCCAGCGTGATAGATGATAGGTCCAGGCCCCCTAAGTTTTCCGGATTTATGTCGGTCATGCCGCACTTCCCTTCACCGTCAAAGTCTCATGAATGATATCTATCAGAGCTGACCGATCGGTTTTCGATACATACTTATGAAAACCCGCTTCAAACCCTTTTTCTTCATCCTCAGCTGAGGTATTTGAAGTGAGGGCTACAAGCGGCACCTCACCCCATTTATCATCTTGCCGAATAGCCCGCGCCAGAGCCAAGCCATCTGTTTCTGGCATCTCGATATCACTGATCACAAGATCAAATGCGGCACCTTTATCTCTGAGGTCCAAGGCTTCAGAAGCCGTTTCAACGGCTGTGACGTCATATCCGGCAGCCGATATCAATGGTTTCATCATATTGCGGAAAAAAGCACTGTCATCTACCAGCAAAATGCGCCTTGAGCTTATCTTGGTAGAGTCGCTTGTGTTGTCAAACCAATTTGACTGATGCTGCGTCAAATAATGACTGACATCAATAATCTCTGTTGCTTTCTCCTTGAGAACGGCTGACCCAATAAGGCCAGGTTGCTGAGATGCCATCTCGATATCAAGTGTTTCTTCAACAATATCTACAATCTCATCAACAGCCAGGCCGAGAGACCGTTCACCATCGGCAAAGACCAGAACGGGCTGACGACCTTCGTTTTTCAGCGTCGCCCCCGGTGAAACGTGTACAATCGGCATTAGGCGGCCGCGATACTGCACTAGATTTTGACCATTTGAAGGTTCTATGTCGCCCACTGCGATTTCCTCAAGACGCGTGATCAAGGACAAGGGCACGGCCTTAGACTCTCCCGATCCCGCCTTGAAGATAAGCAAAGAGGTAGTATCCATCCCCCTGTCAAAATGGGTGACTGCATCTACTTTGTTTTCCGCATCATCCGATTCATGACTATCAACCTTGGCCGCAATACCGGCAGGATCAATGATCATAATAACGGAACCATCCCCCAATATCGTAGTTCCGGAATAAGTCGGCAAGTGCCGGAGAATTGAGGAAACTGGTTTAACAACGATTTCTTCTGTGTCGAACACATTATCTACGACAATTCCAAACCTCTGCGGACCAACCTGTGTGACAACAACAAATTGAGCTTTACTCTGAGTTTTTGTTGGTGCGATTTCTTCATTAACTTCGTTATCATGAGGTGCTGCATCACTATTAATATTCTCAAGGCCAAGCAATTCTGACAACGTTATCAACGGCAACAGACGATTACGGAGTCTCAACAATTGGGTTTTGTTGACACATTCAATTACTGAGTCCGAACCTGCCCCAGAGCGCACCAATTCCACCACGCTCAATTGTGGAATAGCAAACTTGAACCCACCGGAATCGACCAGAAGGGCCGAAACAATTGCTAATGTCAGTGGGATTTTGATTATAAATATAGATCCTTTTCCAGCCACTGAACGCAGATCAATCGAACCCCCAATCACTTCGATATTGGTGCGCACAACATCCATACCCACGCCACGGCCCGATACACTGGTTACTTTTTCAGCAGTTGAAAATCCCGGGTTAAAAATAAATCTCTGAATCTGTTGCTCGCTCATCGTCTCCAGTTCAGCAGCAGGAACCAGATCCTTGGAGAGTATTTTTTCCTTGATTCTTTCCACATCAAGGCCCTGGCCATCATCTTCTATTTCTATAATGATGTGACCTCCTTCATGGTAAGCTCGCAAAGTCACCTGGCCGGCTTCCGGTTTGCCAAGCTCGCGTCTCTTCTCAAGAGATTCCAAACCATGATCACATGAATTGCGCACCATGTGCGTCAAGGGATCCTTGATCAGTTCGAGAACCTGACGATCAAGTTCTGTTTCCGCGCCCTGCATATTGAGTTCAATTTTTTTATCCAAATCCTGGGATATGTCACGAATAATGCGGGGAAGTTTTTTCCAAGCATTGCCGATGGGCTGCATCCGTGTTTTCATAACTGCGTCTTGCAGTTCCGCCGTCACATTAGATAGGCGTTGCATGGGCACCTTGAATTCAGAATCTTCATTACCTCGCACCATCTGCAATAGCTGATTACGGGTGAGGACCAATTCACTCACCATGGTCATGAGATGCTCTAGAATGTCAACATTCACCCGAATGCTCTGATTCTTGAGTGACGATTCAAGGTTCTTTTCCTGAACAGAAGAACTTTGATCCGTAGGCTTACTTAATGATGACGTGAGTGGCGTCTCTTCATTTTCCGTTTCGTCATTCTCAAGAACATCCGCCGTCACACCAAACGGCACATCTACTTCTGCCTCTTCAAAGGCTCTCTCCAATGCTTCAGCATCCGTTTCAGTATGAGCAGTCGATGGCGCCTCAGAGCCTTCTCCAGAAAGCCCCCCTTCAGCAGCCAAAGTAAGGCGGGCGATAAGATCTTTATCATCACCTTCTGGTTCAGATGCATTGTGCTCCAGATAGGCCAACAATTCTTTGATCTGATCCAGAGATTCCAGAATGAGCGTCACCGCTGCCGGTGTCACCGTCAATACGCCGTCTCGAAATTTTCCCAAAACAGTTTCAGCGACGTGAGCCACAGCCTCAAGGCGCGGCAGATCAAGAAACCCGCATGTTCCTTTGATCGTATGAACCAAGCGAAATATATTGTTCAGGATCGTTTTATCATTTGGACTCTTCTCGAACGTGATCAGTTCGACATCCAAAACTTCAAGGTTTTCAGCAGTTTCAGTTAGAAACTCGCTCAGCAGGTCATCCATTGTCGCGTCCCTCGTATCTTGCCGCCCGTATGGTCACCCATTTGCGGAGATGTAAAAGGGAGTATCAATCAAAATGGTAAAGAAGCTTTAAATCACGATTGCTCCTCATTAAATACAACTTATAGTCACGGATTAATGAGTTCTTTATTCATCCTGGGCAGTCATGGTTATGCATCCATCTTCCCGGTGACACGCCATTTTCATCCCACAGGAACGGCTAACGAGATGAATAAAAAATGGTTGTACGGACCGTGCATCCAAATTCTCCGCTTCGAGCTGACCAAATAGAGCGCGGTGCACATCCTCGCTAATCTTCGCCTTCTCACCGGAAGCTTCTATGGAAAGAGATTTATGATCAGGACCAAGCGTGACGCGCACCGTGATAACACCGCCCCGCGGAATCGTATCGCAAGCGACAAGAACGAGGTTTAGGATTATTTTAACGAAACCTTTTTCCGCCACTTGCGCAGGCACTTGCCAGTCAAGGCGTATTTTTCCCCCCTCTAACAGAGCAAACAGGATACGACCCGCTTCTTCCAGATCAAGTCCGCTTGTGGAACTTCCCGAAGCGCCATAAGCCATGCGCGCAAATTGAAGTTTATTCGATGCCTGCTTCCCGCTCATTGCTATGAGGGTCATGGCATGGTCGCGCATTTCGGTATCATCCTCATCTTCTAGCACCTCAAGGCCGTTATTTAAGGCGCTGACGGGACTGATAAGATCATGACACACCCGTGAACATAAAAGAGCCGCGAGATCGAGTTCTGAAAGCATGGTTTAGCTCCACTAGAGTGTTTCCAGAAAAAGTGGATACCGGTTTTCCGTCCGGAAACACGACAAAACAATAATTTAGAGTCCGAATCGATGAAGTGATACACGTGATAAAGTATAAACCCAAGTAAATCTCTTGACCTTTGACTACATTTACAAGATTTTAAACGGATGAACCCTCTTCTAGCTCCTGGCACCCTGGTCCGCCATCCCACACGAGATAATTGGGGATTGGGGCAAGTCCAAAGCCGTGTCGACCACAGGGTCACCGTTAATTTTGAGCATGCGGGTAAACGTCTCATTAATGCAAAAGAAATAGACCTAATTATCGTGGAGCGAGATCCCCGCTAGAACAGCTTCGGGCAAAGCTTGGACCCGACTGAACACCCAAGCGCAAACCCAGTTCACGTGAAGGAGATGGCGCCAAACAGAACCTAAGAGCTTTTTCGTAACTGCGTTTAAACTGAAAAAGTATTTGTTAATCCCGGCACTTTTCGTCAGTGCATTTTATAGAAATACCACATGCCCCCTCACAACCTTCAGTCACAACTTGCGCACAGCGACTTCGCCGATCTCACCAATGGTCTGCGCCGCATTGCCCATACTGCCGGAAAACTGATCATAGAGGTTTATAAAGGTGAGATCGCCGTCGACTATAAAGGCGATCACTCGCCCGTGACACAAGCAGACGGCAAAGCCGAAGAACTGATCCTCAGTGAGTTGAAAAAACTGGCCCCCACGATCCCCATCATTGCCGAAGAAGCCGCCAGCGCCGGCAATATCCCCGCCATAGACCATCAATTCTTTCTGGTGGACCCGCTTGATGGAACCAAGGAATTTATCAATAGAAATGGCGAGTTCACGGTCAACATTGCGCTCATCGTCGATCAGCAGCCGCGCGCGGGTGTGGTCTATGCCCCTGCCCTCGGCCGCATGTTTTTCAGCGCCGGTCCCGGACAAGCTTATGAGCAATCCATTGAGGCCACAGCCACCAGTCAGCTTGACGACGCCTCTCCGGCCCATGCCCTTGCCGTTACGGCGCCCGCAGATGATGGCCTCATCGTCATCGCCAGCCGCTCCCACCGTTCGCCGGAAACCGAAGCCTATCTGGAACGCTTCACCGTCAAAAGCTTTGTGAGTGCCGGGTCATCGCTCAAATTTTGTCTTGTCGCCGCCGGTGAGGCGGATCTATATCCCCGCCATGGCCGCACCATGGAATGGGATACCGCTGCGGGCCATGCCGTTCTGGCTGGCGCAGGGGGCGCTGTCACACAAGAAGACGGCACGCCGTTCCTGTATGGAAAACGGGAAGAGGGTTTCGCAAACCCTTATTTCATCGCGCGAGGCAAGGTTACGCCTTCAACATGAAGCCGCAAACTCTTTGCCAGTCAAGCAAATGCGATGATCATTGAACTTTAATCCATGCGTTGGCGGTTTGAACACATTCGCCCTTAGCTGCCCGCGCAACAAGCTTTTCGCCCGTTAGCGCGGCCGCAACATCAATCGTCACGCCAGTCCTTTTGGCCAAAGCCGCATAGGCTGCTTTTCTTTTGAGATTGATCTCGCCCACTTCCCTTTGAATATCCTGCGCTGCACTTCCCTTGGGATAGCCCAGATAACCGCTCAAGCTTTCACCGACAATGCACTTGGCCTTGGCTTGAACAATCACCGCATTGTCCATGGCGTAAGCCGCAAACCCGACCAGACTCATGAGGAGTATTGTGAGCATGCCCGTTGTGGATGTTTTCATTCTCATCACTATCGACCTTCTTATTCTTCAATTTTAAACTTAAATATTCTTAACTCGCAAAAAAGCGCGCATCAGAAAATATCGGAATTTTCAGTTATCAGCTCTTCAACATCCTTATCGAGACGTATACGAATATCTTGTTCAATCTTGATGTTTAAATTGATCTCAATGGGCTCATCGGGCGCTTCCACCTTAACTGTGGGAGAGCACCCCAAAAGAGCAATAAGGGCCAACGTCAAAAAACCGAAAGACCTCATCTGGTTGTGAATTCCAGGCAGAGCATAGAATAGATTTTTCTGTCTCATTCGACTTGTCCGTTCCTGTTCTCAAAGAAATTTAAAATTAGCGGGTATTTTGGTTAAGCTTTTGACGTATCTGACTTGGAACCCGGTATCCGATCGTCCCTTGTCGAATCATTTCCACCAACGGCCCTTCGGTATTGATGTTCAGCTTGATCGGATATCCCTCCATTACGCTAGGATTATACCCAATTAACGCAATGGAAACAGTTAAAATATCTGTCGTGCGTCCATTAATGGAGACATTCAGCTTATCGTAATGAAAGTCCTGCAATGCATTAAAAAGAAGCGAGGACCCCTCTTCCTGGGATGCCGCCTGAGACGCACTGCCTATATATTTGAGCGTTCCCCCTTCTTGTGAAGATGTAAGCTGGCCATCCATGATTTCAATAGTGCCTTTCGAAATTGAGGCAGGCAATTTTCCAGCAAGGATACCTGTTCCTTTCAAGCCGTCAACATCAAGCAGAGTAAAAACCTCTTCAAGATCAATATCCTGTGCCGTCAGAACCAATCCTTGCGCCCTGTCATCAAAATAAAGTTCCGTGCGCTCCACGCCAATTAGTCCCCCAGCCCAGGGCCATTCGGCATTTTCAAGGTAAATCCTTCCATCTGAAGACACGCTAAAACTCAGCATACCAAACAACAAATCTGTACCAATATCAATTTCACGTATATGGATGATTTGCGGCTTTTGTGTGACCGGGGGCAATAGGCTGGAAAACACGATTTCACTATTTATTCCCACCATCGGCCCAATGGATGTCGCTAATTTGAGCTCCGTCAACGTCACATGCGCAGACGACTCCAGGTGATCTTCCCCCCATTGAACCAACATCTCAGCAGAGGCCGTCCCTTCGACTTCCGCGACCACGCCTTTGAGAACCGGCAACCAGTCCTGCGGTTGGAACCCCGCCGGCATGAAAGACAAAAGCGGCGTCTTGCCTTCAAGTTGTCCTTCTTTTTTCTGGCGATCATACTCCCCTTCAAATTCTGCCATGGTCCGTCCGCCCTGATCTGTCGCCAAGGCGGTATAGAAAGCCTCACCCTCGTTTAGTTCCAATTTTCCAATAAGCCGAACAGGCGCAAACCGCGGCAATTCCAACGCATCTCTCAAAACCATCTGATCGAGTGTGACTGTGGCTTGCTCCAATTTTTCCGCAACGCCCGATGCAATCCCCGATAATTTAAGTCCCTCAATCAAAGTCACCTCAGATCCCAGAGCAAGAGACCCGTCATACAGGCCATATGTGAGGCGCCATTGCTGCGTAGACATTATGTACTCTGTATAGAGATTTATTTTAGGAAAGTCCCCGCCGACACCCAGACCAGAATCAAAAACAACTCGTGTCTCTTCTGACGGAATCGTTGCATTCATCTGTATTTCCGTCGGCCGGCCTTTGCCAAAAAGCGCATGGAGAAGTGGTTCGCCCTCATCAGGACACAAGGAAAGTATGGGGCGTTCAAACTTAATGCTGGTAATTTGCATTTTTTCTGATTTCAGCACCATGCAGGAATCAGATGCCTGGGTGTAGAAAAATCCACTATGGTTACGCTCAAAACTACCCGCCAGCCCTAATTGCCCACCAACAAGATTCACCTCCTCAACCGGAGACCCGTCGAGAAATATTTCTCCGATCATACGGCCTGAGAACTTGCCCAGATTCCCCTCAAGAGATAGGTCCAGTCCCTTCACGCCGATGGTAAAGCCCCCTTCGCTCCATGGCGCGAGGTCAATTAGGACACGTACTAACACCGGATGGCGGCGCGGCGATAGTGATGTCGAAACCAAAGTCGTACCGCGCTGCGTTGGCGAGGGCGCTCCCACTTGCCCAAAAAATCGCGCATCGAATTCAGGCAGACCGCCGCCTTGGATCATCGCTTTGCTGGCAAAATCAAGTCTCCAGTCTTCTGCTAAGTGAAAAGCTAGAAAGGGCTGCTGGTCATCCACATTTCCTACTGAGACGTGCAAAGCCGACTGATCAACAACAGGCTGTACCTGATTGCGCAGACGCAAAGAAGAGGCAGGGCTCTGCTCCATGAATGGTGCCTTCGCCAAAACCAAGGGCTCATCAAACGTGAAAGCGAACCCATCCTTGTCGCGTGTAATAAGCAGACGGCCATTCAATTCGGCGGCCTCTGCCAAGTCACCAAATACCGTGCTAAACCTGTCTGCAAAGGCCGCTGCCATAGGCGCTCCTAGGGCATCACGGACATCATCAGGCAGGAAGCTCTGCAAGGCCCGTCTCCGCTCATTCGAAAGAGCAATCGCAGGCATGTTGAGAGTGACCTCCCCATTGGCGCCCTGCTCGTCGCCTTCATAACGCAAGGTGAACCGGGCATCCTCAATCTCTAACCCCTCACTCGCCAGCCGCCTGAGACTCAAATTGAAACGGGCTTCTTGAACACCAGCGGCCGATTGATGCCATTGCCCTTCAAGACGTGCTACATCGAGCTCCTCTGGCTCATCATGCACCTCCCCCTGTTGGAGCTGAACAAAGGCGTTAGTGACATTCTGGCGCGTTCGCGTGACACCAAACGTCATGTCCACGGACCCCACTGGGGTTTCAACCCTGAACAGACCATTGCTGAGCGTCAGTTCGGAAAGCGGCCCTTCATCAGGTCCGGTGCCCAATGCAATATGGGAGACAAGCTGGTCAAGAACACCGAATGATAAAATCGGCGCCGTCGCAGGCGCGGTTTGGTCATCCAACACTTTTGCAAGGACACGCACATCGTCGAGGGTGATTTTACGGACG
>JAJFIO010000297.1 GCA_021774915.1 Alphaproteobacteria bacterium
TGGCGTATGGCGGGGAGGGAAATCGAACGCTTTATATCACCGAGTCCGATTCAGGGTGTGTTCTGCACTGTCCGATGGAAATCCAGGGGCGGGATCTTTATTCGCATATGTAACGGTGGGGAGCGCATTTACATTTTGTTCCAATTTAGACGCGTGCTGCCGGGTTTTGTAGGGGCGGAAAACAACCAGTATAACGCTGGTTTGGTTGAAAATCGTAATCGCACTATCCTGTACCAGGAGGATGCCGCCTCTAACATCAAGGATGCCATCAGCGCTGAAGCGCCGATCTCTGACGCCGCCGCGAATATGAAATAGGGCTATGCGCGTATGGTGGAAATTGCCAAAGCCGGCGCGCAAGAGTTGGGCTTCGCGCCATCCGCGCCGACCTGTCCGGCAATATGTGGGCGTAAAGCTGGGGGAATATATACGGCCTCGTTGTACCGGAATCTTCCGATCCGGGCGGCAAGTTTCATATTCCAAATAATGTTTCCTATACGCATTATTTTGTTGCCGCTATCCTGCAGTTTCAGTTCCACAAGGCAGCTTGCGACATGGTGAACTGGGGCGGACCGCTGCACCATTGATGGTATGGCTTCATGAGCAAAACGCTGACCGATCCTACGGTTGGGAATAAGTTTTGTTCGTTAATTCGAACGTTGAAGGGCGTAATGATCCGCCCTTTTCTTTATAAGGTGGACAGTCTGCTGAGGGCATAGTCCGCACGCTGTTTGGCAGTAAAACTTTTGGGAGCTTTGCCTTTCTCGATATGGTTTAGGCGTTTTAATAGACCGGTTTGATTGGCGATCTGAATGGCCAGGCCCGGACGGGCGTTGAGTTCGAGGAGTAGGGGGCCACGGTTTGCATCCAGAACGATATCACTTCCCAAATAACCCAGCTTTGTCATGTCATAACATTCTGCGGCAAGCTCCAGCATATCGTTCCACGATGGAACATTCAGGTCTTTTAGGGCGGCGCCTGTGTCCGGATGAATTTCAATAGGGCGATCAAATTGCACGCCCCCTATGGCTTTTCCGGTTGCCAGATCAAGTCCCACACCTATTGCGCCCTGATGCAAGTTAGCTTTTCCATCTGAGAGATGGGTTGCGAGGCGCATCATGGCCAAAACGGGAAATCCCTGGAAAACTATAAAACGAATATCCGGCACGCCCTCATAACTATAAGACTGGAATGCCGGATCGAAGTGTATAAGATCTTCTAGGATTGCAATATCCGGTTTTCCAGCGAGACTAAATAACCCACTAAGGATATTCGATACATGTCTGCGAATCTCTTGCAGTGAAATTATTACTCCAGATGATTTCACAAACCCATCCTCTTGGCGATCGACAATCACAAGAATGCCTTTGCCGCTGGATCCTTTTGCAGGTTTAATGACGAATTCCCGAAGACCCTTCAGTAATTCTTCAATGTGGCGAGTTTCATGCTGGTACTGAATGGTATCAATCAAATGCGGTACATTTACATTGAATTTACGCGCCATCAATTTTGTTTTGAGTTTATCATCTACGAGTGGGAAAAGGCTCCGCGCATTATATCGACTGATAAAATGGACATTTCTTTGATTGAGGCCAAGGACGCCTTTCTCGCGGAGCTGAGAATAAGTTGCGAACTTCATTTGTTACCTGTCAGGAAACGAAACCGCCGAAGCTCGGTGAGCCGATATCCGGTGTATTGACCCATAAGAAGAATGAGGGACAAAAGTATCGGTTGTAATCCTAGAAAATTGAAACTGAGATGTCTTATGACAGGTGTCGCCATCAGAGTGTAAGCCAGCGAGGCGGCGCCTAGACTTCCCAGACCTTGGATAAGAACCTCCTTAGGCCCGTCTTCTTCCCACAGAATAGACATGCGTTCGATCGTCCATGACATGATGATCAAGGGGAAGAAGGCAAAGTTATGGACATTTTGAAACCCCATCTGTTCACTCACAAGCGTGAAGAGTATGGTAAGACCGATAACGACGATAATCGTTGCAGAGATCCTCGGTACCAGTAGTAAATTTATTCGGGACAAATAGGATCTTACAAAAAGCCCTGTGCCGACGATAAGCACAAAGCTAATCAGGCCGGGTATCAGCTCGGTCTGAATAAAAGCAACCGCCAGGAGGACGGGCATGAAGGTTCCGCTCGTACGAATGCCGACAAGCACGCGCATGAATACAATCACAAGTGCGCCAATGGGAATGAGAAACATGCCTTTGAGGAGTGCCTGGTCTTCGAGAGGGAGGCGGTAAATCGAAAACCTGTCCTGCCCGAGGTCATCTAATTGCGTCAGAACGCTTTTTAAGGCGTTTTCTTCTTGAAGGAGGATTGAAAAGGTGAGCGTAGAATTTCGACCGCCGATCACATCCAGAATGGACTGGGCCCCCGGCGCCCATATCAGAAGGTTCTCCGGCCGGCCTTCTTGTCCGCTGCGTGGATCAAAAAGATGCCATTTCTCGTCCGCATAAACCTGCACGTAATCCTTCAAACGCTGTCGGCGCCGACCGTCCTCCAACTCCAGTCCATGGACGTGGCGCGATGAGATGCCGCCTTGGGTGAGAAAAGTGATTAGTAAGTCGGTCGGATCAAAGCTTGTGCGTAAAAGCTCGACATTTTGCTCAGGGGGATCGCTGGTGAGAATTTTGAGAATTTGCCGGGTAAAAGACAAAGGCCCGGCGGATTTTTTCGTGGCTTCGATAACGATCTGATTGATGGCTTGCTGAAGAGCGTCGTCTATAAACAGGGGTGGATTTGCTGAGTCTTGCGGCGACGTGGGGGCAGGCAGCGAGACGATATGATTGTCGGCGGCAATCTGAACTTTGTAGTAGAGTTTTTGCGGACCTCTCACCTCGGCAATGGTCCATTCTGCACGCCGATGATTTGGTGTTGATATCACCGAAACGCCAAATCCGGGGGAAATCAAATCTTCCCGCATCATTGTGTACCCGGTTTGCGTTTCTGGAAGGGCGAGAGAGGCTGTAACAGATCCCGTTATGGAATCAAATTCGATGTTCGCATCGATAAACCAGACGTCACGTTGCGCTGAGGGAATTAATGGAACCCCCAGTGTATAATGGCGATGAAGTATCTGCGCCATTCCGCCAATAAATAACGCGAGGACAATAAACAGGAATACGGGCCTGGATGATGACACCCCTGTTACCACTCTTTCTGTAGATGGCTATGGGAAATATCAATAACGGCACGATCAATTAAATACTCCCGCCCCAGAAGCACAGGGTAGGTCATGCGTGAGCGGTCTGTAAGGCTGAATTCGATAATATCGCTCGTAGGTCCAAGGTTCATGCGTAAACGGATAACCGGGCGTCTGTCTGGTTCCGCATTGTTGGTTTGACTGACCAAGACGAAAGACTTGACTGGCTTTTCAAGCATCACCGGTTCGGCATTTCCCGATTTCCTCAGAGTAAATCGCACCCAGCGCTTGCCGTCACGCTCGAAAATTTCCAGATTGCGGGCGTCGAGAGATGATGTGTTTGCCCCACTGTCGATGCGAGCGTCATAGACGATCCCAGGCGGGTCGATTTTAACAGATTCCACTCCCCCAACAATCAAGCGGCCGTCAGGCAGCTGGGTAACGACTGATTTGGTCACATCATCGTACTGAAGATCTGGGAAGACTGCAGGTTTTTTCATGAGCACAGGCTTGGGCGCATCATCCTGTGTGACCGATGCTTGCGGTTCGGTAGGTGATGCAGGGGGGCACTGCGCCAAGCGGGAGGGCAAGAGGCTTTCACAAGCCATCAACGCCCCCGTTCCAGCCAAAAGCGCCAGCCGGAGAGCCAAATAAATCCAACGATTTCCACTCATTCTCGATTTCCTGTTTATTCCCTCACTCCTGTATGATTTTACGGGGGATGGGGTCAACTCTCAATAAGGCCGCACCACTTAACTCCAGGTGGCCAAAGGATATTTTAAGATGGTGATTGGATATGCCTTACGGGTCGTCCAAAGAAATAGATGAAATTCTTTTAAGTATATGAATTGTATCAAGAATATAGTGTCACCCGGTTACCAGATCAACCAATACTGCGCTTCACATGCTTCTCAGAGCCGCGACCATGTGTTCTACACGTGGATGAGCGATTGGTCCAATAAGAACAGGTTTGTGCCCTGAGAGCCCCGGGTTTTTCAAGCGGAGTAAATCAGAGCCAGACCTGCATTCATGTCACGTTCATGTCGGATGGGATCTGATCCTTAAATAAGCGCTAAAACTCATGACTGTGAGCAGAGGATAACGCTTAAGAGCCAGGGGTGGATCTGTCGAAGGGTAAGGACGAACCCATGATACGCCGCGCAGCCTTTCTTCTCTTTTTTCTGTGTTCATTCGCCTCTGCCGGTGAAACTGAACTGGACCCCATTTGGCCAAAGCTCATTCAGAGCGATGAGGGGTCGTTGCTGATTTATCAACCCCAGATTGATGCTTATGAACAAGGTAGATTAGAGGCACATGCAGCACTGGCCTTAACGACCGATAATCAGGCCGAAGAGATGTTCGGCTCAATAAAATTCCTCGCGCACACCCAAATCGATACGACCGCGAAAACTGTTTTGATTCACCAGGGTGCTATCGAAAGGATAGAATTTCCGGATGCCGCCAGCAACGCCATAGTCAAACGAATGGTTGAACCTATGGTGATCGATGGTCAGGTGAGTATTCCATTAAGCCGTCTGGAAGCCGGACTCCAAAGAGCGCAAATACAAAATAATGACGAAGCGTCTGTTGTTAATACGACACCGCCAGATATTTATGTTGAAACTGTACCAACTCTCCTGGTTTTGACGGATGGGGAACCCAGATTGATCGCAGAAGAGGATCAAGCCATTTTGCGCGTGGTGAACACGCCTGTGGATTTGTTATTGGATACGAAATCTGGATTCTATTATTTGAAAGCTGGTCCGCAATGGTTCCGGTCCCGATCTGTTGAAGGGAAGTGGGCGCTCACAACAAAAACGCCGAGATCTATTTCGGGACTAAAGACACTTGGCAAACAGGTGCAAGCGGAGACTGATGAAACGTCAAGCCCCGAGGTGCTTTCGAAGGTTATTGTGAGCACTGTTCCGGCAGCCTTGGTTCAGCTTGATGGTGAAAAGGAACTCAGCCCACTTGGTGATTCTGGCTTGCTCTATGTCATGAATACGGATTCGGATGTCCTTTTTGATATTTCGTCTCAGAAATACTACTTCCTTTTTTCCGGAAGGTGGTTCTTGTCAGACATGCTCACAAGCAAAGGAAAATGGCGCTTTGTTGAACCGGAGGATTTACCAGAATCATTTTCCAAACTAGAAACCGAAGTTCAGACCCCAGAAATATTGTCAAGCATACCCGGGACAAGTGAAGCTAAGCAGAGTCTTGCAAAGGCCAGTATTCCACAAACCGCACAAGTCGATAGATCGAAAGCTGCGCTTGATGTGAGTTACTCAGGTGAGCCGGAATTTGATAGTATTAAAGGTACGCCTCTCGATTATGCCGTGAACACGTCTTCTTCTGTTATCAGATTCAGAGGGCAGTATTACAGCTGTCAGGATGGCGTTTGGTTCATTGCGTCAACGTCCCGTGGGCCATGGTCGGTTGCCTCTTATGTTCCTCGGGAAATCTATACGATACCCCGTTCACAT
>JAJFIO010000298.1 GCA_021774915.1 Alphaproteobacteria bacterium
AGAACACAAATTGGTCTGCAGGATTTGCATGGCCGTCACATCCGCCGAACTCTGGGGCGCCATCATCATAAACAACCGCTCAAAAGCGCTTAACTCAGGTCCACGCCTTCTGACCAACTGATAATCTTCTTCAATTTCAGCCAGTTTTGCTAATTCGGTGATGGCCGAATCCCAGGTGCGCGTGCCGTCGATCAGGCCAAAGGCCAGGGCCTGGCCATTCCCAAATACTTGCGCACCCATATCGTCAATAACGGTTTTCTCGGAGATATTTCGCGCTGAGGACACATGGGTCACAAACTGATTATAAAGCGCATCGACACTGGCCTGCCATGTGGCTAGCTCTTCATCATTTGGCCGCCGATAGGGATTACCAAAATCCTTGCCGCGACCAGCCGTAATCACTGTCTGCTCAATGCCACTTCCCGTGGTAATGCCGCCCCCGAGGATCCCGCCGTCTATCGCCAGCGGTTCATCGAAATAATAAAACTCGCCGCCGATCACACCGATGCTACCGATCAGACTGCCGCCATCGGCATAAATCGCATCGGCACCCACCATGGCCATCACACCGCCTGATGCCGCCATCCCTTCGATATAGACCAGGACGGGATTACCGGTTTCTTCCCGATAGGCCTTAATCCCATCATATATAGCCATGGAGCCATAGATCGTGCCTCCCGGTGTGGCCATATGAATCAAAATTCCCTCAATGGAGGAATCATTAGCCGCACGTCTCAGCGCATCTTTGACGGCATATCCATAGGTTCCCGCGCCCTGAGCCAGAAAATTGAGCGGTCCAGGAACGCCCTGAGGAGGCAGCCCCAGAATTGGCCCGGCCACATTGATCTTCAGGAGGCGGTTGTCGCTGTCAGAATTACCATACAAATAGGCATATTTGGTTGGGGTGACCGCATCAGATCCATTTTGCAACGACAGAATTGCACCACCAAAAGCGATCATAAAAATGATCAAAAGACCCCCGACGATGATTTTCCCCGCCATGCCCAGAAGCTGCCCCAAATACCTCAACATTTATACGTCCCAATTCTGGTTTTCATTTTTTACAAAGAACATCGGATCTTCAGGGTAAAACGTTAACGTTATCTCTAAGCGAATTCCAGCGCCGAGGCTTATATTTCTGGCCTGGTTTCAACCCTCACACCATCAAAAATCTGATCGCTGGGGTGCAAAATCACATTTTCTCCATCATTTAAACCGGTTATTATCTCAGCTTCATATGGATTTAAATGGTTTATCTCAATAATCACTTCATGTGCTCTTCCGCCTTTTTCGATAAACGTCGCCCAGCTGTCCCCTTTGCGGAAAAGGGCGCCAAGCGGTACTTTCAGCACATCAGCTTGGACCCATGTCAGGATTTCAATCTCGACCCTGTAGCCATGCCCCAATGCTCTCCAATCCTCAGGCGGATCGGTAAGATCGATAACGACCTTCACCCGCTGCTCTTCAATTCCCAATGCCGAGATTTTTGTAAAGCCAAATGGTTCCACTCGCCTCACGACACCATTGAGACGCCGGGGCCCTCCCCAGTTTTCGATAAACGCCACACTCCCTTCTTCGATCTTAACCGCATCGGTGGACAGCAAATCGACAACGATTTCCAGCTCCCTGGAATTTCCTAACTCAAGAAGCGGTGAACCCGCCGATACCACACGCTCACTGGCATCAATAATTTTAAGAACGCGCCCACTCACCGGTGAATAAATGGGAATGCAGCAGCTTTCATTTTGGGGATTGTTTATTCCTTCATTCTGACCTGGATCGATAAGAGACGCCCGTGCACGTTCAAATTCATATTCTTTGACGCGCAGCGCCGCCTGTGCGGTCTGAAGCGCCGCCTCTTTCGTCTTCAGTTCAAGCAAAGCCCGGTCAAGCGCACTTTGTGAAATATTGCCCTTCTTAGCCAGCTCTTTGGCGCGTTCCATTTCTGAAGCCGCATAGTCCAACTCTGCTTCGACCCTGGCAACGTCAGCCGAAGCCAGAGATTCAGCCGCTTCAGCCGCTTTCAACGCCGACTCGGCTTGCGCACGACTACGGATATCCAGAAAGTTTGGTGCGCTGGGCTCAATATTGGCAAGTACGGTTTTATAGGCTGAGACAGCATCTCCGACCTTCGCCTCAATGCGCAGAACACGGCCCGACAGTGGCGCGGAAACCGTGTAAATATCTTTGACCCGTGTCTTGCCCTCTTCTTTCACCGTGACCATCATCTCCCCACGCTCTATCACGGCAATATCAACTGGAATGCTTTTGGGCATAAAAGCTAAAATCAACAAAACGATCAGCAAGACAAGAAGCGCACCGCCGATTAAAATGCGGCGGCGTTCGGGATTAAGGTGCGCAATATCCGTCATGTTAATCTCTCGTTTTTAAAACAGCGATCAAATCGAGTTTGTTTATCCGAGACACCACAACAGCGCTCGAAACAAGGGTGGAAACCACGACCATAATCATGGAAATAGCATAGGTTGAGGGACTCACGGATAATGGGATTCTAAACAATTCTGTTTCAAACCCTAGAACAAGCATCCATGCAAGGCCATAACCCAATAGGGCCCCGACTGGCAGAGCCGCCAATGTCAGAAGGGTCAACTCGCCCAACAGAATATAGCCCACTTCGGCTTTAGTGAATCCGAGCACTCTCAAAGAGGCCAGTTCTCGGGATCGCTCGGACAAAGAAATACGCGCGCTATTATACACCACGCCAAAGGCAATCATCCCGCCAAAAAAAAGATAGAAGGCGATGCTGATCTCGATTGATTCGGCCAAAGTGTCCCGAAAGGACCTGAGGGCCGTCGATTTAAGCGTAATACCGGCAATAGCAGGCGTGTTTTTGAGATTTGTATACAAATCCAGTGCCGCGTTTTGATCCATCATGATGCGTACGCCTGAGATCACAGACCCCTCGCGCATGAATCTGTCAAGAGCAGAAGCATCCATATAAGCTGACATGCCGATATACTGTTTCACCACGGCGGTGATCGGCATGCGCGCTTCGGGGCGTTTTCCGGACATGGTTTCGACGGTGACCAGATCGCCACGCTTTAAATTTAGTCGTTTGGCCAGATACCCTGACAGAGCCACCCCTTCTGGCGGCACGGCTATAGGGCGCAGGTCGGAATCCAGCAGCTGACTGATCCGGGCATCAGGATAGAGGCCGATCAATCCAACACGCTCCGTGAGATGACCGGAATGTAATTTGACCGGCACATGCCTGAAGGGTTCGGCGGTGAGGACGCCCGGCATTTTCATCGTTGCATTCAGCGCGGTACTTTTGCGCGACTCAACAAAGGTCACATCGGCATCTTGCCGCTGTGACTTAAAATAGTACGTCTCAATAATAAATTCGACGGCATCGAGTGGGAAGAGAGACATGATAATCAGGGCCACTGACAGAGAAATACCCAGAACAGTGAGGCCCGTACGCGCAGGCCAGCGCATAAGATGGCGCCAGATCATACGCGTAGGCGCACTCAAGTTTTTAATAATGTTTAGCTTTTCCAGTAGAGATCTGCGGTAGACCACGGGAAGCGCCGGGCGCATAGCCACAGCCGCTTCCAGCTTAACGGAACGGCCCACCGCATAAATCGTTCCCAGCACACTTGCTGACAAAGCGACAAAAGTCGCCCAAGCCATGACTGAAAAATCCAGTCGATAATATAAAAAGGGAAAACGAAAAAAATCGCCGTAAAAATTGGTGAGGCCCCGTCCCATCCAGACACCGAGCGCGATTCCCAAGGCTATGCCGAAAAGTGTCAAAACCAGAACGAATTCAAGATAATGACGACCAACTTCCCATTTTGTATATCCAAAAGCTTTCAGCAAACCAATTTGTTCCCGCTCCGTATCGATCATGCGTGACACGACGATATGGAGAAGAAAGGCCGCGACGGCCAGAAAGACCGGAGCAATCAAATTGCCCATAGTGTCCAATTGCTTGATTTCATTGCTGACAAAAGTTGCTGAGATTTGATCTTCACGGCCGTAGGCGCCGACACCGCCGTAGGCAGCAAGCAAGGTATCGAGTTGTTCAATGACAGCAGGCTCAGAGGCGCTGCGCAATAGGCTCACGCTTACATCGTTGAACGCCCCTTCAAGGTCAAATGCCGCTTCAAGAGCGCGCCTGCCCATCCAGGTGATGCCAAATGTCCGGTCATCTGGCATCAACTGCCCCGGTCCGATGGCATAAATGAATTCAGGAGATAGGGCGATCCCGACAATATTGAGAGATCGCTTCTTGCCGTTGATGATGGCGCCAAATGTATCACCCGGTCTGAGACCATGCGCGAGTGCTAAGTTTTCGCTCACGATCACCTCATCGGGATGTCTTGCATTGACCCAACGCCCCTCGCGCAAGGCTATTCGATTGAGTGGATCTTGCCCGGTCTCCGGCAATGATATCAGCCTGGCCATTGCGGGTTCATTCATCCCAGGGATGTCCAGAGTGACACTCATGACAACCCGCGTGGATACCTCGCTGACGCCGGGTATTTTGGCGATGTCCGCCGCCCGGTAGACCGGGGCGCGTTTGAGAGGCGCAAAGACATCGGCAAAGCGATAGCGCTCATAATACGCTTCGCCTGTTGCCCTCAGCGATTCCAATGTACCGAACATCACGATGACGGTCGCGACACCGCAGCCGATGACCATCGCAATCGCGAAAGCTTGCCCTTTCAGGTGCCATAGATCTCTAAACAGTTTCCGATCAAGCGGCGCTAGTCGCATCACCAATGAAGTCCCAGTGCAGGCGCCCTGCTGGCGTTTTCCTTAATATCAACGATATGGCCATCGGCAAATGACATCACCCGGTCGGCCATATCTGCTATGGACGCATTGTGAGTGATTATGGCGATGGTCGTGCCTAATTCTTCGCCTATTCTGGCAATCGCGTCCAGCACCACCACACCTGTTTTGCTGTCTAGGGCGCCGGTTGGTTCATCGCACAGTAAAACGCCTGGCCGCTTTGCAATCGCCCGGGCTATGGCAACCCTTTGCTGCTCTCCACCCGAGAGTTGAGCGGGAAAATGATCAATGCGTTCCGACAGTCCTACCATATTCAAAGCATCTGCTGCCGGCATCGGATCAGATGAAATCTCGGTGACGATCTCAACATTTTCCCGGGCGGTCAGGCTGGGAATGAGATTATAAAACTGAAATACAAATCCCACGTTCTGGCGCCTGAATTGGGTGAGTTCGCTTTCAGTGCGCGCGGTCATATCAAGGCCCCGAAAAGAAACATGGCCGCTTGACGGGCGATCAATGCCGCCCAATATGTTCAGCAGGGTTGACTTGCCGCTGCCTGAAGGCCCGAGCAGAACGACACTTTCGCCCTCATAAATTTCCAGCGTCACATCCCTTAAGGCGTGAACTTCAATATCACCAGTGATGTAAACCTTGCTGAGATTATGTGTCGCAAAACAGACTTTTTGTGAGGATATTTTTGACATACTATGTGGTGTGGCCGCTCCGGAATTTTGTGAACTATACAACATCGGCCTTGCCAAGACGACTCTTCGTCGTGAGACATAACACCTTTTGAGACATCCACTTCATAATTAAAAAAATTTTCTAACCATTTGTTTTGACTGATAAATTATTGTATAAAGTTCGACTTGATCATAGGTGGTTACAGCATTCCCCACCCTTAAAATCCGGAGACATGAAGCATGAGCACCGCCGTTGATCAATTGCTGGAGCTGCTTGATTTGGAGCCCATTGAGGTCAATATTTTTCGGGGCAACTCTCCTGCCGATTCCTGGCAGCGCGTGTTTGGCGGACAAGTTCTGGGTCAAGCCCTTGTTGCCGCCACGCGTACAGTTGATGACAAACGTATGACGCATTCATTCCATGCTTATTTTCTGCGCCCGGGCGATCCAAAAATACCCATCCTATATGAAGTCGAGCGGGCGCGCGATGGGCGCAGTTTCACCACACGCCGGGTCGTGGCCATTCAGCATGGCCGGCCTATCTTCAACATGTCAGCCTCTTTTCACACCGGCGAAGACGGCTTTGACCATCAAATTGAGATGCCCGATGCGCCCCCGCCTGAAGGTCTGAAAAGCATGCATGAGCTGCGTGCTGAAATTGCAGATCAATTGCCGGCGGATATGTCGCGTTGGCTGTCCCGCGAGCGGCCTATTGAGCTGCGGCCGATCAATCCGCGGGATCATCTTAACCCTTCAAAGCTCGCCCCCAATCAGAGCGTCTGGGTGCGTGCGACTGATGCTCTGCCGGATGTTATGTCCTTGCACCAATGCATTCTGGCCTATGCTTCGGATATGACGCTGTTGGATACGTCTTTGCTACCCCATGCCGCCAGTGGCCTTCTGGATCAGACTGTTCAGATGGCCAGCCTTGATCATGCGATGTGGTTTCACCGCCCCTTCCGGGCCGATGAGTGGCTGCTTTATGTGCAGGATAGTCCGTCGGCCTTTGGGTCGCGCGGATTGAACCGGGGTTCTCTGTTTACTCGTGAAGGCTTGTTGGTTGCCTCCGTGGCTCAGGAAGGCCTCATTCGCCGCCGCCGCAAAAAGACATAATCGCACAGCTTATTCCGTCTGCTCACTCGAAACGAGGTCGTCAATCAGACCTTCTTGCGACATGAGAATAGCAATTGGCCGTGTCTGCGGAAATTGAGCAAAAATAATCATGGCAATGACCATCATCGGCACGCAGATCATCATGCCGACCACACCCCATATGCTCCACCATACGGCAAGAGTCAACAGAATCACCAAAGGACTGAGGTTGAGCGATTTCCCCATGATCCGCGGTTCTAGAACATTTCCTACAACTATTTGCACACCGGTCAGTAAAACCATGGTCATGAGAAAATAGGAAAGAGATTGAAACTGTACCAGGGTCAACATGACAGGAAAGATCACCGCCAATATCGACCCGACATAAGGTATGAAATTCAGGACGAAAATCAGCACTGCCCAAAAGGCGGCAAAATCGATTTCGAGAAAGCGCATCACCACATAACTAAATCCCGCTGTAAGAAAGCTGATCAGCGATTTGATCCACAGATATTTACGAATGCTATGCTCAATACGCGTGAGTGATAATTCAATTTTCGCTTCGCGCTTAGGATCAGAGACCAGCAATTTCAGTTTGGGTCTTAAGGTTTGCCTCTCTACCAATATGAAAGAAACATAAAACAGAATAGTCAGAGTGTTGCCAGCAATCACGGAAAGTGGCGATATGACTGCCGTGATCACCGACGCCAGATCAAGATTGGCAAAAACATTGACAATGCTTTGCATGCGTTCGGCGCCGATGGAAGCGGAAACTTGCTCGATGATGTCTAGAAGGCGGGCCTCGTAGCCCGGTGCACGCTCCACCACCTGGGCAACATTATCAACGACCAAATTGACAAGGAGCAACAGAGCGAACACCACCGATAAAATGGCAGCCAGAAACGCCACCCATTTCGGGATGTGTCGCCCATTCAACGACAGTTCCAGAAAGCTGCTCTCCAAGCTGGCAATCGAGTAGGCAATGGTAATGGAAATGACCAATGGAATGAGAATGGCCTTAGCGACGAATAAAAAATAGACGGCAAAGACCAAAATGATGAGATAGAGGACAAAACTGAGAAGTTTTGATTGTGATGACTGCATCAGCGCCAATCCAAAAGAATGACCGAAAAGGTCATTTTGGGGCAAAAGCTTAGCATGATTCGCCTGGATGACAGGATGGCAGATTCAAAAAGGCCCAGCGATGCATAAAGCATCGCTGGGCAAGATCTTCGAAAGGAAGGAGGTGGACCGGTACAATACTCATACTCTGCCCACCCCTCGCAATATCTTGACTTATAGACGAGTAAGGTTAACGAGGCGTGTTGCCATACTCTATTTGCGCGCGACAAAACAGCCACCACTCCCCTCTCCCACAAAGAAAAAAGGGAATATTTGAGCAAAATTTAATCCTTGATGACTATGCTCATTCATCTATGGTTCGGCTTTATGGATTACGATTCTCATATCATGAAACAGAATACACAAATCTCAATGGGCATTGAGATGGGCGATCAGACAGCAAAATTTAATATTGGCCAGGTTGTCAAACACCGCATATTTTCTTTCCGCGGCGTCATTTTTGACGTCGATCCGACGTTCAGTAATTCGGAGGAATGGTGGTTATCCATCCCGGAACACATGCGCCCCCATAAAAACCAGCCCTTTTATCATCTGCTCGCAGAGAATAATGATACTGAATATGTGGCCTATGTCTCGGAACAGAACCTGCTTGCGGATCATTCCGGAGAACCTGTCCGCCATCCCCAGGTCAAAGAAATGTTTGGGCACCTCTGCGATGGGACCTATGAGCTTCTCAGAGGCCAGACTCATTAAGAGCGATTTCCGTTTTGGCCGGAAACGGCTTTAACTATTTGCTTTCTCTTGACAGCTTCTGAACAAAAAGGCGCCGCCAACACGGCGGCGCCTCTCACTTCACGATATTAACGACCCGGAAAACTCTAGAAACGATAGGGCGTGTTCAGCTTTTGCAGCCACAGGGGCGTATCTGATTGAATCATGGCCACCGCAATGACAACCGGCCGTCTTGTGGTGACCTGTGCATGTTCATGCGCAATTTTAAAGCCATTGGCCTCGATGCGCACATGAAGATCAGCCAGCATGCCGGTCCGCGCCTCAGAGGCGGGAATGGACAGCTGATAGCGCACAATATACCCGGTGTCAGTACGATTGGCGCGCCCGCCTGTCAGACGCCATGTCGAGCCCGAGATATCATCATGAAGGCGTGCGGCGATCCTGGGCATTTGCCCTTGGGGCAGCGAAACCGCCACTGTCACGCTCAGATCATCAACCGCAATCGGCATCACCTTCGCTTGGCCCATTGCCCGGCCATTACTGCAGGCAATATTGGTGACAGGCCCATCCATATAAGAAGCTTTGATCAAGGGAAGTACGCTACCCTTCACATCAAAGCACGGCGCTCCGGCAATTTCTTGGGTCGTCGAAAGATTATTGAAATCCAAATATGCGGCGTCATCCGGATCATCCAGATTGAGAATCTCTTCGAACAAAGGCAATGCCTTGTCCAATTCGTCCACCGGCATGGTGGTCATGAGGACCGCCAGAATGCTGGCGCCGGTATAATACGCCGCCCGCTTGGTTGCTGGTTCAAAAACGAAAACGGATAAGGCGCCCGCACCCAACATCATCAAAGCCAAATACCCAAGAGGCAGGTTAAGGTTTAGAGATTGATTGACAAAGGAGTTCATCACAATGATCGCAGAAGAATCCCCCTTCTGTACAAAATCGGCAACCAGAGCCGATGCCACACCTGCCGCACCGGCGATCAACATGGCGGCCAAACTAAAAATACCCCGTTTAGGCTTATCCACTTGATAAGATACGCTCATAATTCACTCCCTTCAGTCCCAACAGAGATGCTAATCAAATAAATTCTCAAGCACATTCGTCCTCAGTGTGTGATCGTGACTTGCTTTTCCCCGATCACTTAACAGCAAGCCTCCCGCTTCCCATATCCCTCAAGTTAACACTAAATTAAGATTACAGCCATGAACCTTCGATGAATGATGGTTCCCCCTGCCGTTCAGATTTTAGAGGAAAAAGTGGCGGATTTTTGCGGTTGATACGGTTCTTACTCAACCGGCGCCTTAGTTCCACCAAAATTCATTGAAAATTTACCTAAATCTTTTGTCCTATCTCATCAGATCCTCCCTCCTGGTCGGAGATTCTGATTAACCATCCTTGGCTAAAGAAATATGAGGCGCAAACTTTCCCCATGAACCGGTTCCCCCTCTTAACGTTTAGATTTTTGAGTATCCTGGTTGCAGTTCAGGCATTTCCTTTTATAGATTCTGTATATGCAGAACAGAACGACGCCCCGCCGCCGGGCACAGGGCCCCGTCATGCCATCGCTATGTATGGTGACCCATTATACAAAGAAGGGTTTGCACGTTTTCAGTACATAGACCCGTATGCTGATCGTGGTGGTGAATTAATTATCGGAGAAATTGGAACATTTGATAATCTCAATCCATTTATTGTCAAAGGGACTTCGCCGCTGGTGCAGCTTGAACTCGGGTATCTTCCAATTCAGCTTCACACAATAGAAAGCCTGATGGTCCGTGGTCATGATGAACCCTTCACGCTTTATGGCTTGATTGCGAAAACCATCGAAGTTCCAGAAGACAGGAGCTGGGTCGAATTCATGCTTCACGCCGAAGCCAAGTTCTCGGACGGTACGCCCATCACCATCGACGACGTAATTTTTTCACTTGAAACATTGCGCGACAAAGGGCGGCCCAACACACGCCGTTATTACGCCATGGTGCGCGATATAGAGCGCCCCGCCGATGATAAGGTCCGTTTTAACTTCACGAAAGAAGCAAACCAGGAAATGCCCTTGATCATGGGGCTAATGCCGATCCTGTCTAAAAAGTATTACAGCGCCCACGAATTTGAAGAAACCACACTTAAACCTCCCCTGGGAAGCGGGCCTTATAGCGTCACGAAGGTCGAGCCGGGACGCAATATCGAATTCACCCGCAACCCCGATTACTGGGGGGCAAATCTTGCCGTGAATGCCGGGCAGCACAATTTCGATACGATACGCTATGATTATTTTCGTGACTCCACCGCGCTCTTTGAAGCTTTCAAATCCGGTGAAATTACCATTCGGGTTGAACGGGAAGCGAAAAACTGGGCGATCGGATATGATTTTCTCGCCACCCGAAACGGTCAGGTTGTTCGCTCTGAGATGCCTCATGGCCGGCCCGCCGATATGTATGGATTGGTCTTCAATACGCGCCGGGATGTTTTTCATGATGAACGCGTGCGGCAAGCGCTGCTTCTTATGTTTGACTTTGAATGGATGAATGAAAATTTCTTTTATAATTCTTACAAACGCGTGCAGAGCTATTTCGATAATTCCGAACTCAGTTCGCACAATCGACCAGCACTTGAGCTGGAGAAAGAACTTCTGAAACCATTCAGCAAAACTTTGCCCAAACCCCTTCTTGAAAGAGGCTGGACGGCCCCCATCGGGGGTTCGCCCGCCAACAGTAGAACCCATAAGGCCGAGGCCCTGAGTCTCCTTGGGCAAGCGGGATGGAATGTCAGCGATGGCCAGATGGTAAACATAAAAACGGGTAAGCCCTTTGCTTTTGAGATTATGCTGCGCGAGCCTTCCGAAGAGCGCATCGCCCTCACTTACGCCAAGGCGCTAAAATCCCTTGGCATAGATGCTTCTGTCCGCATGGTTGACAGTACCCAGTATCACGCACGGCGCTCGACCTATGATTTCGACATGACGCCGTTCAAATGGAGCGGCACTCTGTCGCCAGGGAACGAACAGGCTTTCCGTTTTGGCTCGAAGGAAGCCGATATCGAGGGCACGTTTAATCTCGCCGGCGTCAAGGATGAAAGTGTAGATGCGATGATCGAGGCCATCACACAAGCCCGAACCCGCGCGGAGCTCATCGCCGCCACACGGGCACTTGACCGGCTGCTCTTATCGGGCACATATGTGATACCGTTTTTCTATCAGCCGGTTGACCGCCTCGCCTATTGGTCGGAAGTTCAGGTTCCCGATCACATCCCTCTCACCGGCGTTAAAATTCAATCATGGTGGATGCTACCTGATAATTAAAATCCTGATGATTAAGTGCTCATGGACACTGCGGCTGATCCAGAAGCTCCATCCGAGCCAGGGCGCCGGTTAAGGAGAACTCTCCGTAATCAAGCACAAGATGCGTGCCGATACCATTTTCATACATCCGCATATCCACCTCAAAATCCGGCAGAACGTCGCGGTTGTTCATGTCGT
>JAJFIO010000299.1 GCA_021774915.1 Alphaproteobacteria bacterium
TTTGTGGATGCGCGATCCTGATTTTCGTGCCTTCATGATGGACTCCCCCATGCCCGAACTTGCCGCTCAGGTTATGGGCAGTAAATCCATACAGTTCTTTTATGATCAATTGCTGGTGAAGGAACCTGGCACCAAAGAACCGACGCCCTGGCATCAAGATCTGTCTTACTGGCCCGTGCGCGGCAATGACATACTGTCTATCTGGACCCCCTTCGATCCTGCAGCAGAAGATTCCGGCATCGTGGTCTACATCGCCGGCTCCCACAAATGGGGCAAGATGTATGCGCCGGCCACTTTTGCCAAGGGCTCTGGATTTGAGGATGTTTACGCAAAGATGGGCCTGGAGCCCTTGCCTGACATCGAAGCTGAACGCGACAAGCACGACATCCTGATATGGGAATTGGAGCCCGGCGATGTCATTATACACCATCCGCTCACAATGCATTATGCTTCTGGCAATCACTCTCTCACGGGAAGGCGGCGCGGTCTTGCGCTGCGTTATTTGGGCGACGATGCCGTTTTCGACGCGCGCCCCGGCACTTTCATCGATAACCCGAAGGTCAAAGCGCTCCTCCCCGACTTCGATTTCAAGGACGGGGAGAAGCTCATCAGCAATGCCTTTCCACCTGTCTGGCCACGCAGGGCTTAAAACTCAATCGAGTGTGGTGATTTGAGGCGCTGTTCGCTCCAGCCTTTCACGCATTGCATCTTCAAGAGACGCCAGCATGATTTCACGGATTTCCACGGGGGCTTTTTCCGGCGACCCTGCATCAAAGGGCGGTGCCGGATCATATTCCAATGCCAATTGCGCCGCTTGAGCGTCCAGTGGGCTTTTTAGGATTGAGATTAAATACAACGCCATATCGATTCCGGCGGATACACCGGCCGCCGTGATTATTTTGCCATCTTTTACCCACCGCTCCGCTATAGGTTTTGCGCCATAGCTTTCCAGCACATCGCGGCGCGCCCAATGCGTTGCCGCCTGCCGTCCATTTAATAATCCCGCTGCCGCCAGTATTAACGAACCTGTGCACACAGATGTCGTCCAACTGGACGTGGCGTGAATTTTACGGACCCATTCAAGGATGTGCTTATCCTCCCGAACCGCCTGATCCCCCGGCCCCCCTGGAATGATAAGAATATCAGAACTGCGCACATCATCAATCGATGTCAATGCGATGACCGGTAAGGTCCGCGTATCAGCAAAAACCACACCCTTGGTTTTCGCTACAAACTGAATTTCGGCATCTCCCATACAGCTCAGCATCTCGTAGGGGCCGATGGCATCAAGCACAGTAAATCCGTCATAGATAAAAATAGTAATCTTCATAGCATTTCCTTTAATTATTTTATTTGCTGAATATATTTTTCTTGCATAAGGAAGCACTCCCTAAAAATGAGCTTCATAATTTCTCGGATCAACTCCCATATGGCGTATGAAAGTCCTTTGTAGATGTTCAACGGATGTAAACCCCACCACGCGCGCTATGTGGCCAAGTGAAATATCTTTCTTCTCTTCCAAAAGAAGGCGCACAGATTCAACGCGTGCTTTTTCAATGAATTTTGCAGGCGTCTCTCCGACCTCTGATCTAAAACGCCGGGCAAAGCTGCGCGGACTCATTCCCGCTACCTGTGCTAAATCCTCAACTTTGATTTTTTTCCCAAGGTTATTCAAAATCCAACGCATGACATCGCCCATGGAGCCACCCATCATCGTCTGCGCCATTAGAGGCCAACTGAACTGTGATTGACTGCCAGGCCGCTTAAGGTAAACGACCAGAAGTCGCGCCACTTCAAGCGCAATTTTCCGGCCTAAATCCTGCTCGACAAGAGCAAGCGCCAGATCTATTCCAGCCGTCACGCCTGCTGTTGAAAATACTTTGCCGTCCTGTACATAGATCTCATCTCTTGAGACGCGAATATCACTGAAGCGACTGGCCAGAAGATCACACGCCAACCAATGCGTCGCCGCCCGTCTGTCGTTCAATATTCCCGCCTCGGCCAGAAGAAACGCGCCAGAACAAATCGAAACTGTCCGTTTTGTATTTTTATGGATCATTTTAATCCATTTGATCGTCTCTTGATCCGTACTCGCCTCAAACATTCCTGGTCCGCCAGCGATCATTAATGTGTCGTAGCGGGTTCGCGCCTTTTCAAACCCTATGGGAGCCAAAAGCGATATCCCGGAAGATGTGACAATCTCGCCTGCGCATTTGGCGATCAAATCGATTTTGTAAAAGTTGCGCTTTGCAGCAGAGTTTTGCTTTTCACGCAAGCGGTCGTTTGCTGCCTGAAACACGTCCATAGGTCCGGTGATATCAAGCGCTTGCGCATCCTGATAGACAAGAAAGCCAATGCGGTGAAAGGATTTTGGCAATGATGGAATAACTGTCATTTGAACTGTCCGTCATCGGGGTATGCCAGTTAGTGTATTCTATCTCCTTGTTTAGTGGCATCAATGACATTTTTTCGCATTTTCTGCCATATTTGCCGCTCGACCTTCAAAAATCCGCTTTTAATCCTGCACTTTGGCAAAGTTTACTTCTCGGTTTAACGTCTTAGCAACCAAGTTCAGGCACATTCGACGATAAGACTTCTCTAATTGGGAGCCCCGGATGGCAAAAGCACAATTTCACAAGAACCAGCGCGTTTATGTGAAGCCAGTGGGCACTTGGGCCGTGGTTGAGCGTGTCCTGCCGCAATGGGCCAAAGGTCTCGATGAGCCCATTCGTGTTTTTTATGATGTTGGATTGGGACGTGATTTCGGCCCTGAGGAATTACAGCGCGAGGGAGCCCTGGCTGAAGATTCGGAATCCTTTAGCGAGAATTGGCGCATCATACGCGGGCGAAATAAATGGCAGCAACCGGAAGATTGCGGCCATCATCCTCATCCCGGTACATATCCCATCTTAGTCACAGGAGATTCCGATTGGGGCGGGTGGCGTGTCCCCGGTTCCGAATATGATCTTGATCCGGACCGTGTTGAAATGCAGGCGCGGATCATGTCTTCATCCTTGCGAATGCTTGGTGTTTTGCAGCGGATGTTACTCTTAGTAGAAGAAGACACTAGCAATTTGCCTGATGACATACTTTCGCTCGCCAAAGACGCCGACGAGATCAGAAGTTATATCTTAGATTCGTCCAACCCTGAAGCCGAGGCTAGTCCCGTTGTTGATGATAAGCTGGCCCAAGAGGCGGATGCCAGCGCAGCCTAAATTGGCGCCTCTGACAGAACACACAAGTTCGGAGCGCTGGACGGATATCTAGAATATTATCTTTTTAACGTTTCCATAGTGCAGCCGCAAATTTTGCCATATTATGAGCAATGAGGCATCGCTTCGGGCCGCAATTTGGCCCTTGTGGAGCGCCGCATTCGTGTCCATATTTTCGTCCACCGCTTGCCCGAGTGCCTCGCCTACTTCTCCGCTCATGACCCAACGCGCTGGAATCAAACGCTCACTGAAAATGGGTATTAGGGGTGCAGTATGGGCTTCTAATTCGACCGGTACACATTCAGCCTAATGTGACGCCTGAGGAACACGCGATGGGAGCCCTCATCAAATAATACAGCTGGAACAATCAATGAAAACCGAAGACCCCCGTACCATCCATGCCAAAGATTATCGACCGCCCGCATTTACGGTCCGCTCTGTTCATCTCACCTTTGATCTGCTTGCCAAAAAAACAAATGTGAAATCCAAACTCGAAATCATTCGCACTGGTGCTGAAGGTCCTGAACATCCTTTGCGTCTCGATGGTGAAAATCTGAATCTTCTGAACATCAAGCTCAATGGTTTAGCCCTCGACGCTCAATCCTATACCATTGATGAGACAGGATTGACTGTCGCACAACCCCCAGAGAATTTCTCGTTAGAGATCGAAATCGAAATCGATCCTTCGAGCAATACTGCATTGGAAGGGCTGTATATATCTAATGGGATGTTCTGCACTCAATGTGAGGCGCAGGGGTTTCGCAAAATTACTTATTTTCTTGATCAACCAGATGTCATGGCGGTTTTTACAACGCGCATAATCGCTGACAAAGATAGTTACCCGGTTTTGCTCTCCAACGGAAACCAAACGGAGAGTGGCGATCTGCCTAACAATCGGCATTGGGTGGAGTGGCATGACCCGCACCCCAAGCCGTCTTATCTGTTCGCTGTGGTCGGGGGTACGCTCAACCATATAGAGGATCAGTTCATCACCAATTCGGGGCAAAACATTACATTACGTATTTTTGTCGAACCTGGGGATGAATACCGATGCAATTATGCCATGGACGCACTCAAGAGGGCCATGCGCTGGGATGAAGAGGCCTATGGCCGGGAATATGACCTTGATGTTTTCATGATTGTCGCTGTCAGCCATTTCAATATGGGGGCAATGGAGAACAAGGGACTCAATGTTTTCAATTCACAATATATTCTTGCCGATCCACAAACTGCGACAGATATGG
>JAJFIO010000300.1 GCA_021774915.1 Alphaproteobacteria bacterium
CTGGTCGGGCGCTTGGCTTGTAAACACCAGCGTGTCCGAGACAGGGTCAAGGGTGATGTTGAGCGTGTTCACTTGATCATCGGCCGCATCCATCAACAATGTGTTGTGGATGGTTAAGCCTTGCGGCGTGAAGAGCGGCGCTTCTTGATAGATCCACAGAAAATCGCCATCAATCTCGGTGCCAATCCATTTGATGGGTGCAGGCGCGCCGCCGGGGAGCTTGACCCAAAACCGCTCACGAACGTAGTTTTTTAAAAGTGTATCGAGAGTGTTTTGTTCAAAAAAATCAATATCCGGACCATAAAGCTCTTCCAAAGCCGGTTCGACGTCATGAATAAACAGGCGATGGACGATTTCTATGGACTGGGTGCGCGGATTGACCTCCAGGGTTGAAAGCGCCGCGTGCATGCGGTGCCCTGAAGCCGTGAAGGGCACGAGGAGCAGCACGGCTATCAGACAGACAAGTGTCTTATGGTGGCTAAAGATCTGTGTTCTGATCACTATCGGGTGTCTCACTATCGGCCGCATTATCCTCAGGCGCTGTATTGTCCGGCGCTTCTTGGGTCATGCCGTCTTCTTCAGCCTTTTCCTTTTCTTCCTTTTGTGCTTTTTCTTTTTCCTCTGCTTCTTCTTTCTCGCCGTCAAGAACATCTTTCATCAGATTGCGGGCCATGGTCTTGTAGTCCATCTTGAAGACTTCGATACGAGAGGGCACGACTCGGCGCGGAAAATTATTGTTTTCAATGTCGGTGTCTGCGGTTTCCCAGTGAGGATCAACCACAACGGAAGAAATGAACTTATCGCTCACCAGAAGCTTGCGGGTTGTTGACGAAGATAACCGCCAAATCTCTGCCGGAAGACGAATTTCCTCTTCCGAGCCGTCTTCGTAAGTGATGGCGAGAATGATCGGCATCACGAGGCCGCCTTTATTGGAAAAATCGAGAACGTAAAAATTTTCTTCCTTTTCCAGGATTTCCTTTTCCCAGTCCTCCAGCCCTTCAACAAGGCCAGTGTATTTTTTCTGGTCCTTTTTGGTAACGGTATAGCGATCATTCTCGTTGTAAAAGTCGAGAAGGTCCGGCTTGCGATCTACCAGGCGTTCAATATCTTTATTGCGTTGCTTGGTGAGCGAAAGGGGCTCACCCTTCTTTTTATCTCGTTTGAGGGGCCGTTCGATATCGGGGTTTTTGGTGTCAACGGAATAGCGTGTCACCCCGTCGATGGAAATATCCACATGATCGGTGGTGTAAAACCAGCCGCGCCAGAACCAGTCGAGATCGACGCCGCTGGCATCCTCCATGGAGCGGAAAAAATCAGCCGGCATAGGGCGCTTGAATTTCCAGCGTATGGCGTATTCCCGGAAAGCAAAGTCAAACAGCTCACGGCCTAAAATGGTTTCGCGTAAAATATTAAGCGCCGTGGCGGGCTTGCCATAGGCATTATTGCCAAGGTCAAGCACGGAATCCGATTGGGTCATGATGGGCACCTGGCGCGCACCTTTCATGTAGTCGACAATCGATCGAGGTTCACCGCGCCGCGAAGGGTACTCTTCTTCCCACTCTTCTTCCGCCAGAAATTGTAGAAAGGTGTTGAGGCCCTCATCCATCCAGGTCCAATTGCGTTCATCGGAATTCACCACCATGGGGAAATAATTGTGGCCAATCTCGTGGATGATGACGGAGATGAGACTGTATTTGGAAAGGCTGGAATAGGCCTTCTCGCCGGTTTCTTTGTCTTCGTCGGGGCGCGGGCCGTTAAATGAGACCATGGGGTATTCCATGCCGCCAACAGGACCGTTGACTGATTGCGCGATAGGGTAGGGATAGAGAAAAGTGTAGCGGCTGTAGACGTTCAGTGTATGAATGATTGCCGCGGTGGAATATTTATCCCAGAGAGGCACGCCCTCATTGGGGTAAAATGACATGGCCAGAACGCGCGAGCCATCGCTCTGCTCATGGCCCTGAGCATCCCAGATAAATTTACGCGATGAGGCGAAAGCAAAATCGCGTACATTCTCCGCCGCGAAGCGCCAGGTCTTGGTCGCCGTTTTTTTTGAGTCTTCATCATCTTTAGATTCGGCGTTTTTGGCTTCATCCGGGGTGACGATAAAAACGGGGGCTTCTGCGTCTTGCGCTTGGGCCATCCGGTCGCGCATGGTGGCGGTCAGAACATCATCCACGTTTTGCAGTTCACCCGTGGCCGAGACGATGTGATCATCGGGCACGGTAATGGCGACCTGGTAATCACCGAATTCAAGGGTGAATTCTCCCAGCCCTAAAAACTGCTTCGTGTGCCACCCTTTGACATCGGAATAGGCCGCCAGACGCGGAAACCATTGCGCCATCACATAGATATAGTTTTCGTCCTTTTCGAAAAATTCATAACCGGACCGGGAACGGGAGACGGTGGCGTCGGGAATTTTAAAGGTCCAGGCAATGGAGAACGTGGTCCGTTGCCCCGGTTGCAGTGCTTGAGGCAGGTCGATGCGCATCATCGTATCGACCACAGTATGGGCCAGGGGGGCACCGGCCGATGTTGTGACCGAGAGAATCTGATGGCCGCCGCCAAAATCTTTTTCCAGTTCGAAGCGCAGCTTTCCGTAGCTGGCCTTGTTCATTTCTCTTGTGGCTTGCGTCAGTGAGGAGACGGAATCGGTGCGGTGGCGGTTCTGATCCAGTTGAACCCACAGATACCGCAGCGTATCTGGGGAGTTATTGGTATACGTGATGGTTTCGGCGCCGGTCAGTGCCTGCGTCTTATCATCGATCGCGACCTCGATTTGGTAATCGACTTTCTGCTGCCAATAGTGTGCGCCCGGCGCGCCGGAGGCGTTGCGGGTGGGGCCGGGGGTCGGGAGGATCTCGTCAAGCTGACGAAACTTATCGCCGCGCGCCAGGTCGATGGATGTGGCGGTGGCCGGGCTGACAAGGAAAGAGCCGGTTGCCAGGCAGAAAAGCAGCAGCGTGAGAAAGCGCGTCATTCAGTGTCCTGTTTCTTGATGGATGTGTAGTGGGTACGCCACATTAATGGATTGGCCGGGATGGTCAATCCTCAGGCCAAGACGAGTGGAGTGCTTCGTCTATTTATCACTCCCCTCGACCACGCGGAAGCCATTATAGTTGAGACGAACCGTTGTGGCATAGCGGTCGCGCGTGGCGACTGTCGAAACATCTGGTTTGTTATACCAAGATCCTCCACGCAGCACCTTTTCGTCGGCCATGTCGGGTCCCATGGGATCGAGGGCCGGCGATACTTTATAATAGTCCTGCTGATACCAGTCGTACATCCACTCCCAAACATTGCCGGTGAGGTCGTAAAAGCCCCAATCATTGGCCGGGAACGAGCCGACACGCGTGGTCATGGGCTGGGATTTCGACATCTGCTCGCCTTCCCCGTCCCACCATTCTTTCCACTCGTTGCGGGTCGGCACAAAACCCATGCGCCAGGTTGATATGTTGGCGGCTTTGTTGTCCCATTCATCACCCCAGACATAGCGCAAGCCTTGCTTGCCTGCCCGGGCGGCGTATTCCCATTCGGCTTCCGTGGGCAGACGATAGGACGTGCCGGTGAGCTCGGACAGCCAGTTCGTATAGGCCTCGGCATCGTGCCAACTGACATTCACCACCGGGTGGTTGGGGTAGTTGGCCATATAGCCGGTCCAGCCCTTGGGCTCCCACGGGGTCTCATAGCCGGTGGCTTCAATAAAGGCGGCATACTGAGCATTGGTTACTTGAAACCGGCTCATGGAAAAGTTTGAAACCGTTACCTCATGGGGCATGTTGTAATCTTTATCGGCATCGTCTTTCGAACTGCCCATCTGGAACGCGCCGCCGGTGACGGTCAGCATTTCGGGCGCCAGATGGCCGTCATGCAGTAGGCCGAAATGATCGCCTGTCCGCGCCGCTTCGATTGTGGCGTCCGTGGCTGAGCCGACGATGTCGTTGTTCTCCGCTGTGGTTTCGGCCACCACGCGTTGCCCGACAAATGTTGCGACGCCATAAAGGCCGTATTCGATCCGGCCTTCCATCGTGTCGCCTGTCACTGTGGCGAAATAGTCGGCGGCGAGTGGCTGGCCGCCAAACTCAAGCACGGCGGTGAATTCAAGGTGGGAACCATCGAACGTGCCCACAAAACGACCAGAAGCGCTGTTGCTATCAACGAAACCGAATACCCGCGTTCCGTCCCGGTCCTGGGCGAAAAGCACTTCGCGCGATCCCGGACCATTGGGTGAGGTGAGAACTTGGAAAGCCCAGGGGCCCGAGAGATCAGGCGTCTCCGCCCAACTCGGATTTGCCGCGACCAGGAGAGGTGAGACAATAATCAGCGTGATTGCGGCTTTAAGATTCATGGCCCTCTCGTTTTGAACTTGAATGATGTTGCAGTGTCGCAACATTCGGTCCTTAGAGAGCCAGCCTTAAATAAATTCTACCTTAAGCACTTCGTAGGAGCGGCCGCCGCCGGGCGTGTTGACGTCCACGCTGTCGCCGACTTCCTTGCCGATCAGGGCGCGGGCAATGGGGGAAGAGACGGAAACCTTGCCCGCTTTGACTTCCGCTTCGCAATCGCCGACAATTTGGTAGCGGCTCTCTATTTCGGTATCTTCATCGATGAGAGTCACCGTGGCGCCGAATTTAATCGTATCGCCGCTAAGGTCGCTGGCATTGATCACCTGCGCGCGGCTGATCATGTCATCGAGCTCCAGAATGCGGCCTTCAATGAAGCTCTGTTTCTCTTTGGCGGCATGGTATTCGGCATTCTCGGACAGATCGCCGTGGGCGCGGGCTTCCGAGATGGCTTTGATGATCGCTGGGCGCTCAACAGTTTTCAGAAGTTTATTTTCGGCTTCGATTTTGGCATAGCCCGCCGCTGTCATGGGGAATTTTTCCATTACAATTACATTTCTTTTTTCGGATCGATGATGTGACGTTCTCGAATCATTGAGTGTAGGATTGCAAAGAGCTGACTTCAAGAGCGCCAGAGCGGCCGATCTTGATCGCCAATAGTGCGGCTTTCGCGCCAGATATGGTGGTATAATAGGGTATTTTCAAGGTCAGGGCGGTGCGCCGCAACGCAAAGGAATCTTTCTGGGAGCGGGCCCCTGCGGTGGTATTGAACACCAGATCTACCTCACCACTCTTCATGGCGTCGACGATATGCGGTCGGCCCTCCAGGACTTTATTGATGCGGGTCGCGATGATACCCTGGTCCCGGAGAAAATCCGCCGTACCGCCGGTGGCGATGATCTTAAATCCCATATCTATCAGATGCCGCGCGGGCTCCGTGATGGCTGGCTTGTCACTATCCTTGACTGAAATGAACACGGTTCCCGTCGCCGGGACGAGCGAGCCCCCGGCAATCTGACTTTTGGCGAAAGCGCGCTCGAAATTGGTGTCGAGCCCCATGACCTCGCCGGTGGAACGCATTTCAGGTCCCAATACGATATCGACGCCGGGAAAGCGGGCAAAGGGAAATACGGCTTCTTTGACGGCCATGTGGTTCAGCTTGCGTTTGGAAAGGTTAAATGCCTTCAGCTTTTCACCGGCCATGACGCGCGCCGCGATTTTGGCGACCGGCAGCCCGGTGGCCTTGGCCACGAAAGGCACTGTGCGGCTGGCGCGCGGATTAACCTCCAACACATATATATCCGTTCCCTGAAGAGCGAACTGTATGTTCATCAGGCCAATCACATTCAGTGCTTTGGCAAGCGTTTCGGTCTGTTTTTCAAGCTCGGCGATGATGTCATCGCAAAGCGTGTATGGGGGCAGCGAGCAGGCGCTGTCACCCGAATGGATGCCCGCTTCCTCGATGTGCTCCATGATGCCTGCGACGAAGACATCGGCGCCGTCGCAGATGGCGTCAACATCAACTTCGATGGCATTTTGTAAATAGGCGTCGATCAGCACCGGGCTGTCCCCGGAAACCTGAACGGCGGTGGTGATATATGTTTCAAATTGCGGCCTGTCCCGCACAATCTCCATGGCCCGGCCGCCCAACACATAAGAGGGCCGGATCACCACCGGGTACCCGACTTTCTCGACGGCGCGCCTTGCCTCTTCCACTGACGCGGCAATTTCGTTGACCGGCTGTTTGAGTTTGACCTTCTGAAGGAGTGCTTTGAAGCGTTCCCGATCTTCCGCCAGATCGATGGCGTCAGGTTTTGTCCCTAAAATCGGCACGCCCGCCTCTTCCAATGCATTGGCGAGTTTCAAAGGCGTCTGCCCGCCAAACTGAACGATCACGCCTTTTAGCGTACCGCGTGATTGTTCGATCCTGATGAGTTCAAGCACGTCTTCTTGCGTCAGCGGCTCAAAATAAAGCCGGTCGGATGTGTCGTAATCAGTAGATACGGTTTCGGGATTGCAGTTGACCATGATGCTTTCTAAGCCTGCGTCTTTCATGGCGAAGGCGGCATGGCAGCAGCAATAGTCAAATTCGATACCCTGGCCGATGCGGTTGGGCCCGCCACCAAGGATAATAACTTTGTCGCGCTCGCTGGGCTGGGCTTCGCATTCGGGGACCCCGCCAAAAGACAGGCCTTCATAGGTCGAATAAAGATAGGGCGTGCGCGCTTCGAATTCCGCCGCGCAGCTATCCACCCGCTTATAGACGGGATGAACGCCAAGGCCTGTACGCAGCGCGGCAATATCCCTTTCATTGGTTCCGGTCAGATGCGCCAGCCGGGCATCGGAAAATCCCATCGCTTTGAGCGCGCGCATGTCTTGGCGCTCTTGCGGCAGGCCGTCATGTGCGATCCGGATTTCCGTGTTCACAAGGGTTTCAATCTGGCGCAGGAACCAAGGCTCGTAAAGGCAAACGGCCTGAATCTCCGCGACGCTAAGGCCGTGTCTGAAGGCTTGCGCGATGGTAAGCAGGCGATCAGGCGAGGGTTTGGCCAGTGCCGCGCGTATGGCGTTTTTGTCATCACCTTCGCCGAGTCCCGGAATTTTAATTTCATCCAATCCGCTGAGGCCGGTCTCCATACCGCGCAAGGCCTTTTGCAGACTTTCGGCAAAGCTGCGGCCCATCGCCATCACCTCGCCGACTGACTTCATGGAGGTGGTGAGATAGGCCTCGGCGCCGGGAAATTTTTCAAACGCAAAGCGCGGGATTTTGGTGACCACATAATCAATACTTGGCTCGAACGAGGCAGGCGTGGCGCCGGTGATGTCGTTGTCCAACTCATCCAGCGTATAGCCCACCGCCAGGCGCGCCGCTACTGATGCGATCGGAAAGCCGGTGGCTTTTGATGCCAAAGCAGAAGAGCGGGACACCCGCGGGTTCATCTCAATGATGACCAGGCGGCCATCGATGGGGTTGACCGCAAATTGAACGTTGGAGCCGCCGGTCTCAACGCCGATCTCGCGCAACACCGCTAGGCTTGCGTTGCGCATGATCTGATATTCCTTGTCGGTCAGGGTCAGCGCAGGAGCGACGGTGATGGAATCGCCGGTATGAACCCCCATGGGGTCAATGTTCTCGATGGAGCAGATGATAATGGCGTTGTCCGCTTTGTCGCGCACCACTTCCATTTCATATTCTTTCCACCCCAAAACGGATTCTTCGATCAGGACTTCCGTTGCGGGGGAGGCATCAAGACCGCTGGCGACGATCTCAAAATATTCTTCTTTGTTATAGGCAATGCCGCCGCCTGTGCCGCCCATGGTGAAGGAGGGGCGGATAATGGCGGGCAGGCCGACATTCTCCATCGCCTTTTCCGCGTCTTCTTTTGAATGGGCGATGTACGAGCGCGGGCTCTCCAGGCCGATGCGCTCCATCGCTTCGCGAAACTGCAAGCGGTCTTCGGCTTTGGCGATGGCCTTGGCGTCGGCGCCGATCATCTCGACACTGAATTTTTCAAGCACGCCCTGCTCGGCCAGCGCCAGCGCGGTGTTGAGCGCGGTTTGGCCGCCCATGGTGGGCAGTAGCGCGTCCGGGCGTTCTTTCTCGATAATCTTGGCGACGAATTCAGGCGTGATCGGCTCGATATAGGTGGCATCGGCCAGATCCGGGTCGGTCATAATGGTCGCCGGGTTGGAGTTCACCAGGATAATTCGGTAGCCCTCA
>JAJFIO010000004.1 GCA_021774915.1 Alphaproteobacteria bacterium
AAAGGCCCCATACCCGCTTCGACACCATATTTCCGGGCGACCTCTAGCCAGGTCTGCTCAATAAATTGAAACAATCCGGCAGCCGATGAAGTGCTTGCTTTTGCTTGTGTTTTCAGGCCGCTCTCGCGCTGCGCCGTGTTCAATAGATAGTCAAAATCCGTACCCGTGCGCCGGCTGGCTTGGGTCAAGGCTGAGACCACTAAATTTGATGAATTTGCACTTTGAAGGGCGACCATTTTTTTCTCCGCCAAATCAAAACGCAAGCCCCATGCCAAGATGCGGATTAAAACCCAAAAATGCTGAAATCAATATGATTGTAAAGGGCATATATATAGGCTGCATAGCTGCCGAGCAGTATCACGGCTTCAATCCGGGTAATCCGCCACTCTGTCAACATAAACGGAATGACGAGTAAGGACGCACCGAGCATAATCCACATATCGAACGAGACGAAAGTAGGGTTGACAATAACAGGCGCAGCGAGCGTCGTGGCGCCCAGCACAGCCAGACTATTGAAAATATTACTTCCGATAATACCGCCCACGGCCACTTCGGGCTGCTTGCGCCAGGAGGCAACCATCACGGTGGCCAGTTCAGGCAGGCTGGTGCCCACGGCCACGACACTTAGCCCAATCATGGCTTGAGATATTCCCATCAGGAACGCGACTTCCACAGCGCCGTCCACAAGAAAGCGCGACCCAAAGTAAAGCGCAGTGGCCCCTCCCGCCAGCCAGGCAAAATCGGCTAAAAACCCGAGCCCATGGCGGGTCGATCTGACTCCGTGACCGGCGCCCTCTAACTGAATTTCCATATTATACTGCAGCGTTCCCACAGGGGCCTGGCGGATCTTCTCTTCAAGGAATGCATAGAGAATATAGAGCCCCAAAAGACTCAGCAAAAACATACCTTGAAGTGAGCCAATAACCCCTCTGGACGATAACCATATCAAAAATCCCGTCGTCGCCAGCATGACCACAAGATCTCTTTGCAGGACGCTGCGATAACAGACGATGGGAAAGACAAGCGCCCCCATCGGCAACACGAATAACAGATTGGAAATATTACTGCCGATGACATTGCCAACCGCCAAATCGGCTTTGCCTTGAAGAACGGAATGGATCGAAACCGCCAGTTCAGGCGAGGAAGTACCCAACGCAACAATAAACAAGCCAACCAGAAGCGGAGAAATACGCAATCTCCCAGACAGTCGGATGGCGCCTCGGACAATCGCTTCCCCGCCGACCCCCAGCAGAACGAGACCCCCCACAATCTGCAAATACGGCATACTCACCAGGCACTCTCGTTCTTTTCGACCCCTCACACCCCCAGGGTCTTAATAGTGACTATGTTAGCTTCCTTCTTCCATACGATCAAAATGATCTTAAAACAAAAAGCCGTGATGTCATTATTCAAAGCGGAATAAGACCCCTAAACTTTCGTGCCTTACGATTTGCCTTCCAGCTCTCTTTGAGCTTGCTTGCGCGCCAATTTTCGTGTTCGGCGGATGGCTTCAGCCTTCTTGCGCTGACGCATTTCTGACGGTTTTTCATAATGCCGCCGTCGTTTCATTTCCCTAAAGGTGCCCTCACGTTGCATCTTCTTTTTCAAGACTTTGAGGGCTTGATCGACGTTGTTATCTCGGACTGAGACTTCCAATGGAGTTCCTTTTGGTTAATTTGAACTAAGTCACTTAAGCTTTTACATCAAAAATGTAGTGAATGCACTAACACAGACAAAGTTTACGCCGTCAGAGAAGGCTGATTAAGTGCCGTTTTCAGCTTAGTCCACTCACCTGAGAAGCGATTTAAGGAAAATGACTTTAATAAATCCGAAGACCTTCCAGACACGATCAGCTCTGTCACAAGGGCCGCCGTGATCGGCGTCCACAAAATTCCGTTGCGATAATGTCCGGTCGCCAATATGAGGTCCGGGATCGTACAGGACCCGAGGATAGGAAGACCATCACGCGTGCCAGGGCGCACGCCTGCCCAGGTCTCTTCAAGCGGCAGAGAGGCCAAATCAGGCGCCAGCGCAGCAACCCCATTCTTTAATGCTGCCAGCCCTTCCTCAGTTGCCAGATCATCATCCCGCCCCCGTTCACTGGTGGCTCCCACAACCAGACGCCCAGATCGCCGGGGCACAAGATAGACATCCCCCGTACGGACCACATGACTCAAGTAGGCTTCTCCCATGCTCAACGCCATCATCTGGCCTTTGACCGGTATCATAGGTATTTCCATCAAGTCTTTGATTTTTAATTCTTTTGACCCAAGACCACAGGCCACCACCACAATCTCGGCCGGTGCCAGCCCGCTGTCTGCGATAACGCCAGTGGCGCTCCCATTAGTTACTTCAACGCCCAGCACGCGCTGACCTTCATGCACTATGCCGCCCGCTTCTCCCACAGCCTGTCTAAGGGCCATGACCAGTTTGCGATTATTCACCTGCCCATCATCAGAGCTGAAATACCCGCCACAAACAGCACGGCTCAGCACAGGCTCACGCCCGCGCACCTCTTCGCCTGTCAGCCAGGATACTCGTGCACCCCTGGTTTCAAGAAATTCAAATTGCTGGCGGACCTTGTCCTGATCTGCTTTCTTGAGTGATGTGACCACTGTCCCTTCAGTCCGGTACTCAATGGATTGCCCGGCCGCCCGTTCCAACTGAGTGGCAAATTCGGACCAGAGCGCCTGACTGCGCCGCCCCAACTCAAAGTTCGCCGCTTCTCCCGGCATGGCTTCCGCCCCTGCCGCCAGCATGCCCGCTGCCGCCCAACTGGCTCCTTGCCCGGTCCTGTGGCGCTCGAAAACATCAACCCGGCACCCCGCCTGCGCCAGCCGCCAGCCCACAGAAAGGCCGATCACGCCCCCCCCGATGATGGCAACTTTGGGAAGATTAAAAGTCTTATGTGAACGTGATCCGCTTTGCATGTTCTTATTCGTCTGATTTTGCATGAAAGCAGCTTAACTGCCCTGCTCCCTCCACCATACAATCTGCTCTCCTGCACGGGCAAGCTCCCCTTTGAACTCAGATCAACCAGGGCCAGGGCCCTTCACAAGAAGGGAACAAGCCACGTAAGGAGCCAGGTGACAAATGAGCGCAGATATGATGAAATATACTTACCCGTTAATATGTAATAAACTAACGTATGTATGCAGAAATTATGGGGTGGTTTTAAACGGTGAGGGCATAAATATTTGTCCCTTGTGAATAACATTGAAAACTCATGGAGCCCCACATGAAAATATCCAAACTCACTCTCATTGTAGTCGGATTTGCGATTGTCTTGGCGGTCGGACTGCAGGCCGCTCTGGCGGATACTGAAGAAGCCGCCACGGACGTGACCAGCAGCAAGACCTGTTTCTGGCTCAGCCAAATCAACGACTTCCGCAGCCTTGATAACCGGCATGTCTGGCTCAAAGGTGTCGGGAAGGATGATCAATATCTATTGACGCTCTTCTCCTCGTGCACAGGCTTGCCCTTTGCTCAATCCATAGCGCTCTCCACCAGGCCGACACAACGGCTCTGTAGCAATGCCAATGAGCACCTGATATTGATCGATCAGGGCGTAGGCAATCGACGTTGTATGATCTCAAATGTTGAACGGGTGGAAAACCTGGATGCCGCTCGTGAACTTGTGGCCAAACGGGAAGAAGAAAAGAAGCAGCAAGCCGATGCCCAAGAATGAGCAGGTCACTTTTGCCGCCGGATGCTTCTGGGGTGTGGAAGCCACTTTTTCCAATGCCAAGGGTGTGCGGGAGACCTTGGTAGGCTATACTGGCGGCACGCTTGCTTTTCCCTCTTACGAACAAGTGTGCAGCGGCAGAACAGGACATGCGGAAGCTGTCCTCATCACTTACGCCCCCGAAGAGATCACGTTTGATCAGTTGCTCGACGTATTCTGGAACTGCCACAACCCGACACAACGTGATGCTCAAGGCCCTGACATCGGCACTCAATATCGTAGTGAAATCTTTTTCCACACCCGGCAGCAGGAGGAGGAGGCCCGCGCCTCCCTACAAAAAGAGCAGAACTCCGACCGCCACCGCTGCGATATAGCCACACGCATTACCCAGGCCAGCGAATTTTTCCCCGCTGAAGAATACCATCAGAACTATTTCGCCAAACAAAGGCATTAATCGACAAAGGACACGCCTGAAATGGAAAAGTCACCGGTCTGCTTCGTCATTGGCGCAGGCGATGGGACAGGCAGCGCTATTGCCCGCCGCTTCGCCAGGGAGGGCTATACCGCCTGCGTCGCGCGCCGCAATAAAACAAGCCTATCTCCCCTCCTCCAACACATCAAGCAAGATGGCGGCACAGCTCATGGCATCGCACTTGATGCTACAGACGAGCAGCAAATGATCACAGCCATTTCATCTATCGAACGTGACGTCGGCCCGATTGATGTCGCGGTCTACAACGTCGGTGGATTCGTGAAAGGCTCAATTGCTGAGTTGACGGCAACCGAATTCCGCCAGGCCTGGGAGGCCAATTGTTTCGGCGCTTTTGTGATGTGCCGAGAATTGGCGCGGACCATGACGCCGCGCGCAAAAGGAACGATTCTTATCACTGGCGCCACGGCAAGCTTGCGCGGCAGCGCCGGATTTGCCGGGCTGGCCGGCGCCAAACACGCTACCCGCGCACTGGCGCAAAGTGTGGCCCGGGAACTGGGGCCTCAGGGCGTGCATGTGGCCCACATCATTATCGATGGCGGTATCGATACACCAGCAGCACGGGAGCGTTACAGCGATCTTATAGCCCAACTACCCCCCGAAGGTATGCTGAACCCGGATGATATCGCCGAAACCTATTGGCAATTGCACCGACAACCCAGAAGCACCTGGACTCACGAACTGGATCTGCGGCCTTGGGTTGAAAAGTGGTGATTGAGAGGCGTCTAATGGCTGGCCTGATGCAGGTGATGAGCCAATTCACTGGGTGAAGACAGAAATGGCGAATGGGAAGTATTCATGCTGATTACTTGATCAAACTCACCCGCTTCGCACATGGCTTGTTGGAATGCTGGTGAAAGCACTTTGTCCTGGAGACATTTGATATAAACACGCGGCAGATCCCGAAACCTCTGGCGGGCAAGCTTCATACGCTGCAAGAGCGGTCGGCCGGGCTGAATGCACAGGTTTGAAATCGCCCAATTAGCGTCTTTCTCTTCACAATCATTGTAAAATAACTCGCGCGCCATATCCCGGCGAACACTGGCGCCTGCACGGTGCAGAGCGTATCTCATGCCTGTTATGACTTTGCTCTCCCGATCTCGAACAATCAGGTTGCGAATGTTTTCTCCTTTGACTGGGAGTATGGCACTCAGATAAATCAGCTTACTGATGGGTAACGCCTCTTTTTCGGCAGCGTATGAAATTGCCAATCCGCCCATACTGTGGCCAACCGCAATCACAGGCCCTTCAACGGACTCGGCTGCCGTTGTTATCGCCTGACCATAAACATCCAATGTGACGCGCAATCTTGATGTCCGGTCACTGCCATGACTGGGAAGATCAATGCTGTTTACCGTATGACCATGCTCTTCCAGGAGCGGAACCAGTTTTTTCCAACACCAGCCACCATGCCAGGCGCCGTGGATCAACAGAAAATTGGCCATCACAATTTACTCATAACTCTAAGAAAAAACACACGATAGAAAAGCACCTGCCATGAGATCAGTTTAGAAAGAGCGCATTTGATGTTGCGTTAACATGCACCAGAAAATTGTGACTGAATGATTTTTCTTATTAACCATTCCACCCATCAACCTGCCTCATTTTTCTTGTATTTGCGGCATTTCAGAGATGAGGCCATTCTATCTATGGTTTACAGCACAATGGATAGTCATAAGTTTTGTGATTCGAAATCTTATTTCATATTTTGTTTGAATTGTATTTTACGCATTAAGACTCTCTAAAAAAGTCGGTATAATATATGGAATGTGATAAAAGAGAGGACTAGATATGCACCAGCCAAACCGGCGCAATATTCTACAAGCAGGGGGTATCATCGGCGCCGTGAGTGGAGCCACAGGAAGAACCATCGCTCGAGCAGAAGACGTCAATTACACGGCTCCCCCCCGCCATGATCTTCCTGGTTTTGTGCGTCTCATCGCAAATGAAAACCCTTATGGCCCTGGGCCTAAAGCTCGTAACGCCATGCTCAATTCGTTCGATGCCGCACATCGTTACGCTATCCGTACGCGCATGAGTCTGGAAACGCTAATCGCAAAACATGAAGAAGTGACCACCGATCATATCGTTATCGGATCAGGCTCAAGCGAAGTTCTTGCCATGGCCGCCATTGCCTATGGACAGAGTGGCGGTACCGTCCTAACAGCGAAACCAACATTTGAAATGCTCCAGCCCTACGCCAAGAAGACCGGTGCTCAAATAAAATCTATTCCACTCGACACAACGTTCACTCATGATTTAAATGCTATGGCGGGTGCTATAGATGATCAAACAGCATTGATATACATTTGCAATCCCAACAATCCCACAGGCACACTGCTGAAAGCTGAACAGTTGAGGGATTTCTGTCGCTCAGCACCTCCGTCCGTGATCATTATTATTGACGAAGCTTATCTGGAATTAACCCACGATCCGGCAGGCAACTCAATGATTGATCTTGTTCGTGATGGATTGAATGTGATTGTCACTCGCACATTTTCAAAAATACATGGCATGGCAGGACTTCGCATAGGTTATGGAATAGCGCCTCCAGAAATTTCTAAAAAACTTGTACAATTTCGAACAACGACACCAAACACCATTGGCCTGCACGGAGCCATGGCGAGCTATATCGATTTTGATTTCCAGACGTTCAGTAAGCAGAAAATAAATCATGGAAAACAAATGGTCTATGATATATGCAACGAACTCAACCGGCCTTATATTCAGTCAGCAGGAAACTTCGTCTGCTTGGACACCGGTATGCCGTCGAACGATTTTAGCAAGAAAATGCGCGAACAGAACATATTACTTCGCGGAATTGATGAATATAAACACTATGTCCGTGTGTCTATTGGGACAATTGACAACATGGCCAAATTTCAGGACGCCATGCGACTTATACTAAAAAACTAGAAGTCATTCCTTGCGTTATAGAGCCATAGAAGGCCCACCCCAAGTCCGCCAAAGGCTGATGCCGAGAAAATAAAGCGATGTTCCTCCCAGACACCACATTGCCTCAAAAGGAGCATATGGATGCGTCATGACAATGATGATGCTGGACACGCTCCATAGAAGAACGACAAACAGGGTCACCCCACGCCAAGTTTTCACACGAAAAGGATGAACCATTTTTACATTCGTAAATGTCAGCGCAACCAATGTTGCAATCACAACAGCATTGACCCAAGGAGAGGAACCGATAGCAAAGAAGTAAAATGCCGTAACATTCCAAAGTGCCGGAAAGCCAATGAAATAATTATCCTGACTTTTCATATTGCGATTGCCGAACGTGTAAAGCGAAGCCAGCAGGATGGCCACTATGAGCACAGGCGCTAAGGCGGGAGGCAAC
>JAJFIO010000031.1 GCA_021774915.1 Alphaproteobacteria bacterium
GTGCGCTGGCGTGCAAGCAGGCCCTTTTTCAGCATGCGGCTGATCATATCGGCCAGGGTCGAACGGTCGATCCCGGTGTGTTTAACAAGGTCAGTCTGGCTGAGACCCTCGTTTTTGGAGACCGTGTGCAGGACAGCAAACTGCCGAGGTGTCAACCCGCCAGTGCCGACTTCCTTTGCAAACTGATCAAAAGAGTATTGCTGAGCGCGGCGCAGCAGGTGCCCAGGCGATTTGTTAAGGTCGAATGACATATAAATAATCCTAGTATTTGAGTTGTTTTGTAGAACCAGAGATAGTCCGTACAAGAATGTGAATCAATAGTACAGTACGCGGAGAAATAATTAAAGGGCGTTCCGCAGGGTATGCGAATAAAATGTTTTGCCTTAACAAGTGTTTAATGCGAGGGGCGAATGGCTGGTTTTGATGGTTAGTTATGCAGAGTCTGCGACTTTGTGCCGCCCCTGGGGCTCACCCAGATTTGTGGTGACGCTGCGCTCATTTTTGTCGGCACAAAGAATTATGATTCGGGGCCGCTGCCGGGTTCTATGTCGGTTTTTATCTTTGTACTCGTCTTTGTGGGCTCAGCCATGGCCAAGCCGGTTTCTTCCGAATCAGCATCCGGGCGCTGGTGCTTCATGAGAAACGGCATTTGCGCCACGGTAAAAAGTATGGAGAGGGGCAAAACCCCAAAGAGCTTGAAGGAAACCCAGAAGGCTTCAGAGAAATTGCGCCAGACGGCCTCATTGACAATCGCCAGCACACAGAAGAAGCCGATCCAGCGCAAGGTCAGTTTGGTCCACCCTTCCGGGGTCAGGTCAAAAGCTTCCTGAAACAGCAGTTTCATGAAGGGCCGCCCGGTCAACAGTCCGCCGGTCAGAATGGTGGCGAACAGGACATTGATGATGGTCGGCTTCATGAAGATGAATTGTTTGTTCTCAAGGCCGATGGCAAGGCCACCAAACACAACCACAATGACCGTGGTGATGATGGGCATGGGCGCTACGCGGCCTTCGCGGAAATAGGCGTAAGAGAGCGCCGTCACAGCGACCACCATGTAAACGCCGGTAGCGACAAAAATATCGGACAGAAAATAGACGCCGAAAAAAATCACAAGCGGCCCCAGGTCCACAGCCAAGCGCAAACCGGGCGAGTGTTGCGGAGATTGATCGGGTGTCTTCAATTGACGCTCTTTCTTACAAAAAGGGGTGCGCCGTCCTCCATGCCATGATTTGGCGCCGCCATCAACTCCGCTCTTTTGTTCGTGCAGGTACTTAACTTTCCGCGCCTGTGAGGGCCTTAGCAAAAGCGGCGGCGTCAAAGGGCTGCAGATCATCCACGCCTTCGCCGACGCCGATGGCATGGATCGGCAGGCCAAATTTTTCGCTGAGCGCCACCAGGATGCCGCCGCGCGCGGTTCCATCCAGTTTAGTCATGATAAGACCGGTGACGTCGGCGGTCTGTTTGAACGCCTCAACCTGGGAAATTGCGTTTTGTCCCGTGGTGGCGTCGAGCACAAGAATCACCGCATGGGGACCTGAAGGGTCGCGTTTGCGAATGACGCGGGTGATTTTTTCCAGCTCCGCCATCAGCCCCGCTTTATTTTGCAGGCGGCCCGCCGTGTCGATCAGCAGTACATCAATCTTTTGACTTTGCGCTTTTTCCACCGCTTCAAAGGCCAGTCCCGCCGCATCCGCGCCGACGCTTCCTGCGACCACCGGCGCGCCTACCCGTGTTCCCCAAATCTGAAGTTGCTCGATGGCTGCCGCACGGAAGGTGTCGCCCGCCGCTAGCATAACGCTTTTGCCTTGCCCCTTCAGGCTCTGGGCCAGCTTGCCGATGGTGGTGGTCTTGCCGGTGCCGTTGACGCCGATCATCAGAACAATATGGGGCGTGTGGGCGGCGTCAATCTCCAGAGGCCTGGCAATGGGGCCGAGAATGTTAGCGATTTCTCCGGACAGGATGGCGCGCACTTCTTGCGGGGTTATTTCCTTGTTGAACCGGTCTTTGGCGAGGTGGGTAGTCAAATTTCGCGCGGTTGCAACCCCGATGTCGGAGGTGATGAGCAGATCTTCCAATTCTTCCAGCATTGCGGTATCGAGTTTGCGATGGGTAAAAATCGAAGCAATTCCGCCCTTTAAGGCAGTTGATGATCGGCTGAGACCCTCTTTGAGCCGGGAAAAAAGCCCCTTGCGGGTGGGCGTTGATTCTTGCGTGGTCATGCTAGAGTTTTTACGGTTTTAATGGACTCAAAACCTGACCCTAGGTTATCGTTTTGTCGTGTTTCCGGACGGAAAACCGGGGGCCGCTTTTCCTGTAAACACTCGAGGCGCTCGCCAATCAGCTTTGCGTCTGCGCAGTCCACCACTTTTGCCGTGATGAGGGAGCCGGGCACAGCGCTTGCTCCGGCCAAGGTGAGGGGCGTGAAATCATCAAGCCGCCCTATGTTACGTTTTTCCATCAACACAGTGCGGGTCTGCTGAAGATGCTTATCCAAGTGACGCTTCAGGGCTCGGTCTCCGGCCTCGCGCAGCCGTGCCGCGCGGGCTTTGATGACGGTACCCGGCACTTGTGGCATACGGGCGGCGGGGGTGCGGGCGTGGGCTGAGTAGGGGAAGATATGGATCCACGTCAGCGCGCAGTCCTCCACCAGACGCAGCGTATTCTCGAACATTGCGTCCGTTTCGGTGGGAAAACCGGCGATGAGATCAGCGCCGAGCGCAATCTCCGGCCTGGCGGCGCGCAGCCGGGCGCAAAAATCAATGGCGTCCTCGCGTGAATGACGGCGCTTCATGCGCTTCAGGATCATGTTGTCACCCGATTGCAGCGACAGATGAAGATGCGGCATGAGGCGGGGTTCATCCGTGATCAGATCAAACAGCGCGTCATCCACTTCCACTGCATCCAGCGACGACAGGCGCAGGCGCGGCAGATCCGGCACATGGGTTAAGATTTGTCCAACCAGACGGCCGAGAGATGGCTTGGCCGGGAGATCGGCGCCATAAGACGTCATATCGACGCCGGTCAGCACAACTTCCCGCGTACCTTTGTCCACCAGGCGCTGGATTTGCGCCACCACCTCGCCCGCCGCAACACTGCGCGAGGGACCCCGGCCAAAAGGGATGATGCAGAACGTGCAGCGATGATCGCAGCCATTTTGAATCTGGACAAAGACGCGGGCGCGCCCTTCCAGGCCGTCGATCATGTGCCCGGCAGTCTCGCGCACCGCCATGATGTCATTGACCTTGATCCGCTCTTCATTATTGGACTTCAGATAACTCGCCGCTTTGAGTTTTTCTTCATTGCCCAGCACCTGATCCACTTCCGGCATGGCGGCGAAGCTGCCTGGGTCGATCTGCGCCGCGCAGCCGGTGACGATGATGCGGGCATCCGGCCGGGTGCGCCGGGTGCGCCGGATGGTCTGGCGCGCCTGGCGGGCGGCTTCTTTGGTGACCGCGCAGGTGTTGACGATCACGGTGTTGTTTACTCTGGCCTCTTTCGCATGGGCGCGCATCACCTCTGATTCAAACGCGTTCAGGCGGCATCCCAATGTGATGATATCCAAATCTTGGGTTTTACTTGTCCTCATGGCCGTCTTTCGAACAGGGCCGCGTCCAACGTGCCTTCATAATCCAGGGTGGTGGGGCCGGTCATGTAGATATGGTCATTGTGCTCCGCCCATTCGATCTCCAGCGGGCCGCCGTTTAGCGTGACAATGGCTTTGCGCGGGCTGAGGCCCTTGCGCACCGCGGCGGGCACCACGGCGCAGGCGGCAGTGCCGCAGGCCTTGGTGAGGCCGACGCCGCGTTCCCAAACTCTGAGACGGATGGCGCCAGGCGCGGTGATTTCAGCCAGGGAGACATTGGCCTGCTCGGGAAAGAGCGGGTGATTCTCGATCAGAGGTCCGAATTTATCCAGAGCATACCGGGCGACATCCTCGACAAAGAAAATGCAATGGGGGTTGCCGACATTGACCGCGCTGGGGCCGATCAGCACCGGCGCGTCGATAGGGCCGATGCGGATATCGAGCAGACGCGTGTCCATGCGCTCGGTCAGAGGGATCTCCTGCCAGCCGAATTTGGGCGCTCCCATGTCGATGGTGATAGAGTCGCGCGCGCGCGTACCCGCCATGAGCCCGGCATTGGTCAAGATTGTAACGGCGCTGCACCCCTTTTCATCCATGAGCACCCGGGCGACGCAGCGTGTGGCGTTGCCGCAAGCGGCCACTTCGCCGCCGTCTTGATTGTAGATGCGCATGAAAACATCAGCCGGGCCCGGCGCTTTTTCCATAATGATCACCTGATCGCAGCCCACGCCGATATTGCGATCGGCGATGGAAGCCGCGATGGCGCCGGACATGGGAATGGCTTTAGTCCGGGCGTCCAGCACCACGAAATCATTGCCCAGGCCGTTCATTTTTTTAAAAGAAACGCTCATACCGCCCTATATGGCGCGTCCGGGGCCAAATCGCCAGGGTTTTTAAAAAGGCTGAATTCGAAAGAACCCCATCTTTTTTGACGGTTCCAGCCTTCAGCAGCTATGGTGGCGGCCCGTTCGCGTGTTTTCCCCCGATTTTTCCCCATCCGAAAGGCGTCTCCATGCTCAAAAAATGGTTTGCGATCAAACTGTGGAAACGTGTTCTGGGGGCGCTGGTTCTTGGGGTGATTGTCGGGCTGGTGTTTGGCGAGAGCGCCGCCGTGCTCAAACCGTTTGGCGATCTGTTCATCCGCGCCATCAAAATGCTGGTGGTGCCGCTGATCTTCACCACGTTGGTGACCGGGATCACGGCCATGGGCGGCATCTCAAAATTGGGTTCCATCGGCGTGAAAGCCATCGGGCTTTATATGGCGACGACGGCGGTGGCGGTCAGTATCGGGTTGATGTTCGGCGCCTGGTTCAAACCCGGTGCGGGCATGGTCTTT
>JAJFIO010000301.1 GCA_021774915.1 Alphaproteobacteria bacterium
GGTCCACAGCGATCCATTGATGGCTGTATACGTGTTGGCATCAAACGTACCGGGCAAGGATCGTGGGATGCCCGGTATCAGCGTCATATTCAAAAAATACAGCCCCGTCTCTTTGCTGGTGAAAAACATGGGCAGGGAAACGGTGGTGATAAAAAACCCGGCAATGAAGATCGTCATAAGGATATTGACGATAAGGCCGGGGTAAATGCGCAAAGCGCGGGAGAGGGCATATTCGGCAATGCTGTGTTTCATCAGGCTGCCGGCGACGAGGAACCCGCTGAGTATGAAAAAGCCATTGACAGCGACGGCGCCGATCCATGTGGATTGCAGAGCCCCTGAAATCGGGTCGTGAAAACCTTGCGTCTTTGAGATGTGAAAGGAATGGCCAAACAGAACGGCCAGCGAAAGAAGAAGTCGAAGAGGCGTGAAATTGTTTTCACGGACACCGTCAAACTGATTCAGGAAACGCATAGAACGACTCTTTTCAGGTTCGTTACCATATTGCCCATGTGAACTTTGGACCTTTTGTCAATTTTTAGCGTTTGTAATCCGCATCGCCGGTTATTCTTGCGGCATCCTGTTAAAGGAAAATTTGAGATCTTCCTCCGCGAATCTTTGCCCCCAGTAAACCGCGGCCACCAGCTTGTCATCGGCGGAGCGGAAGGGGCTGAAATATTCCCAGACGATTGTCCCGTCCACGGTGACTTCGAATAATCGGCCGGCATAAGTCTCTGTGATCAATGTATTACCATTGGGTAGGCGTTGTTGTGACGATGATGCGTGGCTGATAAAGGTGTCTTGTTTTGTGCCTTGGTAACTCCAGACGATTTCCATGGTGTTGGGGTTGAATTCGAGAATACGCGTTTTTTGAAGGCTGTTGTAATTGCCGCGATTGTCAAATATCAGAATATTGCCGTTTTCAAGAAAATCAGGATCGTGCTGCATATGCCAGGTGCCACGTTCAGCCCAGACGACTTTTTCGGTTTTGGGGTCGATCAAGGCGATCGTACTGATGTTCCGAAAGGAAACCAGTAACTGTCCTTCTTTTGTGAAGGGAAACCGTTCAGCAATTGCCGCATCGACATAGTCAAGCGCATTTGTGTGGAGCAGATCTCCGTTCCGCACTTGAGGCAGGGCGAGTAAAAGCAGGCGTTTGAGATCAGATGTCCCAACGGCCTGCAGTGCAGAGAATTTTTGAAGTTCCTTGCCTTCCGGTGACAGGATGACGATGGATTCTTCCATGACCGGCAGTTCAAAATTACCCAGCCAGGGCCGCTGCTCTTTCAGAATGTCATGAGAGAGGGCATAAATCTTACCATCGGGCCCCACTTCAACGTCATGGTGCATGCGGCCCATATATTTCCACAGAACATTGGAATCCTTGTCGATTTTTGCAAGTCCATACCCCCAGGGAGTGCCCTGGCCGATGAAGACCACGAGTAAATCGCCATTGGGGTAAAGATAAGCCTTGCGCCAGCGGATGAAATCATTCGGAACGGGATTTTTCACTTCGGCCGATTCATCCCAGATCGTGCTATAGGGGACACCCCATTCATGGACGATTTTCCCGTCCATATTGATGAGTTGAGCTTTTGTTCCGTGTGCTGATGTGAATAAAGTATACCCTTTATAAACGCTCTCAGGGTCCTGACGCATGACGCCGATTCTTATTTTGCGCGACCGCGACCAGGCTCTGGCATATCTATCGGCGGGCTCTGTGGCCTGTGCGATAACCGCAGTTGAGCCGGTAAAAGCGCTATTCAGTTTTTCGTAGGGAAAAAATTTGAAATACATAGCGGCAGCGCCAATAACAAAACTCAGAAACAAGGCTGCTACCAGCGTGGCGCTGAGATAAACCGATCCCCAATAGGGCCATTTTCCAATTAACTTGAATACAGCCTTTATCTGGTTCATGCTTTTTTCCATATGACTCTTCTCAAGGTGGGTCGTGAATTTTAACGGTGTTTTGCAAGGCGCATCGCACACCCGCAAGGTATTTGGAGCCTTTATATCCGTGAAGTACACGGTGTGAAAGCAAAATATAGAGTGGGATCGGGAGGGTGTGGAAATTACCGGTTTCTGCTGGGCGCGGTCAGTTCTCAGAAATCCTGTCAGCACACCAATTATTATGCGTGCCATAGTATTTGACCGCAAGCCCCATGGCGAGTAACCATGCGCTTATATCAAGACCTTGATCGGTTTCAACGCGTGCCACCACCCGTCCGGCATATTTTCCATAGTGAACGTCATGTAGATGTACGGTCTGGCCTTGAATGAGCGCTGCAAGCTGGGTTCTGGCATCAAGACCTTTTGTGCGTTCCGCCGCACAGTCCGCACGGCTGATCTCCGGTGTATCAATGCCGCTCAGACGCACGCTGACCACCACGTCTTGATCCAACCAGATATGCGCACGCACCTCGATGGTGTCTCCATCGATCACCCGCTCGACATGGGCGGTGACTGGACCGCTCAGGGGTGCAGAGGGCGCCGCGCTCACGTGACCGGGCACGAGGGGCAAGCAGAAGAGCGCGAATATGCAGCACAGAAATGCCCGACACACGGGGGAGACCTCCTGAACACACCAATAAATATATATAAATATATAACACCCCTAAAAAGGGTGGTTGTCCAGCGCGGATAGGTTGAAAAACGTGATGGGTGTTTGCGTGGCCGGGGGAATGAAAACGCATGACAATGCGTTGTAGGCATCAAAGAGCCGAAAGGTTATGACACCTTCCGGCTCTTCGGTTCATGTTTCTCTATGGTGCAGTTGTAAGCCTTAAGCCAAGTAACAAGCGTCCAACGGTATGCGGTAACAAGCCGAATGACCGAGAGCGCAAAGACTACCGGCCGGCAACCACTTCGCCTCTGATGGTGATTTTTTCACTGGGTGAGAATTCCCACGTATCGCCGATTTGGGCGCTTTCCATTCGCTCAAGAGGCGAGCAGTTTTGTTGCGCTGTGGGTTCATCCGCGCCCGGTCGCGCCATGGAATATGTGGTGCACACTTCATCCCCGTTTGCCGCCCATGTGCCGCTGGCTGTTGTGCCGGAACCAAAATCAAGACTCACAGTGCCATCTGGCTCATAATAATATTTTACTGCGGATTCGCCTCGTTCGGTTATGGCCGTCAAGACAATGGTGTTGGCAAAAGCGATATCCATGGGATTGGCGTTGGCTGTTCCGGCGCTGAATAAAAAGAGGCTGGAGAGGGCGAGGCCTGAAATCAGTTTCTTCATGTGTAATTCCCCTTGTCGTTAGGAGGTGATGTGCAAAATGAGCTAAATCCCTTCGCAAACGAGACCCTGAACTGTCAATAGAAAATCACTTTTCATGTCACGCTTTGCACTGAGAAAGACAGTGAGGCACGTTAAATGTACAGGAGATGAACAGAACGCCTACGGACAATCACCTGTAAGTGAGATGCTGAGCAGATGCGTGCGAAGGGAAGAGCGCGCATTCAAGTCAAGGTTAGGGCCTGGCAGCCTGGTCAAAAATCATGGGTGATGCCGCTGCGCTCCCAGTCTCCAAAGCGCGTGGGTTCGGGGCCTTTGCCCCCGCCCACTTCTTTTGTAGGCGGCGTCGCAGGCGATGGGGCGTTTTTCCGTCTTTGTGCGGCTTCCGCCAGGGCGCGCTGGGCAGCGGGCGATTTGGTCAAGCTCGGGGCAGGGTCGTTTGATGGGTTGGAATATTCTGCGTTCTGGTCTTTATCTGTCAAAATGCCGCACCATATTATAAAATAAATGCTTCCGCAGCGTGAGCGCCGGGACGTGCATTACTGATGAGTGTCTATCAGATCATCGCGGATGAGGTAAGTCATGAACATCGCCAAGACCGGGCTTTTATTAGCGGCCATGACTGGTCTTTTTTTGGCCGTGGGCTATGTGCTTGGCGGTGAAGCCGGCATGGGGCTGGCCTTTGTGGTTGCTCTCGGTGTGAATTTCTTCAGCTATTGGAATGGCGATAAACTGGTGTTGCGCATGCATGGGGCGCAGCGTGTGGATGAGACCACGGCGCCCGATTTTGTGCGTCTGGTCCACCAATTGGCGCAGAATGCCGATCTGCCCGCGCCGACGGTTTATGTGATCGAACAAGATCAGCCCAATGCTTTTGCTACGGGTAGAAATCCGGACCATGCGGCGGTGGCGGCCACCACCGGTCTCATGGCGCGGCTTAGTCGTGAAGAGCTCGCCGGTGTGATTGCCCATGAGCTGGCTCATATCAAAAATCGTGATATTTTAACCATGACCATCACGGCCACATTTGCCGGGGCGATATCCATGCTGGCAAATTTCGCCCTTTTTTTTGGCGGCAGGCGGCAAGGTCCCTTAGGCATTTTTGGGCTGTTGGCGATGATGATTCTGGCGCCCTTGTCGGCCGCTCTTGTGCAGATGGCCATCAGCCGCACACGGGAGTATGCCGCCGATGCCAAGGGGGCTGAAATCTGTGGGCGGCCCCTTTGGTTGGCCAGTGCGCTTGAAAAAATCTCCCGCGGGGCAGAAGCTATCGAGTATGAGGCCGCCGAGCGCAATCCGGCCACGGCCCCTCTGTTTATCATCAATCCTCTGCACGGAGGCCGCGTCGATAAATTGTTCTCCACACATCCCGACACGGCGAACCGCATCGCCCGACTGCGCGCCATGGCGGGGGCGCAAGCCAGCGCGCCGGGTCCTTGGAACTAAATCCCGCTCGCGGTCGCTGCTTTTCATTGAGGGCTTTACGGCTTAGCCTGTAGGCGAGGGCTGGCGGAGAGGAAAGAGCCGTATGTTGGAAAAAATCATAGCGCCGATCAAAGTCGAAGATTTTTTCCGATATAACTGGGAGAAGAAACCGCTTGCGGTCAATCGTCGCTCTCCAGAATTTTTTTCGCATTTACTGACGCTCGACGCCATTGATCAGATGATCACCACATCCGACATACGCTTTCCGGATATACGTATTATCAGCGCCACGCGAGAAATTTCGAGGAGTGAGTATGCCGCCGAGGGAGGCCGACTCAAGCCTGACAGTGTTATGAAGCTGTTTCAGGAAGGTGGCACGATCATTTTGAACCATCAGCACAAATGGCAACCGGAGATCGCTAGATTTTGTCGCTCGATGGAGCAGTATTTTTCCCACCCTTTCCAAACCAATATTTATCTAACCCCGCAGAACGCCCAGGGGTTTGGTATTCACTTTGACACACATGACGTCTTTATTTTACAAATTTCGGGACGAAAGGACTGGCAGATCTTTGACCGCGCGATAGAGCTTCCGCTTGCAGGTCAGGGTTTTGATCCCAAAGATGAAGATGTCGGTAGTGTGCAGATGGAATGCTCTCTTGAGGCGGGAGACCTGCTTTATATTCCTCGCGGAATCCTTCACAAGGCAAGTTCTTTGGATGAAGTGTCGCTTCATGCGACCGTCGGAGTGTTAGCCAAGACATGGGCGGATTTGATGTTGGAGGCAGTCTCTCAGGTTATAATAAGTGACACGACCTTTCGCGAATCTATGCCGGTAGGTTTTGCAAGGCCCGAGTTTGATCGTGGTGAGGCAAAAAAAATCTTTCACAAGAGAATGAGAGATCTGACTTGCAAAGTTAATTTTGAAAATGTGTTCGAAGAATTTATAAAAGATTTTGTGGATACCCGCCCGCCACTTTTGCAAGGCCAAATGAAGCAGTTAACTCAAATATCCGGTCTGGTCGAAGAGAGCATGGTCCGACTTCGAGAGGGGGTGGTTTTTCGCCTTGAAAGAGGGTCTGATGCGATCAGTCTTTCTTTCTATGGTAAAACGATTGATTTTCCGATAGCATGTGAAGGCCCCCTAATGCACTTGGTGTCTTCAAAAGAAATCCTGTTAAACACCCTTTCGGCGGATAAAGATAAGAGTGATATTGATGACATACTCATCCTTATACGCCGCCTTATTACAGAAGGTTTCATTGAAGTGGTTGACTGATTTGCGCGATATTTGAGATTGCATTATA
>JAJFIO010000302.1 GCA_021774915.1 Alphaproteobacteria bacterium
GCGCTCTTTTACGCGGTCATACCAACTATTGATATGATTCTGCTCGGCGATGATTTTGTCAGTTCCCGCCATCTGGGACAAAGACTGAATGGTCGGCGCCAACACGATATCGGGGATGGTGAACGCATCACCCGCCAGATAAGGCGCTTGGCGCAAGCGCGTGTTCACAATCGCCATATGTTCGGCAATTTTGGCCAGCGCCGGTTCGGCCACTTCCCGCTCTATTGTTTTATTTTCGCGCATCGCCCGGACAAAGAAGATGGCGTAGCCGTTAATCGCCTGCGCCAGGACATAACACGCCAAAGCACAGCTCCATTGCTCGGCCACCGCGCGTCCTTCGGCTGAGGCGGGTTGCAGGGCCGGGCCCTCAAATCCCTCATCAATATAGCGGCAAATGGCCACCGTCTCGAACACCGTCACTTTATCGGTTTTCAGGGCAGGAACCCGGCCGAAGGGATGGAGTTTGCGGTATTCAGGAGATTTCAACGCATCAATTGTGTCACCGGGAGGCGTCAGGATGTAGTCCACCCCCTTTTCTTCAAAAGCCATCATGGCGGACCGCACATAGGGGCTGAGCTTGATGCCGTAAAGAATGTTCTCGGACATGGGGGGTGGTCTCCTTCAAAAGGGGTGAAGCTGGGCGTTTAACCCGGAAATAACATATGTTGACTAACATATGTTATTTATGACAATCAACATATATAATGAATTGATTGCGAACAACTCACGCAGCAGAGGCCATGAGCTACACACCAGACCATAAAGAACACACCCGAAAGCGCATCCTCGCCAGCGCGCGGCGCCTGTTTAACGCCCATGGATTTGACGGCGTGACCATTGACGCCATCATGGCCGACGCAGACCTGACCCGCGGCGGGTTTTATGCCCATTTTCCCTCAAAAGAGGCGTTGTTTGAAGCCGCTCTGCTGGATGTAATTCCGACAGCGAAGCCGGAGGCGCAGGAGACTGCAACTAGTGAACGCGCGGCGCAGCAGACCCGGCGGCACATGCTGACACAGTTCCAGCACTATCTCAGCGCCGGTCACCGCGATAATTTGGCGGAGGGCTGCGCCATTGCCGCGCACTTAAGCGATGCAGCCCGAGCGGACCCGGACCTGCAGGCCGCCTTTACGCAATTGACCAAGACGCTGACCAAAGTGTGGGCCGCCAAGCTCAACACCACCTCCTCCGCTACAGATGAAGATGACCCCAGACTTGCGCTGTTTTCCATGATGATAGGGGGCCTCGCCCTTTCCCGCGCCGTGGATGACCCAACTTTGTCAGATCAAATTCTGGCGGACTGTCGCGGCGCCCTGGGCGTCTTGGCCCCGGAACTGGGCGATCCGACGACAGAGGAAAGGGAATCCTGAGATAAAATGAATATTGTTTATTTTTATGAACAATGTATAGTTTTCTATTCCTTGGGAGATTAAAAATGGACCCGCAGCGGCGCCACGCCCGGCAAAGTGAGATGCGCGATGTGCGGCGCAGCGCTATTTTAGCGGCGGCGGCGGCTCTTATGGACCGCGAAGGACCGGACAGCCTCACCATCCGCGCGGTGGCGGCCGAGGCCGGTTACACCCCCGGCGCGGTCTATGGATATTTTACCGGCAAGGATGAACTGATTCTCACCCTCATCACCCAAAACATGGCCGCACTGGCCCACCGTCTCAAACAAGCTGACCCGAATTCTGGCCCGGCCAACCTTCGGCTTGGCGCCCTGATCAGCGCAGGCGTCAAAGCCCTTGGCGGGACAAACGCGCTGGCCCTGGCGCCGGGCTTTTGCACGATGCGCGCCTGCCCGCCTGACAGCGATCTGGGCCGTGTGCTGACCGGGCGCATGATTCAGATCTTGCAAACGCTCTCCACCACCCTCGATTCGCAGGATGATAAAGAAACCGTCTTAGCGGCCGCCGTGATGATCGGCCTTGCGGCTCTGGAAGGAACGGGCCGCTTGGGTCTGCTGGGGCTGGAGACAAACGAGCTGATCCGTCACTATACCGACCATCTGTCACGCTTCAACACCGAGCCCAATGGATAGAACCTTCAATGAACAAACAGAACACAACGAACACCACTCTCCTTGAAACCGGTCGGGGCTTTGTCAGCGTCTGGGAATGCGATGAAATCGGGCATTACAATGTCCAGTTTTACATGGCGAGAAAGACGGAAGCCGACGCGCATCTGCGCCTTGCCCTGGGGCTGCCCCCAACCAACCGGCGGCAAGATCACTTATGGGTGCGGATCGGCGAAGACCATGTGCGCTTTCATGGAGAATTGCGCGCCGTCGATATTTTGACCCTGAATTCAGGTATTGCGGATATTGACGATACGAGCTTGACCGTCATCCATGAAATGCGCAACGCTTCAACGGGCGCACTCTCCGCCACTTTCGTGACACGCTGGACGTGCATTGCACCAGGCCCAAAGGATGGCGCCACTGAGACAGTAGCGTGGCCGGAGAGTGTGCACACAGCGGCAAAAAAATACTGCGCTCCTATCCCGAAAAACGCGGAAAAGTTTTCCACCGGGCTGCATGGCCGGGTCCCGGATCTTAACCTCGCTCAAGCGCAAAGCGAAGGGCTCGTACTTACCAACCGCAGCCTCGTGCTGCCTTTCATGACAGATGTGTCCGGCCACCTTACCGCGCAATACGCAACACTGATCTCTGGCGATTCAGCTGCGCATTTGTGGAACACTCTTGACTATGACTGGGCCGGTTTACAAAAACGGGGTCTGGGGACCGTGGTGCTTGAAACTCTGACGCAATACCGGCAACCCCTTTGCACCGGCGATGCCACACTCACATTAAGCTATACACGGAGCCTGACGGCCAAGACGTTAAGCTTCGGGCATTTGCTGTTTAATGCCGGCACGGGCGCGTTGGCGACATGCATCGAAATCACCGCCGTGGTTCTCGATCTTGAGGCGCGCAAAGTGACGCCCCTTCAAGTGAAAGACCGCGCCCGCTTTGATGCGCTGGCGCCGTCTTTTGTTGAACAAGCTGGCTCTTAAGCCGCGGCCTTTGTGCCTTTGGGATTGAACCGCTTGTAGAAGCTGTCATTCGCCTCCGCCATGTCGCGCAGCAGGGCGCCCGGCGCAAACCTCTTGCCATATTTCTGCGCCATGACGTCGCATTCTTCGACGAATTTACGTACACCAATCATATCGATAAAAGAAAGGGTTCCCCCGGTATAAGGCGCAAAGCCCCAGCCTAAAATGGAACCGACATCGGCGTCACGCACATCCACAAGAACATTTTCCTCAAAGCATCGCGCGGTTTCCAGCGCCTGAATATAGAGAAGACGTTTTTTTAGTTCGTCCACCTCAGGTTGATCCGCCGCCACAGCCGCCAGTTCACTGAGACCCGGCCAGAGAAATTTCTCGCCCTCCTTGGGATATTCATAGAAACCCTTGCCGTTTTTGCGGCCCTTGCGATCCAATTCGGCCACCATTTTTTCGACGATCCTGTCGCCCGGCATTTCTTCGTAGTGTTGCCCGAGATCTTTTTTGGTCTGCTGCTGAACATGATAGCTGAGATCCAGGGACACCTCATCGGTCATAGCAAGCGGCGCCACCGGCATGCCCGTCATTTTACCTGCATTTTCAATCAAGGCCGGAGCGATGCCTTCGGCCAGCATGTTCATGCCTTCGCGCACATACGTGCCGAAGCAGCGTGAGGTATAAAAACCCCGGCTGTCATTGACCACGATGGGTGTCTTTTTGATTTTTTTGACATAATCAAGCGCCACGGCCAGCGCCTTGTCATTTGTCTTTTCGCCCAAAATAATTTCGACCAGAGGCATCTTGTCCACCGGCGAGAAAAAATGAACGCCAATGAACTGATCGGGCCGCGCACTTTCCAGCGCCAGACCAGTGATGGGCAAGGTGGATGTGTTGGAACCGAAAATGGACGCCTTTGGGATCACAGCTTCGGCTTTGGCGGTCACATCGGCCTTGATCTTGCGATCTTCAAACACCGCTTCGATAATAAGATCCGCGCCTTCCAACAGGGCGTAATCGGTGGTCGGCGTGATGCGGGCCAGCACTTCTTGTTTTTTCTCTTCCGTCGCCCGGCGCCGCTCGATGCGCTTATCGAGCAGTTTCACCGAATAGTCTTTGCCCTTATCCGCGCCTTCCTGAGACATATCGATGAGGACAACCTCTATGCCCGACATCGCGGAAACATAAGCGATGCCTGCTCCCATCATGCCTGCCCCCAAGACACCCACTTTCTTGACGTCTGTGGCGGCCTCGCCAGAAGGCCGCCGCGCGCCTTTGGTGAGTTCCTGAATGGAGAGGAACAGTGTGCGGATCATATTTCCCGCTTCCGGTCTCAGAAGCGTTTTGAGGAAGTAGCGCGATTCAATGCGTAAAGCGGCATCCATGGGCACCAGCAGGCCTTCGTAAAGCGCGCTCATGATGTGTTTTTGAGCCGGATAATTGCCATAGGTTTTAGCGTGCAGCATGGAATTGCCGATGACAAAGTTCTGCATGCCGTCTTTATCGTGCGGGCCGCCGCCGGGAATCGCATAACCCTTTTTATCCCAGGGCTGTACCGGGTCGCCCTCTTCTTTCACCCAGCGCTTGGCATCAGACACAACCTGACCCGCCGGAACCACTTTGTGGATCACACCGCTTTTGAGCGCTTTGGCAGGCGCCAGTCCTTTGCCTTCCAGAATGAGAGGCGCACACGCAATCACGCCGATGAGGCGCGGCAGGCGCTGCGTGCCCCCACCGCCCGGCATCAGACCCACCTTGGCTTCCGGCAAACCCAATTGCGCTTTGGGATTATCCGCCGCCACGCGGTAATGGCACGCCAGCACCACTTCCAGACCGCCGCCCAAAGCCGTTCCATTGATCGCGGCCGCCACGGGTTTGCCGCATGTTTCCAGTGACCGCAGCAGGCGGTTGAGGGCGTAGACCTTTTCAAACGCCGCTGCCATCTCTTCTTGGCTTAAGTCTCCTGACGAGCCGAACACGCCGCCTTCCATCTCTTCCAGATCGGCGCCGGCGCAAAAGCTGTCCTTACCGCTGGTCAGCACCACGCCTTTGATCGCATCGTCATCCTTTACTTTGCCAATCCAATCCGTCATCTCCTGAATCACCGCGGCGGATATGACGTTCATGGACCGTCCGGGCATGTCCCATGTCACCAGGGCGATGCCATCGGAATCGACTTCGAGGTTGAAATTTTCCATCGTTTAATTCTCCTTCAGATCCATATTCCGGATCAGCATATTCAGTTGGCCCAAAGGCCTTAAACCCGTTCGATAATAGTGGCTGTTCCCATGCCGCCGCCGACGCACAGCGTCGCCAGCGCACTGTTGAGATCGCGCCGTTCCAGCTCATCCAGAACCGTCCCCAAAATCATTGCGCCGGTCGCGCCCAACGGATGCCCCATAGCGATAGCACCGCCGTTTACATTCAGTTTATCGTGTTCGATGCCCAGCGCTTGGGAAAACCGTAACACCACGGCGGCAAAAGCTTCATTCAGCTCATAAAGGTCGATATCGTCCACCGCCATTCCGGCTCGTTTTAAGGCCTTTCGCGTCACATGTTCCGGTCCGGTCAACATGATGGAGGGTTCAGACCCAACCGATGCAAAACTGCGAATGCGCGCGCGGGGCTTCAAGCCCAGTTCCTCACCGGCCTGTTTACTCCCCAGCAAGATAGCGGCAGCGCCATCGACAATGCCTGATGAATTACCGGCGTGATGCACGTAATTTATTTTTTCAACTTCCGGGTAGCGCTGCAAAATTACTTTATCGAAGCCGGCAAAATCTGCCAAAGCCGCAAATGACGGATCGAGCGACGCCAGAGATTGCATGGTCGTCTCGGGCCGTAAATGCTCATCATGATCAAGGGCAACAAGCCCCAATTGATCCTTAACCGGAACAACTGATTTGTTGAAATAGCCCTTCTCCCAGGAATGCGCGGCACGCTTCTGGCTTTCCACTGCAAAGGCATCGACAGCATCCCTGCTGAAGCCATATTTTGTGGCAATGAGATCGGCGCTCACCCCTTGCGGCACAAAATAAGTTTTGAACGCCGCTTCCGGATTGCTCGGCCACGCGCCGCCATCCGATCCCATGGGAACGCGGCTCATCGCCTCCACGCCGCCGCCAATGCTCAAATCAGCTTGCCCCGACATCACTTGCGCCGCCGCCATATTGGTGGCCTCAAGCCCGGAAGCGCAAAACCGGTTGATCTGAACGCCGGCAACTGACTGATCATAATCCGCATTCAAAACGGCCGTGCGTGCGATATCCGCCCCCTGCTCACCAATGGGAGAGACACACCCCAGCACCACATCATCGACGCGGGAGGTATCCAGATCATTGCGATCGCGCACCGCTTGCAAAACCTGCGTCGCCAATTGCAGCGCCGTGATGTCGTGCAGAGCGCCGCTCGCCTTACCTTTGCCGCGCGGCGTACGGACGTGATCGTAAATATAACAGTCAGTCATGGTCCAAAGACTCCCTTTTGCGGCAGCATCTGCCGGATACCCAACTTCGCGCTTTATAATGAGCGTGAGATGAGCAGTTTCATGATTTCGTTGGTGCCGCCATAGATCCGCTGTACGCGCGAATCGCGGTACATCTCGGCAATGGGGTATTCATTCATATAGCCATACCCGCCATGAAGCTGAAGGCACTCATCGACGATCTTGCATTGCAGGTCGGTTACCCAATATTTCGCCATGGATGCGGTCACCGGATCGAGCTTGCCGTCGAGCAGCAATTGCGTGCAGTGATTGCAGAAGACTTTGGCGATGGTGGCTTCGGTTTTGCACTCGGCGAGTTTGAACTGCGTATTTTGAAACTCGATAATGTGCTTGCCGAAGGCCTGACGCTGTTTGACGTAGTCAAGGGTAACCTCCAGAGCCCGCTCAATCACCGCCATGCCGCCCAGCGCCACATTCAAACGCTCTTGGGGCAATTGCTCCATGAGCTGATAAAACCCTCGGCCTTCTTCGGTTCCCAGCATATTGGTGGTGGGTATCCTAACCTCGTCAAAGAAAAGTTCAGACGTGTCATTGGTCTTCTGGCCGATCTTATCGAGATTGCGTCCGCGGCGAAATCCTTCCACTTCATCCGTTTCGACAATCATGAGCGAGGTGCCCTTGGCGCCTTTAGAAGCGTCCGTCTTGGCGACGACGATAATGAGATTGGCCGTCTGGCCATTGGTGATGAATGTTTTTTGTCCATTGACGACATAGTGATTGCCGTCAAGCTTGGCGGTGGTTTTCACACCCTGAAGATCAGAGCCCGCCGCCGGTTCCGACATGGCAATCGCGCCGACATACTCACCAGAAGCAAGTTTGGGGAGCCACCTTTGTTTTTGTTCTTCGGTGCCGTAATGGGTGATGTAAGGCGCGACGATCGCATTGTGGAGTGATACCCCCCAGCCATCGACCGCGCTGCGGCTGAGGCGGTCAATCAGTATCGCCTCATGGGCGTAGGTCCCACCCGCGCCGCCATATTCCTCAGGCGCGCTGGGGCAGAGCAGGCCCGCTTGCCCCGCCTTGTACCAGATATCACGATCAACGCAGCGTTGCTCCGCCCATTTTTCCTTGTGCGGAATACACTCGCGTTCCAGAAATTTATCCACCGCATCAGAATAGATTTGCAGATCTTCGGTAATAAAAGACGGCTTTTCAACCTGGAGAGGTTCCATAGTTAAATTTCCTTATAGGTTATGGGATCCGCCCGCGACTTAAAAAGCATCCGCTGCGAGGGACATCATGGACTCAGAACCGCTTTTCAGCTTAGCCAGATGAGCG
>JAJFIO010000303.1 GCA_021774915.1 Alphaproteobacteria bacterium
GGTTTCAAGTTGTTTCCAGAAAGGCGCATTGGTTTTAAGCCAGTCCATGAGGAATTCAGCGGCCTCGAAGGCGGCCTGCCTGCGGGCGGCGGCGGTGATCACGAGGACGATCTGGTCTCCCGGCTCAAGACGGCCGTATCGGTGAATGATGAGGCTGGCATCCAAAGGCCAGCGGTCATGGGCCTGGGCTTCAATGCGCTGCAATTCTTTTTCGGTCATCGCCGGATAATGCTCCAGCGTCAGGGCGCTCACCTCTGCCGCTTTTTTCTCGTGACTGCCTTGGAAGTCGCGCACCCGTCCAACAAAAGTGACAATCGCGCCTGAAACACGATTATTGGCGGCGAGGTTTTGGTATTCCGCTCCGAGGTCAAAATCTTCAGCCTGAACACGAATGACTATTTTTAACCTCCCGTGACGGGAGGGAAAAGCGCCACTTCATCTTGTCCACTGATGGCGGTGTGCGGCTGCGCATGGCTTTGGTTGACGGCAACGCGAATGATGCCGTCATTTTTGAGCGCATCGGCAAATTCAGGTCCACGCGTTTTTAGCCAGTCAAGCAGGCTCAAAACGTCCGTGACGTGATCAGGCAGAGCCAGAGTTTCTTCGCTGATCCCAACTTTCTCTCGCAGCCAGGCGAAATAGAGAAGTTTCATTCAGTATCCTCATCAAGAATATGTTTGAAACCGGCGCGGAAATAATCAAATCCTGTATAAAAAGTCAAAATAGCTGCAATCCATAAGCCCGCCTCGCCGATAAGAATCGTGTGCGGAATGACTTTTTCTCCCGCCGGTCCCGCCAGTAAAAAGCCCAGCGCCAACATTTGCATGGTGGTCTTCCATTTCGCCAGCAACGTGACCGGCACCGACACGCTGGCATTGGCGAGAAATTCCCGTAAGCCTGAAACCAGGATTTCCCGGCTTAAAATCACGACCACAGGGATAATGGTGAATCCGCTCACCGTATGCCAGGCGGTGATCAAAATAAGGGCTGCCGCCACCAGCAGCTTGTCGGCGATGGGATCAAGCATCTGTCCCAGCCGGGATTGCTGTGCCCAGGCCCGTGCCAGATAGCCATCAAAAAAATCGGTGACGGCGGCGATCGTAAAAATGGCGAGTGCCAGCCACCGCGCCACATCCCCTTTCAGGAAATAGGCGCCGACCATCGCTCCCACCAGCAGAATGCGCCCCAAGGTGAGTATATTGGGGAGGGTGAAGATTGAGCTGGAGTGGCTTGTATGTGTGTCTCTAACGGTCATCCTGGAAGAAATCATATATCCGCTTTGCTATTGATTCGCTAATGCCTTCTACCGCTTTTAGGTCTGAAAGGCCTGCCTGTTTGACGCTGCGCGCCGAGCCGAAATGGTGCAGGAGCGCTCGCTTGCGTTTGGCGCCAATGCCGGGCACATCGTCAAGGGGGGATGTGGTCAAGGCCATTTTACGCCGCACCCGGTGACTGCCGATCGCAAAACGGTGGGCTTCGTCGCGCAGACGTTGAAGATAGTAAAGCACCGGGCTTTTGGGTTCCAGTGTAAAGGGCTGTCGGCCGGGAACAAAAAACTGTTCGCGTCCGGCGTTTCGATCCGGTCCCTTGGCGATACTTGCCAAAGCCACCTGATCGACGCCCAGATCAGCGAAAATCTGCTGTGCAACGCTGAGTTGGCCCGCGCCGCCATCAATGAGAACGAGGTCGGGCCATTGCGTCTGTTTTTTGGCTTGTGCTTTGTCCGGCGCTGTCGGCTCAAGAAGGCCGGCATCTTCATTTTTGATGAGCTGTGAAAACCTCCGTGTCAGCACTTCGCGCATCATGCCGTAATCATCACCTGGAGTGATCTCCTGACTGCGAATATTAAATTTTCGGTATTGGTTCTTCATGAATCCATCGGGCCCGCTCACGATCATGCTGCCCACCGCTTTTGCGCCACTGATATGGGAATTGTCATAGACTTCGATGCGTTCGGGCGGCCTGTCCAGATCGAAGGTTTGCGCCACCATTTCCAACAGGCGCCGCTGAGAGTCGGATTCCGCCAGGCGGCGGGCCAGCGCTTCGCGGGCATTTTTGAGAGCATGTTCCACCAGTTCCCGGCGCTCGCCCCGTCTTGGCGCACTGACGGTAACTTTGCGGTCCGCCTTTTCACTCAAGGCTTCGGCCAGGATTGCCTGATTGGGAATGGTGTGGCTGAGTAGAATGCGTTTGGGTGGGGGTTTGTTGTCATAAAACTGAGCAATGAAAGAATCGAGAACCGTTGCGCTCTCCTGCGTTTTTCCGTGTAGGGGAAAATACGCGCGATTGCCCCAGTTTTGACCGGCGCGAAAGAAAAAAACCTGTATACAGGTCTGGCCCCCTTCGCCATATGCGGCGAACACATCTGCTTCATCCATATGCTGAGGGTTGATTCCCTGATGGGCCTGGATGGTGGTGAGTGCACGAATACGGTCGCGATACACGGCGGCCTGTTCGAAATCCAGATTTGTGCTCGCCTCTTCCATCAGTTTGGATAAATTCTTCTGCATCCTTTGGCTTTTGCCTTGAAGAAACGCCGTCGCCTCATCAAGCAGTGTTTGATACGCTTGTCTGTCGATCATCTCGACGCAAGGCGCGCTGCACCGCTTGATCTGATAGAGCAGGCACGGGCGGGAGCGGTTATTAAAAACGCTATCAGTGCATGAGCGCAGAAGAAACACGCGCTGCAGCGTGTTCAGCGTACGGTTCACCGCCCCTGCAGACGCGAACGGGCCGAAGAACTGGCCTTTGTTTCCCCGCGCGCCCCGGTGTTTCATGATCTGCGGAAAAGGATGATTGCCGGTGATCAGGATATAGGGAAAAGATTTATCGTCCCGCATGATGACGTTGTAGCGGGGCTTGAGCTTTTTAATCAGGTTGGCTTCGAGCAGCAGCGCTTCGGTTTCGGTGTTGGTGGTGATGAACACCATCTGCGCAATGGCGGCTATCATGCGCTGAATGCGATTGGAGTGGCCGCCTAGTTTTGTATAACTGGCAACCCTTTTTCGAAGGTTTTTGGCTTTACCAACATAAAGCACTTCGCTCTGGACATCGATCATGCGGTAGACGCCCGGTGAAGACGGCAAGGTCTTCAGGTAGGCCTTGACCACATCGGGTCCCACCTTTTTTTGGGTCTCATCTGATGGAGAAGAATTCATCGTGATTACATGTGATTTTGTAGGTGCTTTCTAATGGGCGTGGGAAAAGTTCAGGTAGAGGAACGCCACGTAAGCAACCAGGAATGCAGCCCCCCAGAGTCGGCCGATCGAGCTTTTGGTAAACACGAAAGGCACCAGTATGACAGCCGACCCCAACATCACCCATAGATTGCCTGCCCAGATGTCGGAGGGTATGGGGATATCAGCGATCATGCCGGCGATGCCCATGACCCCCAAAACATTGAACAGGTTACTGCCGATCACGTTTCCCATGGCCACGGCTGAATGTCGATGCAGGGCAGCCGCAAGAGCGGTCGCAAGTTCAGGGAGTGACGTACCCAGAGCGATTAAAGAGAGCCCGATGACCGCCTCGGGAACCCCTGCTTTACTGGCAAGACTTTCGGCGCTAGCCAGCAAAAGTGAGCTTCCCAAGGGCAGTCCGATGAGCCCGGCCAGCAATAAGACACCGATCATGAGAGGGGTTTTGGGGAGGTTGCCGCTCTGTTCCATTTCGTGCAGTTCCGCCAGTGCGACATCATCGCGTTTCCCTTTGCCCGCATGCAGGCCGGCATATATCAGAAACATAAGAATCCCGGCAAAAAGAACCGCGCCATCCCAGAAAGACACTAACTGATCGGAACTGATCCAGATAAATAAGAGGATGCTGGCGATCATGAGAATCGTGTTGCGGCGAATGGTCGGTTGGCCTGTGGCGATGGGGAGAATGAGCGCCGGCAGGCCAAGTACCAGAAAAATATTAGCAATATTACTGCCCACAACATTACCAATGGCGATTCCCGGAAGACCATTGAGAACCGCCTCAGCGCTGATCACCAGTTCAGGGGCCGATGTTCCAAAGGCCACGATGGTCAGGCCGATGAGCAGAGGTGGAATGGAAAGTTTCAGGGCCAGGGCCACGGCGCCGCGCACCACAAGATCAGCGCTGACAAGCAACAGGGCGAGGCTGAAAACAAGGCTGAGGATTAGTATTATCATGAAGACGTGTAACCCAGGGCAGGCAGATATGCTGCGATCATAACGTTTAAACGCGTGAGGCGATTGTGGCTTTATATAGGGTGTCGGAGCGGAGATACAGGGCGCAAACGTGGAAGACTTCCTTCAATTTCCCAAGGCTTCCACTCTTTGTAGCGCTTGGCCCTCTATGTTAATATGAGGTGGATAGGTTTTGAGCAAGAGGGGAGAAAACTTCATGCTGAAGGGCAGACGGCGTAAAGGGTGGCGTGCCCTCGATATACCAGGACTCCTTGGGTGCGCTCTTGTGATCGGCTTCACCTACGCTCTTTTCTGGTATTATGGCGCATCTGTCCGCGGTGAAGACCTGCTGCCGCATCTGTTTTAAGGGTGTTCCCCCTTAAGCCGGGCAGAGCAGCAAGACGCCATAAGTATTGATCAGGAGACCCCCGGCGGTCAGGTTGAGAAGTCCCGTTCCCATTGTGCCTATCACTCTGGGCAAATTGGGCCCCGGCCTCAGAATGCCGACGCCGAAGACATGGGCCAGGCGCACAACAATGAATGCGCCTGCCAGGTACGAGACCGAGGTGGAAGACATGCCGCCCATTTCCAGCAAGGCCAGGACGATCAGGAATATGGCGGCATTCTCGGCCAGATTGCCATGAGCCCGTATGCGCTTTTCAAGCTTTTGTTCGCCGCCCGTGCCAAAAGCCTCTTTATATTTGCGGCGGCCAAAGGCAGACCAGAACATCAAAAGGCTTTGTAAGATGATGAGGATCCCGGCGGTTTGTGCTGAAATTATGGGAAAGGTCATAGAAAAGTCTTCCATTGAATGTCCTATCAAGGTGTTTGTGATGGCGGAGTGCGAGTGGGGGTTAAAAGTGGCTACTTTATATCGGCGTGCCTTCTTCCAGTAATCGATCGATCAGTTGGCGCCGCTCCAGCAAATCCTGGCTGTCACCGCCGCCAAAAACCAGCGCGCCTGAGCTGAACGTGACGCCGTAAGTCAGGGCAAGGTTGACGGTCTGCCCGATGCCGGACAAAAAGTCCTCGTCCGTAAGGGTGCTGAGCGGGTGGATGAACACGCTCCAGAGCACATTCTGGGCAATGGCGTAGCGCGCATCCAGGGCGGAGTCAAAATCGGCCTGAAGCAGGCGCAGCATCTGTTCTTTCGTCAGGCCTTCTGTTTTTGAGATGGCCACCATGAGACGCATACGGTCCGCAGTGGTATCGTAAACCAGGGTGACCGCCATGCCTTCAATGGAAAAAGTCCAGGCACTCCCGTTCTGTTCGGCAGCCTCATCAAGGCGCAGGATCATTTCGCCCAGGCGTTCCGGCGTCATGTCGATCTGCTCTTGGTTCTGGCCGGGACTTGGGGTCGTCTCCGGTTCGGCTGTCTGAGCTATGGTTTGGGGGAAGGGCAGCGCAAACGCCATGAAGCCAAGCGCGACCAAAATTCCAGTTTTCATTGCCTGCCACCTCCGATGAAATATCACCTGAAGTTCAAGACTAGCGTGGTTGAGGCTGCCACGTGCGACACTTTTTTGTGAGAAGTCAGAAATTAAATAAAATCAGTGAAAGCAAATACTTGTCATAATGTATTGACAGGTATCTTGAGGTAAGTAATGCCGTTCACCTCGGGCGGAGGCAAATGCCCGCCGCGCATGTTGACCTGCACCGCGGGCAAGATCAGCGCGGGCGCTTCCAGAGTTTTGTCGCGCGCGGTTCGCATGGCGATGAACTCGGTCTCACTGATGCCGTCATGAATATGGATATTGTGCGCGCGCTGATCGGCAAGAGGGGTTTTCCACAGCACCGCTCTTCCATCCGGCATGTAATCATGGCACAGAAAAAAATCTGTAGTTTCAGGTAATTGGAAGAGTGTTTGAATAGTTTGATAGAGTTGTTTGGCATCGCCTCCTGGAAAGTCGCACCGCGCCGTCCCATAGTCGGGGGCAAATAATGTATCGCCGACAAAGGCGGCGGCGCCAATGATATAGGTGACGCAGGCGGGCGTGTGTCCGGGGGTATGAAGCACGCGCACTTCCAGTCCGCCAATGGAAAATGTCTCGCCATCGTCAAACAAATGATCGAATTGGGAACCGTCAGTGGCGAAGGATTCCTCAGCGTGGAAGATGCTTTTGAATGTTTGCTGAACTTCCCCGACATGGGAGCCGATACCTGTGCGGGCGCCGAGTTTTTCCTGAAGATAAGGCGCTGCGGTGAGGTGATCAGCGTGGACATGGGTCTCCAGAATCCACGCGACGTTCAGTCCCCGCGCGGCAACATACTCTAGAACGCACTCGGCGGAAGCGGTGGAGATACGCGCCGCCTTCGGGTTGTAATCAAGCACTGAATCAATGATCGCAGCGGCAAGCGTGTCAGGGTCATGCACGACATAACAGAGCGTGAAGGTCTCTTGATCGAAAAACGCTTTGATTTCGGGTTGTACTGTCATGAATAGCCGCCAAACGTATTAAATGTGTGTGCCATGAATAGTGTTCAGATGATCGGCTAAGCGCAAGGTCATCTGAACAATCGTGATGGTTGGCCCCTCAAACCCGGAAGTGGCGAAGACGCTTGAGCCGCCAACATATAAATTATCAATCCCGAAGACTCTCTGGTTTGGGTCAACAACGCCGTCACGCGGCGTTTCGCCCATGCGCGTCGTGCACATGTGATGATTGCTCGCTATGGCGTCATTATCCGGAAAATCAAGCCCTTCCGACACGAGCCAGTCATCAATGTGCAGTCTTCCCAGCCCTTGGCCTGCAAATATTTCACCCAGACGGATAGTCGCGCGTTGAATGGTGCGTTTATCGATCTCTGACAGTTTCCAGTCGAGGACAACTCTTCTCATGCCAAATCTGTCGACTTCCTGACCAAGGTTGACGCGGCTCCATGGATTAGGCGCTTGTTCTGAGACGATACGTATCCACCCATCCTCTGACGGGCAATCCATAGCGTCTCCCTGAAGTTTCTCTGCTGCACTTTGGGCCCACTGCGAACGACACACCAGGCTTTTCAATGTTTCATTGAAGGTGGCGCCACTATTTGGTTTGCGGTGGAGTTCAACAAGAATTCCAAAGTTCAGGATTTTGTTCTGATCCATGAAATTCCGAGATGGGGAGAAGTACCAATTTCCATTGCGCCGGTCAGAAGTCCAGTTTTTCGCAATGACTTCTTTGGCTTTGTCTTCCAGTACAAAGCTGGCAACCGTCTTATTTGGGTGTTCGGTGAAAAAACGTCCCACAAGATCGTGATCATTGCCTAAACCTGTCTGTATCTGACTGTTGCAGTTCAGGAGTATTCTCGGGTTCTCAATCCCTCCCGCAGCTAAAACAAAAGTCTGCGCATGAATTTTGAACGTCTTTCCCGTGAAGTTACGAACTTCCACGTGTTCCATTGCGGACAGATTCTCGAACAGACTCATGTCAACGATATTTGCGTTCAGGTAGCACGCCAAATGAGGCAAGCGTTCGATTTCGGCTTTGTATTTTTCCCCAAATCGCGTGGGGGCGCTCCATTTATACTTGAACTGTCTGAAATCGGTTGATGCCCCGATTGTATTCCCGATGTCTTCTTGTGAATCCCTTTGCCCTTCTTCACTGTCTTCGGTTATATCAAGTATATATTCTGCCTCTTTAAGGTATGGATCTAAGTTACTCCGTTCTATCGGCCACCCGCTATGCTTCACATAAGGCTTTGATGTGAAGTCGTGACTGTCCAGAGGATGGCACCAACCAGCCCAGTGATTTGAGGTTCCTCCAAAATACCGCAACCTGGTCGCCGCCAAGTCAAAATAGTCCTGGCCAATGCTCTTTCCAAAATAAAGATCTTGAGAATGGTCGGTGTACTCAAACCCACCCCCCTCAAGTAAAATAACGTTCAATTTCCGGGATAGCTTTAGAGCAAGAGTTATTCCGGTGACTCCCGCGCCGCAAATGCAGACGTCAAATTTTTTATTTTTAAACGGGTCCCCATCGACTGTGTCGAGGTCGGTGATCATACGGGTTATCCTTCGCGTAAATCCGTTTTTTTCAGAATCCACCCGTCAACAAGTTCAAACTCGTCGCCGATATGAACCTTGATGAGAGGGGGCGAGGGATAAAAAAAGTAATTGCCAATAATGGGTGACGAACTGAGCAGTGCAAGAAACCATCGCCTCGACAGATCTGGCATTGCTTGGAATTCCCCGATATCTAACAGGCCGCGCTATTATAGTGCGAAGATAGCAAGAACGGCCCTTGCAGGGAACCGCCTATTCCGCCTGAGGCGCATATATCCAGGTGAGCAACGAGCGGGCAGGCAAAGCCCATCCGATACCGGCCACAGTGTAGTAGGCAAGCTGAATCAGCCAATGCTCAGGAAGGTAGCTCACCGCCACATAGACCCCGGCCAGGGCATAAAAACCAAGGCACACGATGAGCAGCGCCATGCCGAAGATTTTGCGAGTTTGTATTCCCATCAGGTGAATTTCCTTCGGCGCGCCGGTGTGCTCTTGCACCATCTTGTCTTTTTGCCGACCCCGTGATTTATGAGGTGCAGCTCAGCCCCGTGTCTGGGTTTAGACCAAAATGACGGATATGAGAAGAAGCCACTGATGTTCAACTTTCTTCCCCTTGAGGTGGATGAGCGCGCGCGCAGGCGCGTCGTGTGGTGGTTGCTGGTTACGTGTTTTCTGGTTGCCGCCATGGTGGTGGTGGGCGGCGCCACGCGGCTCACTGATTCCGGGCTGTCGATCACCGAATGGAAGCCGGTTACCGGCATTGTGCCGCCTTTGAGCGATGCTGACTGGGCTGCAGAATTTACAAAATACCAGACCATCCCCGAATATGAGCTTGTCAATAAGGGCATGGATCTGGATGCGTTCAAGTCCATTTACTGGTGGGAGTGGGGCCACCGGTTCCTCGGGCGGATCATCGGGTTCGTCTTTTTCCTGCCTCTGGTTTATTTTCTGGCGACAAAGCAGGTGGCGCGGGGGCTGGCCCCCAAGTTGATCGTCATGTTTATTCTGGGCGGCGCGCAAGGGGCGCTCGGCTGGTTCATGGTGCAAAGCGGCCTGTCTGACCGGGTGGACGTCAGCCAGTATCGTTTGGCGGCGCATCTGGGCGCGGCGTTCTTGATCTACGCCTATATTCTTTGGGTCGCCCTGGATCTGCTGCTGAACCGGGAAGGGACTTCCTTGCCGGCAAAACTTAATAATTGGACCCCGCTTTATATGGGAAGTCTTTTTGTGATTGGTTTGATCTATCTCCAAGTCATTCTTGGTGGCTTTGTCGCCGGTCTCCATGCGGGTCATGCGTATAACACCTGGCCCTTGATGGATTCAGGGTTTGTGCCCAACGGATATTTCTTCTTATCTCCCTGGATCCGAAACTTTTTTGAAAACGTCGCCACGGTTCAGTTTAATCACCGGCTTGCGGGCTATCTGATTTTTG
>JAJFIO010000304.1 GCA_021774915.1 Alphaproteobacteria bacterium
CCCCAAAGCCGGTGGATATGGGTCAGAACCTTGTCCTTTTGCGCCTCGTCTAGAGGAACGCCGTTATGCACCGTGTGTTCCAGATGAAGTTTGCGGTCTCCGGAAAGGTCGGCCCCGACAATCTGAATATTGGGCTCCAGAAAACCGATGTCATAAGATTGGGCAAGTTTTTGGCGCAGAGCGCGATAGCCGCGCTCATTGTGAATGGCGTCCACTGTATACACGGAGGTCTCGGCCTCATCATGCAACGCGAAGAGCTTGAAATCCCGCATGATTTTGGGGCTCATATACTGCAAAATAAAGGATTCATCACGAAAATTCGCCCAGGCGTGCCTCAGCGCGCCGCGCCAGTCCGTTGATCCGGCAAGGTCCGGGAACCAGTCTCGATCTTCCGGGGTCGGCTCTTCACAGATGCGTTTGATGTCCTGCATCATGGCAAAACCCAGCGCATAAGGATTGATGCCGCTATAGCGCTGATCATCGAAAGTGGGCTGAAGGATGACGCTGGTGTGAGAATGAAGAAATTCCATCATCGAGCTGTCGGAGATTTTACCCCGCTCATGCAGCGTGCTCATAATATAATGATGCACAAAGGTGGCGCAGCCCTCGTTCATGACTTTGGTCTGTTTCTGGGGATAGAAATACTGCGAGATATTGCGCACAATTCTCAGTAATTCGGCCTGCCAGGGACGAAGAACGGGGCTGTGCTTTTCGAGAAAATAAAGAATGTTTTCTTCCGGCAGTTTCATGGAATCGCCGGAGTCTTTTTCATCGGACCCGTCATCTTGATCGCCGGGCAGAGGATCGAGCACAGGCACGGTGCGCCACAAATCGTTGAAGGATGCGCGTTCATGGGAGATGCGCTTGCGAAGTTTTTCTTCCATAGCCTGTTCGGAGCGCCGTGGTGGCCGATTGTAGCGGAACACCCCTTGATCCATGATTGCGTGGGCTGAATCAAGGGTAAGCTCGACAGCATCATAACCAAATTCTTCTTCGCATTTTGCGATATACCGTTTTGCAAATTCGAGGTAATTCAGAATGCCTTCGGCGTCTGTCCACTGACGAAAGAGATAATTATTCTTAAAAAAATGATTGTGTCCGTATGCGGCATGGGCCATGACCAGGGCTTGCATAGTCATGGAATTGTCTTCCATTAAATATGAAATGCACGGATTGGAATTGATCACAATTTCATAAGCCAGACCCGAAAATCCCTTGCGGTACATCATTTCTTCACGGGCAAACAGTTTGCCGAATGACCAGTGCTGATACATCAGCGGCATGCCGTGGGACGAATAGGCATCGAGCATCTGTTCGGAGGAAATAACTTCAATCTGGTTGGGATAGATATCGAGCCCGAGATCTTCCAGGGCAATTTCCGCGATTTCGTCCTGCACTTTTTGCAAGGTTTTGAAATCCCAATCCGCGCCGTCGAAGAGCAAAGTCATGGGGCGTTATCCTATTGTACCGTTTTCAAAATTGGACTGCTTAGCGAAAAGCTCCCGGAAAACCGGGTAAATGTCAGCAGGTTTGGAGATGCGCGTCATGGCGAAATTGGGGCAAATGGTCAGCATTTTGCGATATGCGCGCCACAGCTCGGCGCCGCTTTCCTTGTCGGCGAACACTTCCATCTCCCGCTCGTCCAGGATTTCGATGTAAGCGAAATACTGACATAAAGGCATGAGTTTTTCCGTGAGCAGTTCAACGCAAAATTGGGCGTCACCCGATTGCGTGTAGCCGTCGGAGGCTTGCGCCACATAAATATTCCACGCCTCATCCGCATAACGGTCATGGGTGATGGTCAGCATTTCTTCCAAAGCGGTGCTGACGATGGTTCCCCCACTTTGCCGGCTATAAAAAAATGTCTGTTCGTCGACTTCCTCCGCCTCATGGGTATGACGTATAAAGACAATATCGACAGTTTCATAGCGCCTGCGTAGGAAAAGATGAAGAAGAATATAAAATCTCTTGGCCAGGTCCTTTTCCCGCTCTCCCATGGAGCCCGATACATCCATGAGGCAGAACATAACCGCCTGGCTGGTCTCGACGGGGTTTGGCGCATAAGCGTTGTAACGCACGTCGATGGGGTCGATGTACGGGATTTTGCGCGACTTGGCATCAAGCGTTTCCAGTTCATCGATCAGTAGGCGTTTGCGCTTCTGCTCCTCCCCTGTGATATTATCCTTAGCCTCCAGGGCGAACAGCTCTCTTTTTAGTTCAGCCAGGTGAGAAGATTTCGGTCGTCCCAATGCCAGCCTGCGGCCATAGGATTTGCTCATGGTGCGCAGCAGGTTGATGTTGCTCGGCGTGCCCACGGTGGTGAATCCAGCCCGGCGGTATTTTAGTTTCTTAATTTTATTAAGCGAGGTCTTGACCAGATTGGGCAATTCGAGATCTTCAAAAAAGAGGTCGAGAATTTCCTCCTGGGTCAGAGTGAACTGGAAACTGTCCTCGCCCTCGCCAGAATCGCTGGCTTTTTTTCCTGCGCCGCTTTTCCCCGAAGGGGGCTTTTTGATCTTGTCGCCTTCAACGAATTCTTTATTGCCGGGATGAATGTAATCCCGGCTGCCGCCTTTTTTGTCAAAACGGAATCGAGGCTCCTGGGTGTTTCTGCTCGGAATGGATATTTTCTGACCGCTCTGAAAATCCGAGACGCTCCGATTTTTCAGGGATTTTTGAACCGCTTCTTTGATCTGATTGCGGGCGCGGCGAATGAACCTCTGCCTATTGCTCAGGCTTTTGCCTTTTGGGTTGAGGCGGCGATCGATGAAATGCGTCATGGTGTGACCATTGTTGGGTTTCGTCTGCGCGCCTCCGGCTCACATTGAAGTGCGGTGAACACTAGAGCAGTTCCAATTTAATCCGGCTCATTCCATCTGCGTCACCACTGGGCTTGACCCGGTGGTCCAGGAGCGGCGGGCTCTTGAGTTTGTTGCCCTGGATACCCGTGTCAAGCACGGGTAAGACGCTGCGTGAAGTAAGAATATTGGATAATTTGCACCTCATGTTGATTCGGAAATACTCTAGCCAGCTTTATTGACACGCATATACCACTCGACCAATCGGCGGACTTGCCGGTTTGTATAGCTGCGCGAAAGCATCCGTTCGACAAAATCCTTGTGTTTTGATTCAGATTCGCTGTCTTTCTTGGATTCAAAACTGATGACCGGAAGGAGATCTTCAACCTGGCTGAACATGCGTTTCTCGATCACATTGCGCAGTTTTTCATAAGACGTCCAGGCGGGGTTCTTACCTTCATTGGCGGCTCTGGCGCGTAAGGCGAATTTCACGACCTCATTGCGGAAGTCCTTGGGGTTGGCGATCCCGGCGGGCTTTTCGATTTTGGAAAGCTCGGTGTCGATGGCCTGTCGGTCCAGCAATTGGCCGGTGTCGGGATCCTTGTAATCCTGATCTTCGATCCAGGCGTCGGCATAAGCGATATAACGGTCAAACAGATTTTGACCATAATCAGAGTAGGATTCCAGATAGGCTTTTTGAATTTCCTTGCCAATGAATTCGGCATAGCGGGGCGCCAGATCCGACTTGATGAAATCAAGATAGCGTTTCTCCGTCTCATCGGGGAACTGTTCGCGGCGCAGGGCGTGTTCCAGAATATACATCAGGTGGACGGGATCGGCGGCGATTTCCTCTGTGTCATAATTAAATGTTTCAGACAGAACCTTAAAGGCAAAGCGCGTGCTGATCCCGTTCATGCCTTCATCCACGCCGGCGGCGTCGCGATATTCCTGCACGGTCTTTGCTTTCGGGTCGGTATCTTTGAGCTTTTCGCCGTCATAGACACGCATTTTTGAAAACAGGTTGGAGTTTTCGTGTTCTTTCAACCGTGTCATCACCGAGAATTTGGCGAGGATGTCGAGAGTTTCAGGCGCACAAGAGGCATTTCCCAGCTCGCTGCTTTGCAGAAGCTTGTTATAGATCTGGGCTTCCTCTGTTACGCGCAGGCAATACGGCACTTTGACAACGGAAATGCGGTCAAGGAAGGCTTCGTTGTTTTTGTTGTTCTTGAAAACTTTCCATTCCGCTTCGTTGGAATGGGCCAGCACCAAGCCTTGAAATGGAATCGGTCCTAAAGCTTCAGTGCCGACATAATTTGCTTCTTGCGTCGCGGTCAGCAGGGGGTGAAGAACCTTGATCGGCGCTTTGAACATCTCAACGAATTCCAGCAGACCCTGATTGGCGAGGCACAGCCCGCCTGAATAGGAGTAGACGTCGGTATCGTCCTGGCTGAAATGCTCAAGCTTGCGGATGTCGACCTTACCGACCAGCGCAGAGATGTCCTGATTGTTTTCGTCGCCGGGTTCCGTCTTGCAGATGGCGATCTGGCGAAGCTTGGAAGGGTAAAGCCGCACAACTTCAAATTTTGAAATATCACCATCAAATTCATCGAGGCGCTTGAAGGCCCAGGGCGACATGATGCCGGTCAGCCGACGTTTTTCGATGCCG
>JAJFIO010000305.1 GCA_021774915.1 Alphaproteobacteria bacterium
GGAGGTTTTCTGGGATGTCGCCGTCGTGGTTGTCGCTCTTGTCGTTTTGGGCATGGCGCTTGAAGTCAAAGCCAAAGGACGCACGTCCCAGGCCATCAAGAAACTCATGAGCCTGCAGGCGAAAACCGCCCGCGTGGTACGTGGCGGCAAGGAAATCGACCTGCCCGTCGAGGAAGTGATCACAGATGATATCGTGATCGTCCGCCCCGGCGAAAAAATCCCGGTCGACGGCGAACTCACCGAGGGCTCAAGCGCGATCGACGAGTCGATGATCACCGGCGAGTCGATGCCGGTTGAAAAGCACGTGGGTGACGAGGTCATTGGCGCCACGCTCAACAAGACCGGCAGTTTCAAATTCCGCGCCACCAAGGTCGGCAAGGACACGGCGCTCGCCAGCATCATCCGCATGGTCAAAGACGCGCAAGGCTCAAAGGCACCGATCCAGCGGGTGGTCGACCTGGTTTCGGGCTACTTCGTACCGACCGTGATGATCCTCGGTATTCTTGCGTTCATTGTCTGGTATCTCGTCGGACCTGAGCCCAGGATCATCTACGCTACTATTGTGCTTGTCACGACATTGATCATCGCTTGCCCGTGCGCGCTCGGGCTGGCAACACCCACCTCACTGACCGTCGGCATTGGCAAGGGGGCCGAAAATGGTATCTTGATTCGCTCCGGTGATGCATTGCAAACGGCGGAAAAATTGAATGCGTTGATCCTTGACAAGACTGGCACCATCACGCGCGGCGAACCGGCGTTGACCGACGTGGTTACCGCTGACGGGGCGGATGAGGCGGAAGTCTTGCGCCTTGCCGCCTCGCTGGAGCGCGGCTCCGAACATCCCTTGGGCGAGGCGATCGTCAAAGGGGCGCAAGACAAAAAACTAAACCTTTCTGACGCAGAGGGATTCGCGGCCATTCCCGGACACGGGGTCAGCGGCGGCATCGATGGCAAACAAGTCCTCCTCGGTAATGCCAAGCTGATGAAAGATCGAAAGATCGCCATCGATACCTTGACCAGTGATTGGGAACGGCTGGCGAGCGAGGGCAAGACGCCAATGTACGTAAGCGTCGATGGTCAGGCTGCGGGCTTGGTTGCGGTTGCTGATACGGTCAAGCCCGATTCAAAAGCCGCCATCGACATGCTTAAAAAGATGGGCATTGAGGTCGTCATGCTCACCGGTGATAATCAGCGCACCGCCGACGCGATCGCCCGCGAGGTCGGCGTCGACCGGGTTCTGGCGGAAGTCCTGCCCGACGACAAGGCGCATGAGGTACAGAAACTTCAGCTTGAGGGAAAGACGGTCGGCATGGTCGGCGACGGCATCAACGATGCGCCGGCACTGGCCCAGGCTGATGTCGGCTTTGCCATCGGCACCGGCACCGATGTCGCCATCGAGGCAAGCGATGTGACCCTCATCACGGGCAGCCTCATCGGTGTTGTCACCGCCATCGAAATCAGTCGCGCCACCATGCGCAATGTGCGTCAGAACCTGGTCGGCGCCTTTGGCTACAACACGCTAGGCATCCCCATTGCGATGGGCGCGCTCTACCCCTTCTTTGGTCTGCTGCTGTCGCCTTTGATCGCCGCCGCGGCCATGGCCTTTAGTTCGGTGACGGTGGTTACCAACGCCAATCGCCTTCGTTTCTTTCAGCCCAGGAGGGTCGCGAAATGACACCGGATCGCTGGATCGTTCTCACCATCGGGATTGCCCTTATCGTCTTCATCGTTTGGTTCTTCTGGCTCAAGCGTACCAAGGGCGTACGCGCGGCGGACGCCAGCGGCGGGTACCAAGAGGCCATGATCCTAGTCAAAGGCGGTTACACGCCAGACACCATTATCGTGCGTCATGGCAAGCCAGTGCGGCTTAACTTCAGGCGTGAAGAAACCGCCTCGTGTTCGGAGAAAGTCATTTTCACCGACTTTAACAAAAGCGCTGACCTTCCCACCGGTGAGGTGGTGCCTGTTGAATTTGTCCCTGACACGCCCGGCGAATATGAGTTTGCCTGCGCCATGGGCATGTTCCGTGGGCGCTTGATCGTGGAATAAATCTGAAAGATGGAAATATCCAGGACGACGTCTGATTTCTCCAGCGATCCCTTCCCGACTATCGGTGCTGGGCCAGCAGGACTTGCCTGCGCCATCGTTCTGGCACGGGGGGGCCGGCGGGTTGTCGTCTATGAGCGCCGCAAACGGCCTGGCGGGCGATTTCACAACGACTTTCAGGGAATTGAAAACTGGTCGACAGAATCCAACATTCTCGAAGAGTTAGCACACGACGGAATCGAAGCCACATTTGATCTTGTTCCTGTGCGAGAAGGCATCGCCCTTGATGCGTGGGGCACAGCGCATTCGATAAAGAGCGAAGATGCGCTCTACTATTTGGTGCGCCGAGGCGATGAAGCGGGTTTCCAAGTATCACTTGCTGGTTTTGGCATAACTTACGCTCTGCGTTCAGGCATTCTGGCCGCGCAAAGCCTTCTCGAAGGCTTGGATTACACTAAACTTTGGCGCACGGAACTCCTCCCCCTCCTGCATACATCTGTGGCCAATCGCTATGTGTTTAACATAGCCGGAAAATGGGGGCGCCGCTGGGCGCAATCACGTATCTCCAGAAGCGATGCTAAAAAAACGCTCCATCGACTTTATCACCCCTGGTGGTTAAGCCGCGCTATTTTGCCGCTCGCCCTTCGGCGATACAGAGCGCCCCTCAAAGACAAAAGTTGCGACCACGTGAACTGTAGGTGCGTGTGGTGTGAGCATGGATTAATGGACCAAAAAACACACGAGGAAAGTTGACCCAACCCCTTTGAACGCAGCCACGTTGAGATAGTATAATTGGCTGAAACAAAGGAGGTTTGAGATGTCCGGGAAGAGATATAGCCCTGAAGAAATCATATCGAAGTTGCGTGAGGCCGAAGTTTATCTGGCTGAAGGCGTCACGGTTGGCGAAGTGATCCGGCGGCTGGGTGTGAACAAGATCACTTATTATCGGTGGCGCAAGGAATATGGCGGCATGAAAGTCGAACAGGCCAAGCGGTTGAAAGACCTGGAAAAAGAAAACGGTCGATTGAAGCGGCTTCTCGCCGACGCTGAACTTGATAAAGCGATTTTGAAGGAAGCTGCGGAGGGAAACTGGTAGGGCCCTCGCGTAAGCGCGCGTTCATTGAGCGCACATGTGACAGGCTCGGCGTCTCTGAGCGCCGGGTCTGCCGTCTTCTTCGTCAGCATCGCTCGACGCAGTGGCGCAAACCCAGGCGCACCGATGATGAAGATGCGTTGACGTTTGCGATCATCGAGCTGGCAAGCACATACGGCCGTTATGGCTACAAGCGGATTACGGCTTTGCTGAGAGCGGATGGCTGGCATGTGAACCACAGCGCGTGGCGCGCATCTGGAAGCGTGAGGGCCTGAAAGTACCGATAAAACAACCGAAACGCAGTAGGCTGTGGCTGAATGACGGATCGTGCAGACTGACCGTCAACGCACATCCGCCGCTGCCAAGCGCCGGGCATGGGCGAAAGAGAACAGAAAATGATCAAAAGTCGGAATGAGTGGATGTTTGGGAGTCGGAATGACGCGATGTTATTTTTGCAACAATGTCTCCCACTATCCATAAACCCTATCAAAACACTAGGATTCGTGAATGGTGCCCCTGGCCTGACTCGAACAGGCACGTCCAAAGGACACGTGATTTTGAGTCACGCGCGTCTACCAATTCCGCCACAGGGGCTCGCTGCACGAGTAGACTAGAAGGGCCGGATCATATCCACAACCAAGCCCCCGTCAACCCATGGCCGCATTTAATCGGCAGGAATCTAGCATTTTCACATCCATTTACATCCCTCCCACGATCCCCTAAACCAATCTCTCAAAGCCATAAAAGTCCAACCCTCATAGGCACCCTTCGAATGAGCCGCAAGCCTGACTCCCCCGCTCTGCCCACTGACTCTGAACCCAAGCCCGAGGCCCGGCAAAGCACATCGGATATTCTGCAGGATCTTGCACAGGAAATCACAACGGACCAACTAACAATCGGCCAATTGGTCGACGTTCTCCAGGACCGCGCCTTTGGCATTTTACTATTGATTCTTGCACTGCCTTGCGCGATCCCCTTTCTCTACGGCATCCCCCAGATCATGTCTGTGCCTCTACTTTTCGTGGCTGCCCAAATTATTATCGGTCGCCATGAACCGTGGTTGCCCGAAGGTATTCGCCAGCGCAGTTTTTCTACAAACGCTTTCCGCAGCATGGTGGATAAGGGTGTCCCCTATATCAAATGGCTTGAGATCCTCAGCCGCCCTCGCCTGACCTGGCTCACCAAAGGCAGCCTAGAACGCCTATTGGGGGTGCTGCTCATGATATTCTCCGCTTCCATTGCCATCCCTCTGCCTCTGACGAACACAGTACCTGGCATAGTGGTGGGTATTATAGCGCTGGGGTTGACCGAACGCGACGGCCTGATGATCCTCGGCGGCGCTATCCTGGGCTCTGGATGGGTCATTTTTCTCATCTCTCTGGCCGGTGGAATTTGGATCCTCTTGCAACAAGTCTTTTCCTGGCTCACCTGATGTCCATCCGCCCCTGTCAACTGGAACATCAACCCTCTATACTCCGCCTATGAGCATAAAAAATCACTTCTTGACCCAGCCGGTGGCATGGACTGCCTTCGTCATCAGCTTGAGTTTATTAGGCGGGGCACATGCTTTTGAGTACTTTGGCGGCTTGCCTCCCTGCCCATTGTGCCTGACCCAACGCACCGCGCACTGGGTGGTGGTCGGCATCGCGGGCATGGCACTTATCACGGGAAGAAGACACAGCCGCACATCGCTTCTGTTTCTTGCAGCATTACTACTGGCCTATCTGACCAGCACCGGTATTGCCGGCTATCACACTGGCGTCGAATGGCGCTGGTGGGCCGGACCAGCGACTTGCACCAGCGGACAAATAGGCACCACTTCGGCGGAAGACCTGCTTGCAGCGCTGCAACAACCAGCTGAGATGCCTGCCTGTGACAAAATTCCCTGGGCGCTTTTTGGCCTCTCCATGGCAGGTTATAATGCTTTAATCTCCTTGGGGATGGCACTCCTTTGCGGGCTGGCTCTAGTGGGGAAGCCAAAATTTCTTCGTGGACGGGGGAGAATGATATTTCATGGATAGGACTGAACTTGCAGTCAAAGACTACATGCCAGGCGTTTCCGACAAAGTTCATCTGAGCGGAATGCTGCGTGTTGATCATGCCGGAGAATTTGGCGCGGTGCAGATCTACCGGGGTCAGCTGGTCATATTGCGAAAACACAGCTCGACGACAGCCAGTGCCCAGATTATTGACCAGATGGCCACCCAAGAACAACGGCATTTGGAGACGTTTGACCAACTGCTGCTGGAGCATCAGGTACGGCCGACCTTGCTGGCGCCTTTATGGCATGTGGCAGGATTTGCCCTCGGGGCAGCCACTGCCCTGATAAGCGAAAAGGCGGCCATGGCCTGCACCGCCGCCGTGGAAGAAGTGATCGACGAGCATTACGCCGCGCAAAGCAAGTCTCTGGCGCGAAAGGGCAGGTCAGAGTTACAAAAAATCGTGGATGATTTCCGTGCGGATGAAGAGCAACATCGCCAGATTGCGCTGGAAGAAGGGGCAGAAGAAACGCCATTCTATGGCGCTCTGACCAATGCCATTAAAGCAGGGTGCCGTATGGCCATAAAACTATCGGAAAAAATTTAAGCTTGGTCATTGATTACGCGTGACCGGATAACTTGCCATGGAGTTACTTGGGCTTAATCCAATTCTCAGGCGCTTTAATAGTTGCATCAATTTTCCATTCGCCACCTTCAAATATCCACTTCAGTATCAGTTGAATGCTCAAACCACTATAGTTTTCGCCTGCAATAACTAATTTAGCCGTTTCATCGTCCACTTGATCAAGAGCTATAACGTCGTATTTTTTCATGGTGATCATATCAAGAAATATGAAATCCGATAATCGGCAATTTGAAGACGACTGACATGCTTCGTTCGATTGACTCAATGCTGCCGTATAAAATTTTCTCAGAGAGCTGGTATTAATTTTTTTTAGAACCCTTTTGGCCTTTGATATTTTTCCTTTGTCCAAAAGCAAGATCGGCTCAGAAATATTTAATTGTCTGAGTTGAACATTATATTGATCATACAAAGCGATAAGCTCGGCATCATCTTTGGTTGACGCCGGTGCAGTCAGCATAAAGATAGCGACGATAGTGGATGGAACCAAATTACTGCGCTTGAATAGCCTCATAACTGAAACTCCTGAAAAAGCACGAAACCTCTTAAGGCTCCAGCTCGCTATCCCAATAGAGATAATCCTGCCAACTTTCATGCAAGTAGTTGGGTGGAAACGCACGCCCATTGCGATGCAGTAGAGTCATATCAGGCTGACGGGGATTGGCCGCTGGATGCATATGGCATCTTTCAGGCATTTGACCGCCCTTTTTGAGATTACAACCGGCGCACGCCGTCACCACATTTTCCCATGTTGTTTTGCCGCCCTTTGAGCGTGGAATCACATGATCAAAGGTTAGATCGGATCCTGATCCGCAATATTGGCACGAGAATTTATCACGCAGAAAAACATTAAACCGGGTGAAGGCGGGGCTGCGCTCATGAGAGATGAAAGCCTTTAAGGAAACGACGCTCGGCAGTTTCATTTCAAAACTTGGGCTGCGCACCACTTGATCATATTCAGAAACAATATTGACCCGGTTCATAAAAACCGCCTTGATGGCGTCTTGCCATGACCATAAGGATAATGGGAAATAGCTCAAAGGGCGATAATCCGCATTCAGTACAAGCGCGGGACAGGCATCGGGATGCCGGGCACTAATGTGAATATTGACGTTCATTAACCGCTTCTCCGGATTACATTTCCCTCGTCAATCCATGCCCAACCTCGTCTGGCAGGATAAGGCCCAAGTATGACCTAAGCATAACGGGGAAGTACAGCCCCGCAAAGGAGAGGAAGAGCGTTTCAAAAAGGTGATCATATTGGTTAATTGGTCAGATGGCGAACCAAAAACTGACCTCCCAGCGCCAACCCGTCAGCACCAATGGAATGGGGAATTCCTTGTGACACGTGCCATCTCACATCAATCCCCGAATCACCCAAGTACCGAACAGCGCTATGCAAGGCCTCCTCGGGTATCATAGGGTCCTGATTACCGTGAATCAGCATCACCGGTGGCTTAATCTTCACATCCTCTGCCAAACGCTCAGGTACAGCCAGCACACCCGAATATCCCAAAATACAAGCAGGCGCGACCTTCCGTCGCAGACCTACGTGAAGAATCATCATCGTCCCTTGAGAAAAGCCAACCAGAGCAAGGTTTTCCGGCTCTACATCATACTTCACTAGGGCCTCGTTCAAAAATGTGTCCAGAACAGAAGCTGAGGCTACAACACCCCTATCCACAGCCGCTCGGTCTGCATTGCTAATCGGAAACCATTGATAGCCTCCCGGCGCCAGTGGCACGGGATCGGGCGCATGGGGCGCAATAAAAGCGGC
>JAJFIO010000306.1 GCA_021774915.1 Alphaproteobacteria bacterium
AGGAAATTCGCGCCTTTGAAATTTATTAATGTATCAATTGAAAACTGCATTGGAAATATTGCTGAAGAGAGATAAATGCACCAGATCATTCCATGTTGCAAAGACCATGAGCGAGAGAACGAAAGCCAACCCGACACGGAACCCCATTTCCTGCACGCGTTCCCCCAAAGGTTTGCCCGCCACCGCCTCATACCCGTAATACAGAAGATGCCCGCCGTCGAGCATGGGAATTGGAAAAAGATTCAAAAGACCGATGCTGACAGAAAGAATGGCGGCCAGTTCGATCAGAGCCATAAAGCCCAAGGATGCCACCTGGCCTGAGACTTGAGCAATTCTGAGAGGGCCCCCAAGCTGATCGGCGTCCTCCCGGCCCGTAACAATCCGTCCGAGATAGTTAAAGGTTCCCGAAATGATATACCAGGTCTTCTCAGTTCCCTTCCACACCGCGACCACGGGATTGTAGCGCACGGTCACCAGATCTTCCGCCTCCTGCTGCCGTGAGATACCCAGCAAACCGACATTGTGTACATTGCCGAACCGATCCGTGATTTCTCCGCGGCGCGGCGTTGCGGTCAGTTCCATCTCCTGACCTGACCGCTCGACAATCAGATGCAGAGGCGTATCGGCGTTTAAAGTGATGATACTTTGTAATTCGGAAAAGCTTTCGATCGATCTGCCGTCAATGACCTTGATCAGATCTCCTTGCTCCAAACCTGAAATTTCCGCTGCACTGCCCGGGCGCACTTCATCCACGCGCGGTGACAGTACTTGCTGGCCATAGGTCGCCAGAACAATAGTAAAGATAATGATGGAAAGAAGAAAATTAGCGAACGGACCTGCCGCAACGATAAGCGCGCGCTGGTAAAGTGGTTTGAAATGAAAGCAGGCGGCGCGATCTTTAGCGCTCATATGGGCCGCTTTGTCTTCTAATTGCTCCCGATCCGGAGTGCTGGCCGCGTTATCATCCCCAAAGAATTTCACATACCCGCCCAGCGGAACCCAGGAGATTTTCCAACGGGTGCCCTGAGAATCATACCAGCCGAAGATTTCCGGACCAAATCCAATGGAAAAAGCATCAATCTTGGTTTTGAACAGCCTCGCGACAGAGAAATGACCCAATTCGTGAAAGAACACCACCATGGTCAGTACAAACAGGAAGGGGAGAATATAGGATAACAGCGAATTACCCAGACCCGCTATGTAAAACATTATATCCATACAGCCATTCACTCACTCAAGTCGTTCACCGAACAGACGACTATTTTCTATTCTTTAGCACGTTTTACAACACAAGATGCCGCATGGGTCCGGGCCAGCGCGTCAAGTTGTGTTACATCATTGAAATTGTTGAGCCGCGGCCCCCCCTGCCCCCGACATAAATGATCCAGGGTCTCCTCGACCACAGCGGCAATATCAAGAAAGCCCATGCGTCGGTCCAGAAACCCTTTTACCGCAATTTCATTCGCGGCGTTGAGGATAGTAGGCGCGCCTCCCCCGGTTTGCAAGCTTTGCCGTGCCAGTGATAAAGCTGGAAAGCGGCTTAAATCCGGCTTCTCGAAGGTCAGTTGACCAATCTCGCCAAGTTCCAGCCGGGCAGAGGGCGCGGGCATACGTTCCGGCCAGGCCAAAGCGCTTGCTATAGGTGTACGCATATCCGGTGACCCCAATTGGGCGAGGACGGAGCCGTCCACATATCGCACCAGAGAGTGAATCACCGATTGCGGGTGCACTAAAACTTCTATGCAACTGGGATCGACGGGGAAAAGATGCGACGCCTCGATGAATTCCAGGCCCTTATTCATCAAAGTGGCCGAATCAATCGAGATTTTCGCGCCCATGGACCAATTGGGGTGGGCCACGGCCTGCTCCGGCGTGGCGACACGCATCTGCGCCGTCGACCATGTACGAAACGGGCCGCCCGATGCAGTTAAAATGAGACCATCCACGGTCTCCGGGTGCTCATAATCAAACACCTGAAAAATGGCATTATGCTCCGAATCAACGGGCAACAGCACAGCGCCGCTGGTCGCAACCTCATCCATCAGCAAAGAGCCGGCACAAACCAGGCATTCCTTATTGGCCAGCGCCACATGTGCGCCGCGTTTTACGGCGGTCAAAGTTGGGGGCAGACCCGCCGCGCCGACAATCGCGGCCATCACCCAGTCAGCCGGACGGCTCGCCGCCTCCAGCAAGGCGTTTGCACCGGCCGCAGCTTGCGTTTGCGTTCCCGCCAATCCCTCGCGAAGTCGTGGTAAAAGAGACTCGTCCCCAATAACCGCCATTTTAGGCTGGAAAGCTTTCGCCTGCTCAATGAGCAAATCGACATTATGATGCGCGGTGAGGGCTTCTATCGCGAAGACGTGCTCGCCGTCAGCGCCCGCAGCCAGCCGTGTCCGCTCAATGAGGTCCAGCGTATTGCAGCCGACCGAGCCGGTGGAGCCCAATATGGTTACCCGGCGCTCCCAGGCGCCCAGCTTGCGCGCGCGCTCCGCTATAGGAATATGATGTAAAGCTGTATCCATGAGTTCCCTGTTCATGGCTCACCTATATCAGTTTAATGACGCTTGTGTCAGCACCAACGCCACAACCACCAGAGCTGTGACCATCAAGCCATCAAAACGATCCAGAACACCCCCATGCCCGGGGATGAGCGAGCCCATATCCTTAACGTTGAAATGCCGTTTCACGGCCGATTCCGCCAGATCGCCTGCCTGCGATACAATTGCCAACGACAAACCCAGAACAAAGAACGCCCAAAGCGGTTCCCAGCCCAGAAAAGAAGCCGAGATCAGCGCCGCCAGGCCCGCCCACATCGCGCCCCCGGCCAGTCCGGCCCAGGTCTTTGAGGGTGAAAATCTGGGAGCCAGTTTAGGGCCGCCGAAGGTTTTCCCCGCCCAATAGGCGCCCGTGTCTATGGCGATCACCACGAAGACTAGCGCAAGCACCAGTCCCAGGCCTTGCTCGTGGGTGAACCTGAGCCAAACCACGCTGATACAGGGCAGTGTCGTGTATAAAACTCCGCCAAACGCCCATAGTGGAGAATGCATCCCGCGCAAGCTGAGTACAGTGGCCAGCACCGCGCCGCCCGCCGTCAAGGCAAGCGCCAGAGAAGCTTGGTTATTCTGTATGGCGTAAATCGCCGCGAGGGAAACAAGCGCGTGAAGGGCAAAGGCCAGTGAGAATGTTTTGCCCGAGACCAGGCGGTTCCATTCAAAGGCCATTAAGACGGCGACCAGCGCCACAAATAGACTGAAAACCCAGCCGCCGATCCAGATCACAGCAAAGCCGATCGGCACGAGGAACAACGCCGACACAATGCGCCGCTGCAATGACGATACGGATTGGTGATCCGCACGCGCTTCAGTCACTTGATGAGCTTTATGGTCGCGGACGGCATTTCTTGAATGCTGTGCTTTTCTTCATCCGGGCGTGCCCCAAATCTGCGATCCCGTTGGAAATACTCATCAATGGCATCAATCAAGTTTTGCCGTGTGAAATCAGGCCAGAGCGTTTTGACAAAAACAAGTTCTGCATAGGCCGATTGCCATGTCAGAAAATTGCTCAGGCGTTTTTCACCACTGGTGCGGATCAGCAGATCGGGATCGGGGATATCATGAGCATATAAATATTGAGGAAAAAGTTCTGCCGTAATGTCGACAGGTGACAGATTCCCTTTGCGCACTTCTTCAGCTAATGATTGCGCGGCTGAAATAATTTCATCCCTGCCGCCATAATTAAACGCTATGGCTAAAGTCAGTCTGGAATTATGACGGGAGCGCTGCTCGGCATTTTCTATCAGCGATACGATATCAGGCGCCAGATTATGACGTGCCCCGATGATACGGACACGGACCCCCCGTTCAATCAGTTCTTTCAGATCCCGATTGATATAGAGGCGCATAAGCCCCATGAGATCATTTACTTCAGATTGGGGCCGGTTCCAATTTTCAGAAGAAAAACCATAAAGCGTCAAATATTCAAGTCCAAGATCATCGATATCGCGCACCAAGGAGCGCACAGCATTGACACCCTGGCGGTGCCCGGCAATGCGCGGCAGTCCACGAGCCTTAGCCCATCGGCCATTACCATCCATGATGATGGCGATATGTCGAAGTTTGTCGTGCGTCACTGATCACTCATAGGCTTCAAAATCATTTTAACTTCAGACCTGCATGATCTCGGTTTCTTTTGCGGCGAGGCTTTCGTCAACTTTTTTGATATGATCGTCCGTCATTTTTTGAATTTCGTCAGACCACATATGATGTTCATCTTGACTCATATGGCCGTCTTTTTCGAGTTTCTTCAAATGTTCCATACCATCACGTCGCACATTTCTCACGGCCACGCGGGCCTGCTCGGTGTATTTGGCCGCGATCTTTGAGAGTTCTACCCGGCGTTCTTCATTCAACTCAGGAATCGGGATGCGCACAAGCTGCCCATCAGCAGCCGGATTGAGTCCAAGTCCGGCATTCTGAATTGATTTTTCAACCGCTGAAACGAGGCCTTTATCCCAGACCTGCACTGTGAGCAGACGCGATTCCGGCACACTGATTGTCCCGACTTGGTTGAGCGGCATCTGACTGCCGTAAGCATCAACCACAATAGGTTCTAGCAGACTGAGCGAAGCGCGGCCCGTTCGCAATCCACCAAATTCTGTTTTCAACGCTTTCAGCGCACCGTCCATCCTGCGCTGAAGGCCGTCAATATCCAATTCCTGCGAGTCCGGCATGGGCTTTTGTCCCGTGTAAAGCACCCAGCTCTTATAAAGGCCGGGAATGAATCATGAATTCCGAATTATCGTACACCGGCCCTGCCCTTTCAGGACCTTCACAAACTCACCCTTTTCCTGAACCGAAAAAACTACGATGGGTACATTGTTCTCCCGCGAAACGCTGATAGCGGAGGCATCCATCACCTGCAAATCACGTGATAGAACGTCCATATAGGAAAGATGTTCATAGCGCTGAGCCTGACTGTCGATTTTAGGATCAGCAGAATAGACACCATCCACCTGAGTGCCCTTGAACAGAGCCCCGCAGCCCATCTCCACCGCACGCAGCGCGGCCGCCGTATCCGTGGTGAAAAACGGGTTGCCTGTGCCGGCGGCAAAAATCACCACCCGTCCCTTTTCCATATGCCGTATGGCGCGGCGTCGGATGAAGGGCTCGCACACCGTCGCCATGGGGATCGCGGACTGCACGCGGGTCTGAACACTCAGGCGCTCCAGCGCGTTTTGCATGGCCAGGCCGTTCATCACGGTGGCCAGCATTCCCATATAATCGGCGCTGGCGCGCTCCATGCCCTTTGCGGCCCCTGACAGGCCCCGAAAGATATTGCCCCCGCCGATCACCATGCAGACTTCGATCCCCAGTTCGACCGCATCGCGCACTTCAGTGGCAATACGATCAACGGTAGCAAGGTCAATCCCGTACTCCTGCTCGCCCATCAGCGCTTCACCTGAGACCTTGAGCAGGACACGGCGATAGAGCACAGACACGTCTGCGTCTGCCGGATTATTGTTTGATGTCGTTTCTTGATCCATTTCCCGGCTTTAGCACAATTTTTGACAGAAAGGGGAATTCATGACTGTAGGCGAAGAAGCGCCACGGCCTTGGCCGATATGGGGCCG
>JAJFIO010000307.1 GCA_021774915.1 Alphaproteobacteria bacterium
TCGACCAGCTTGTCGCGAATATGAGAGACATGCGCCACGCCGTTATACTCGGCCGCAGTCGCCGCAGCTCCCGTCAACACATCGCCAAGTCCCGTTTTGCACACATAGGACGCCCGGTGATAGGCCGTGAAGCGCTCCACCAGCGACGCGGCATGATTGAATTCACCGTCCATAAAAACATGCTCGAAAGGCACAAACACATCCTCAAAAATGATCATCGCTTCCTGGCCTGAATAGGTCGCGTTACCGGCATCGATCGGCCCACCGTCCATCACCCGCGTATCGCACGATTGCCGCCCATAGATATAGGTGAGCCCCGGCGCATCGGCGCGCACCGCGCCCACAGTAGCGAACGCGCGGTCTTTTTCCCCCAGCCGCATGGTCGGCATGAAAATAATCCAATGGGAATTGATGCAGCCTGTTTGATGCATCTTCGCGCCGGTGACATAAACACCTTTGTCATCTCGGCGCGTGACATGCAGAAACTGATCCTGATCTGCCTGTTCGTGCGGCGCTTTCGATCGGTTGCCTTTGGGATCGGTCATCGCGCCGCCAATGATCAGATTGAGCTGTTGCACCCGTTTTAAAAAGGTCAAAAAGCGCGCGTGATAATCCGTACCGCACTCCCGGTCGATATCATGAGTGACGCTATGCAGCGCGCCCACAGCATCCATCCCAACGCAGCGCTGAAAACACGTGCCGGTGCGACGTCCGAGTTCGCGCTGCATTTCAGCCTTAGCCACAAGGTCTTGCGGGGATTCCGGCACATGCAAAAAGCGGTTGATCTTGTGTCCTGTAATGGAAGAATCCGCGCAGGCCGTTTTTTCATCATCCAGCGCCAGTTGGTAGGTCGCAGCCACCGCATTCATGGAAGGGCGGATGATAGGGTGATCAACGGGCTCAGGCACCCGCTCGCCCAACAGATAGACGGACATCGCCCGTCCACGCAGACTGTCAATATAGTCGCGCGCTGAGCGGATCTCATTGAAATCAGCCCATAAAGCTGACACCTGATTGTTTTTCACATCCATAGCCTGAACTCGCCTTGGTCAAGGACCTCACATGATGGCCAGTGTAGATCCTAAGGCGTGGTCCTGTCGATGCGCCGATGAAACTATCTCAATGTGTAAACAGACAGAATGACTTAATTTTCTTGCTCTTGCGTCTCTCTTTCTTTTGCCGCCGCGCGCGTCATGGCGAACACGGTTCCGCTCAGCAACACAAGGGCGATCAAATTGGGAATCGCCATCAACGCATTCATAATCGACCCCAAAGACCAGACCATTTTCAACTCGGCCATAGCCCCTACGGGCAAAATCAGAACCCAGAGGATACGAAGCGGAAAAATGACCTTGATGCCGAAAAGATATTCCGCTGCCCGCTCGGCATAATAACTCCACGACACAATGGTGGTGAAGGCAAAGATCGTCAGACCAAAGGTCACGATCCACTGTCCGCCCGTAACACCATTGCCAAAAGCAAGCGATGACAAAGACGCGCCCTTTTCCCCACTGGCCCAGGCGCCGATCATGGTCGAATCCCCGCCGGCAGCGGTATAAGGCACATAGACTGTGAGGATCACAAGCGCCGTGATTGAGCACAGCACAATCGTATCGATAAACGTGCCCAGCATGGCGACCGTACCCTGTTTCACCGGATCGTCCGTACGCGCTGCAGCATGGGCAATGGCCGCACTGCCCAAGCCGGCCTCGTTGGAAAACACACCGCGCGACACGCCAAACTGTATCGCGAATTTCACCGCCGCACCGGCAAAACCACCGGTCGCCGCAGTGCCGGAAAACGCGCCATCAAAAATAAGCTGCAAGGCCGCAGGAATAAAAGTAAAATTCACAACGAGAATGACCAATCCACCAAGAATGTAAATCACAGCCATAAACGGAATCAGGAATTCAGCCACGCGCGCAATGCTTTTAATCCCGCCGATAATCACGGCAAAAGTTAGCAACGCCAAGCCGACCCCCGTTTTCCACGTTGCAATATCAAGATTACTCTCCAGAACATTGGCGATGGAATTGGCCTGAACCATATTGCCCGAGGTCAGGCCGGAGCACAGGGTAAAAAAGGCAAAAGCCGTACCCAGCCAGACCCACCTTTTGCCGAGCCCATGCTTGATGTAATACATCGGCCCACCGACATAATGGCCGCGCTCATCCACTTCGCGGTAGCGCACCGCCAACACCGCCTCGGCGTATTTGGTCGCCATGCCAACGAGAGCCGTGATCCACATCCAGAAAATCGCCCCCGGACCGCCGAGCGTGATGGCAGTGGCCACACCGGCGATATTGCCTGTGCCTACGGTCGCGGACAGAGCTGTGGTGAGAGCTTGAAAAGGCGTGATATCGCCCTTGGCCCCTTTTTTGGCGCGAATACCGGTGAAAGTCAGGCGAAAGGCCGGTCCGATCCGCCGGAGGGGCATGAACTTCAGGCCAAGAGTGAGATAGATCCCCGCCCCCAATAGCAACACCAACATGGCAGGCCCCCAGACGAAGGCCTCAAATTTATAAATCTCACCTGGCAAAGTATCCATGCGGCATTATCCCCCTTCACATTGCTGAGGCCCATTCGGGCGTAAGTCCCATCCCCCAATAGCAGAGTTGCCGTGGATGGTCGATTCTCCATAAATTCAGATCGGCGTCTTTACCGATTTCCAATGTACCCTTTTGCTTTGCAAGTCCCAACGCACGGGCCGCATGGCGCGTTACCCCGGCAAGCGCTTCATCAGGCGTTAATCCAAAAAACGTACATGCCATGTTGAGCATCAGCAATAGAGATGTAAAGGGCGAGGACCCCGGATTGCAGTCACTGGCAACGGCCATGGGCACCCCGGCCCGGCGCAAAGCCGCAATGGGCGGCACACGTTTTTCTTTCAAAAAATAGAACGCGCCTGGAAGGAGCACTGCCACGCTGCCTGCCCCCGCCAGTGCGCTAACGCCCTCTGCTGAAAGATATTCCAGATGATCCGCCGACAGAGCCCCATACCGGGCCGCCAGCGCGCCGCCGCCGCCATCGGAAAGCTGATCCGCATGAAGCTTCACAGGCAATCCCAATTCCTTTGCCCTATCAAAGACCCGGGCGATTTCGGGAGGCGAAAATGCAAGCGTTTCACAAAACCCATCAACGGCATCCACCAGCCCTTGTTCGGCCGCCGCAGGTAAGATTTCCCCACACACCAGATCAATGTATTCGGAAGAACGGCCGGCATATTCAGACGGCACGGCGTGGGCTCCCAAAAACGTCGTCACCACGCGCACGCCCGTCTGCTGTGCCAAGGCGCGCGCGACGCGCAGCATTTTCAACTCACACTCCGTATCAAGACCATAGCCGGATTTGATCTCAATCGTACTCACGCCCTCGCGCATAAAAGCTTTGAGACGCGGCATCGAGGCTTCCAACAATTCCGCCTCGCTCGCCAAGCGCGTTTTTAAAACCGTGGATATGATCCCGCCCCCTTGGGTCGCAATCTCTTTGTAGCTCTTGCCCTCCAGGCGCCATTCAAACTCGTCCGCACGGTCTCCGGCAAAAATAAGGTGCGTGTGGCAGTCGATAAAACCGGGAAGCACCCAACCGCCCTTGCCGTCACGGATGTCTCGGGTCTTTTGCTCAGCGCCTTGAGGGAGATCACGGGCCCGTCCCCGCCAGACAATTTTTCTTTTACGGACGGCCAGAGCGCCATCGCGGATGATGCCGTAAGGGCCCTTTCCCTCTTGAAACGTCGCGAGGTGAACGTTTGTCCACAGCGTATCCCACACTTCTTGACTCAACCTACCGGCTCACCTTTCTTGTGCAAATGGTCCTTGCCGCTCTCAGCGCTTATCTGATAACATAAAGTTGTATATATAACTATAGAAATGGCGGAAAGTGTGGAAATTTTTGCTAATAGGGCGTTATTGCCCCATGGCTGGGCGACAAATATCGCGCTGACGATAACGCCTTCAGGCGCCATTGCCTCGATAAAAGATAATAGCGTCCCACCGCGCGGCCAGGATCAAATCCCACTCCTCCTGCCGGGCATGGTCAACACGCATTCCCACGCTTTCCAACGCGCCTTTGCCGGTCTTACGGAAGGCCATGATCAGGCAGGCGCCGACTTCTGGTCCTGGCGAAAAACCCTTTATGATATGCTCAGACAACTGACGGTCGATGATATCAAAAACATTGCCCGCTACCTTTATATTGAATTGCTGAAAGGGGGGTACACATCTGTTGCGGAATTTCACTACCTCCACCATCTGGCGGGCATAGAAGAAGTCCCCGGTCTGGCCAGTGCCAGCGCCATTACTCAGGCGGCAGAAGACGCAGGGATTGGCTTCACTCTCTTGCCCACGCTTTACCGCCATTCAAACTTTGGCGGTCAGGATCCGACTCCTTCGCAAAAACCTTTCATTCACGACATCGGCGGTTTCCTCGAACTTCTCAGTGCATTGA